>NZ_VFVV01000011.1:0-206749 GCF_006442695.1 Mesorhizobium sp. B2-3-7 | reverse complement strand
GCCCAGCCAGCATGTTGAATCAGATTTGCAAGCCTTAGGGAATCCCACCCGATTCAGCCTCAATTCATTCCGCTCTAATCCGCTACCTTCCACTGCTCGCGTGACTCACTCGCCGGATAGACGCCGAGGATCCGCACTTCGCGCGAGAAGAAGCGAAGCTCGTCCAGCGCCAGCTTGACCAGCGGATCGTCGGGGTGGCCCTCGATGTCGGCGTAGAACAGTGTCGCCGTGAAGGCGCCGAGCTGGTAGCTCTCGAGCTTGGTCATGTTGATGCCGTTGGTGGCGAAACCGCCCATCGCCTTGTAGAGGGCGGCCGGCACGTTGCGGACGCGGAAGATGAAGGTCGTCATCATCTTGGCGTCAGGCGACGGGCGTTCGGCCCACTGCTTGTTCTTGGTCAGGACGACGAAGCGCGTGACGTTGGAATCGGTGTCCTCGACATTCTCCTCGATGATGTCAAGGCCGTAGAGCGTTGCGGCCAATGCCGGGGACAGGGCGGCCATGGTGCGGTCCTTGACCTCGGAGACCATCTTGGCCGCGCCCGCCGTGTCGCCGGCGACAACCGCCTTCCAGCCATTTTTGCGGACGTATTTGCGGCACTGGCCGAGCGCATGGATGTGGCTGTGCACGGTTTTGATCTCGTCACGCCTCACACCTGGCAGCACCATCAGCTGGAAATGGATGGGCAGGAAATATTCGCCGACGATGTGCAGCCTCGATTCCGGCAGCAGATGGTGAATGTCGGCGACGCGCCCGGCGATGGTGTTCTCGATCGGGATCATGGCGAGATCGGCCTTGCCGGTCTCGACCGCGTTGAACGCGTCCTCGAAGGTCGGGCATGGCAAAGGCTGCATCGAGGGATAGACGTTACGGCAGGCGGTGTCGGAATTGGCGCCGGGCTCGCCCTGGAAGGATATTCTGTTGGTCTTTTCAGGCATGGCCAATTCTCGTTGAAGGGGTGTCGGTTCGGCGCTCAGTTTGAAAGGATCGTTCTGGCCCGTTCCAGGTCTTGCGGCGTGTCGACGCCGAGCGGCAGCGACCGCACGATCTCGGCGTCGATGCGCATGCCGGCTTCCAGCGCCCGCAACTGCTCCAGCCGCTCGCGGCGTTCAAGCGGCGACGGCTTGAGCGCCACGAAGCGCTCGAGCGCCGAGCGGCGATAGGCATAGAGACCGATATGATGATAGAGCGCGCCCTCGCCCCAGGGCGCGGTGGCCCGGGTGAAATAAAGCGCCCTCAGCCTGGTGGCCGACAATGGCGAGCCAACGATCTTGACGACGTTGGGATTGGTCTTTTCCTCGTCGCGCTCGATCTCGACGCCGAGCGTGGCGATGTCCACCGCCTTGTCCTCGAACGGCCTGAGCGAGGCCACGATGATCGCGGGATCGATGGTCGGCAGGTCACCCTGCACATTGACGATGGTTTCGACCTTGTTTGCCGGATCCAGCACCGTCAGGGCCTCGAATATCCGGTCCGAACCCGATTCGTGGTCCGAGCGCGTCATCACCGCCTCGAAACCATGCGCGCGCACCGCTTCCGCCACGCCTTGCGTGTCGGTCGCCACCACCACACGGCCAAGCCCGGCCTCGGCGGCGCGGCGCGCGACATGGACGATCATCGGGGCGCCGGCAATGTCGGCCAGCGGCTTGCCCGGGAGCCGGGTCGAGGCCATGCGGGCGGGGATCAGGATCAAGGTGGACATCGGTTTGGCGGGCGTTCGAAACGAGGAGGGGAAAGTGGCAAAAGGTCTCACTGGAAGCGCCCTTATAGGTGTTGCAACGCCGGAGCAAAAGACCTAGTTTCCGCGCGATTTGACCGGCTCTGGAGGGCAGGTCTCGATACCGACGGACGGAGTGGACGGATCGGTCCGCCGGAAAAGGGAGCAAGGGGCGTATGGATTCCAACGAAGTCAACAAGCTGCTCGCCGGATTGCTCGGAACCGTTTTCGTGGTGTTCTCGGTCGGCATCGTGTCGGACGCGCTGTTTGCCTCGCCCGCTCCGGAAAAGCCCGGCTTCGCCATCGAGGCCGCCGAGCCCGCCGAGGGCGGCCCCGCCGCTCCGGCAGCCGCCGAAAAGCCGATCGCGGATCTTCTGGCCAACGCAAGTGCCGAACAGGGCGCTGCCATCTTCAAGAAATGCCAGGCCTGCCACTCCGGCGAGAAGGGCGGCCCCAACAAGGTCGGCCCGGATTTGTGGGATCTCATCGACCGCCCGGTCGCCGAGCATGAGGGCTTCGCCTATTCGGCCGGCATGAAGGAGTTTTCCAAGGGCGGCACCGAGAAGTGGACCTACGACAACATCAACCACTTCATCACCTCGCCGAAAAAATTCGTGAAAGGCACGGCGATGGGCTTTGCCGGCCTGCCGAAGGAAGAAGACCGCGCCAACGTCATCGCCTATCTGCGCACGCTGTCGGACAATCCCAAGCCGCTGCCCGCGCCGGGCGCTGCCGCCGATGCATCCGCCCCCGCCAAGCCCGCCGAAGGGGCCGCACCGGCCAAGCCGGCCGAAGGCGCAGCTCCCGCCAAGCCGGCGGCGCCTGCGGCTCCCGCCGCACCAGCTCCGGCCGCCCCGGCACCGGCGCCTGCTCAATAAACCGGATATAGTCTCGACGACCTTGAAAAAGCCGGGTTCAGCCCGGCTTTTTCGTTAGGAAAACCGCCTCTACGGCGACAAAGCCGCGCATGGCGGTTTTCACGCGCGGCAAATCATCTAGATTGCCTTTCTGGATGATGGCACGCATCGCGAAGAGGACAGTGGATGACGCTTGGCCGAGTGCTTCTCAAATCGTTGCTGGCGGCGGCCCTGCTGGCCGCGGGGTTGCAGGCGGCCCTGGCCGATGAGTGGCGCACCACTTCATCGCTGATCGGCGAATCCAAATATGGCGACAATTTCCAGCACTACGACTACGTGAACCCTAACGCACCCAAAGGCGGCACGCTGAATTCGGTGGTACTGGGCACTTTCGACAGCTTCAATCCCTATATCGTGCAGGGTTCACCGGCCGCCGGCCTGGTCGGGTTCGGCGGCGGCCTGCTCTACGACACGCTGATGGAGCAGGCGACCGACGAAGGCAGTGTCAGCCATCCGCTGATCGCCGACGCCTACAAATACCCGGCCGACTTTTCCTCGGCGACTTACCGGCTCGACCCCCGCGCGAAATGGCATGACGGCCAGCCTATCACCGTCGACGACGTGATCTGGTCATTCCAGGTGCTGAAGGCGAACAGCCCGATGTACAGCCGCTATTTCGAGAATGTCACGGATGCCGTGGCCGTCTCGGATCGCGAAGTCGAGTTTCATTTCAGCCAGAAGGGCAACCGCGAGCTGCCTAAAATCCTGGGTGACCTCGCCGTGCTACCGAAACACTGGTGGGAAGGCACGGATGCCAACGGCAAGAAGCGCGACGTCACCAGGCCGACGCTGGAGCCGCCGCTCGGCTCCGCCGCCTACAAGATCGCCAGCTTCAAGCCTGGCTCGGAAATCGTCTGGCAGCGCGTGCCGGACTATTGGGGTGCCAAGCTGCCGGTGAAGGTCGGTCGCGAGAATTTCGACAGGCAGCGTTTCACTTACATTCTTGATGACAATGCCGCCTGGCAGGCCTTCACCAAGGGCGGACTTGACGACATCAAACCGGAAAACAGTTCGAAGCGCTGGAAGACATTCTATGATTTCCCGGCGGTCAAGGCCGGCGATGTCATCAAGCAGGAATTCAAAACCACCTCGCCAGAGCCGATGCAGGCTTTCATGCTCAACCAGAGGCGCCCGCTGTTCCAGGACCGCCTGGTGCGGGCCGCGCTGACCTATCCTTTCGACTTCGAGACGATGAACCGTACGCTGTTCTACGGGTTCAACACCCGCACCAGCAGCTATTTCCAGGGAACTGAACTGGCCTCCAGCGGCTTGCCGCAAGGCAAGGAGCTGGAAATTCTTGAACAGTATCGCGACAAGCTGCCGCCCGAACTGTTCACCCAGGAATTCAAGCTGCCGGTCTACGATTCGCCGCAGGCCGAGCGGAAATACCTGAAGCAGGCAGTCGACCTCTTCGCCAAGGCTGGATGGGTGATCAAGGGCGGCAAGATGGTCAATGCCAAGACCGGCGAGCCGTTCAAGTTCGAGATACTCGGCTGGAACGACACCGACCAGGTCATCTCCAGCCCCTATATCGCCAATCTGCGCAAGATCGGCGTCGACGCCACGTTGCGCATCATCGACCAGACCCAGTACGTCAACCGCGTCAACAATTTCGACTACGATGTCATTATCGGGCAACTCGGCCAGTCGGAATCGCCTGGCAATGAGCAGCGCGACTTCTGGAGTTCCAGGGCAGCCGACCGGCCGGGGTCGCGCAACTACGCCGGCATCAAGAACCCGGTCGTCGATGCCCTGGTCGACCGCATCATCTTCGCCACCGACCGCGACGATCTGGTTGCCGCCACCCATGCGCTCGACCGCGTGCTGCTGTGGAACTACTACGTCGTGCCGCAGTACTATCGAGCCGTGGTCTGGCTGGCTTACTGGAACAAATTCGGCATTCCCGCCAAACAGCCGAGCTATATCGGCGCCGACCAGAATTCCTGGTGGATCGATCCGGAGAAGGAAAAGGCGCTGGCGGCCAAATACAAGGGCAACAATTGATGGCGGTGCTGCCCCGTCGCGATTTCCTGGGCCTGGGCAGTGCCGCCGCTGTCGCCGCCCTGTTGCCCGGAAAAGCCTTTGCCAATGTTGCGACCGGCACCAAACTGCACGGCCTGTCCGCCTACGGCGACCTCAAATACAAACCGGATTTCACGCATTTCGACTACGTCAATCCGGATGCACCCAAGGGCGGCCAGATGAATTTCGCGCCGCCGAACGCCACGCTCAACCAAAGCTTCCTGACCTTCAACACGTTGAATTCCCTGGTATTGAAAGGAGATGCGCCGCCGCGCACCGAACTCTGTTTCGATTCCTTGATGGCAAGCGCGCTCGACGAGCCGGATGCGGTCTACGGCCTGCTTGCCGAGTCCGTCACCTTGTCGCAAGACCGCAACGGCTTCCGCTTCGCGCTGCGACCGCAAGCGCGTTTCCACGACGGCTCGCCGCTAACCGCCGAAGACGTCGTCTTCGCGTTGAAGCTTTACAAAGAGCAAGGGCATCCGAACCTTTCCCAGGCGTTGCGGTATATGACCGACGCGGTCGCCGAGGATCCACTCACCCTCAACCTTACCTTCAACGGCGAACAGTCCGCGCAAAACATCCTCAGGATCGTGGCGATGCCGATCGTGTCCAAGGCCTTTTATGCGGTCAATGATTTCAATGCCTCGACGATGACGCCGCCGCTCGGCTCGGGACCATACAAAATGGGGCGAGTGGCCGCGGGACAGACAGTCGAATATGAGCGCGTGCCCGACTATTGGGGCCGCGACCTCCCGGTGAATCGCGGCCAGTATAATTTCGACCGTATCCGCATCGACTTCTATCTCGACCGGCAGGCGGCGTTCGAAGCCTTCAAGAAGGGTGACACGCATTTTCGCGAGGAGTTTACCGCGCGGGTCTGGGCGACCGGCTACGATTTTCCGGCGCTCAAGGACGGCAAGGTCGTCAAACGGGAATTTCCCGGCGAGAAGACGCCAGACATGCAGGGCGTCGCACTGAACCAGCGTCGTGCGCAATTCCGCGATGAGCGGGTGCGACGGGCGATCGCCCGGTGTTTCGATTTCGAATGGATGAAGCGGGCGTTGTTTTATGGCTCTTACGAGCGCTCTCAATCGAACTTCGAACGGTCGGATTACAAGGCCGAAGGCTTGCCCTCGCCTGAGGAACTGGTCCTGCTGGAGCCATTCCGGGCCGAGTTGCCACCGGAGGTTTTTGGCGAAGCCGTGACGCAGCCTCTGTCCGACGGGTCAGGCCATGATCGCAAGCTGCTGGGCGAGGCTTCGAGATTGCTCGCGCAAGCCGGCTGGAAGCGGGCGGGCAATTTCGTCGTCAACGACAAGGGCGAGCGGCTGCGGGTGGAAATGCTGACGGAGGATGACGGCATCGTTCGCATCTACACCCCATGGTCCGAGAATATGAAGGCGATCGGGATCGACGCTTCGATCCGGCAGGTCGATTCGGCGCAATATGAACAGCGGCAGAGCGATTTCGACTTCGATCTTACCGTGCTGCATTGGTCGATCGGGGCGACGCCGACTGATGACAGCCTGGAGATGCTCTATGATTCTCGAATGGCGAAAATCCCGGGGCAGCGCAACTACCCCGGAACAGAAAGCAAGGCCATCGACGCGTTGATCGTGGCAGCCGGCAAGGCGCAAAGCCGGTCCGAACTCGTCACCGCGCTCAGAGCGCTCGATCGGGTCTTGCGCGCGCGGCTGGACTGGATTCCAACATACTATCTGGCGAATCACCGCGTCGCCTATTGGGACATGTTCGGCTTCGTCGAGCAAAAGCCCGATTTCGGCTTTCCGGTCGAGACGCTGTGGTGGTTCGACAAGGGCAAGGCGGCAAAAATTGGCAAAGGCTGAATTTCTTGCGGGCGTAAGCACCGCCCCTCACCTGCCTGCCCGTCCTCCGCAGCAGCTGCGCCGCAGCTGCGGAGGGTGGACCGGCATCCTCTGCCCGTATAGTGACGGGGAAAGAGGCGCGTTCATCGACGGTTTCGCCAATCACATGCGTCGGGAGGGCACCATCTGATGGGCGCCTATATCCTGCGCCGCATCCTTTTGATGATTCCGACCCTGTTCGGCATCATGGCGATCTCGTTCGCCGTCATCCAGTTTGCGCCCGGCGGCCCGGTCGAGCAGGTCATCGCCAAGCTGACGAACCAGGGCGGCAGCGACCGTCTGGGCGGTGGCGGCGGCGATGCGGGCGGCGGTAATTTCGATGCCGCCGGTGACGTCGGTTCAAAATATCGCGGCGCGCAGGGGCTCGATCCGGAATTCATCAAGAAGCTGGAGAAGCAGTTCGGCTTCGACAAGCCGCCGCTCGAGCGCTTCGGCCTGATGCTGTGGAATTATATCCGGTTCGATTTCGGCGACAGTTATTTCCGCGACATTTCGGTGCTCAACCTGATCCTGGAAAAAATGCCGGTGTCGATCTCGATCGGGCTGTGGATCACGCTCCTGTCCTACCTGATCTCGATCCCGCTCGGCATCCGCAAGGCGGTGAAGGACGGCAGCCCCTTCGACATCTGGACCAGCGGCGTCGTCATCGTCGGCTATGCCATTCCGGGTTTCCTGTTCGGCATCATGCTGATGGTGCTGTTTGCCGGTGGTTCGTTCTGGGACTGGTTCCCGCTGCGCGGCATCGTCTCGGACAATTGGGACCAGTTGTCATGGCCGGCCAAGATCGGGGACTATCTCTGGCACATGACCTTGCCGCTGACGGCGCTGGTGCTGTCGGCTTTCGCCACGACGACGCTGCTGACCAAGAATTCCTTCCTGGAGGAAATCCGCAAGCAGTATGTGGTGACCGCCCGCGCCAAGGGCCTCTCGGAACGGCAGGTGCTCTATGGCCATGTCTTCCGCAACGCCATGCTGATCGTCATCGCCGGTTTTCCCGGCGCCTTCATCTCGGCCTTCTTCACCGGTTCGCTGCTGATCGAAAACATCTTCTCGCTCGATGGGCTCGGCCTGCTCGGCTTCCGGTCGGTGGTCGAACGCGACTATCCCGTGGTGTTCGCCAACCTCTACATCTTCTCGCTTCTCGGCCTGTTCGTCGGATTGCTGTCCGACCTCATCTACACCTGGGTCGATCCGCGCATCGATTTCGAGCGGAGAGACGTTTGATGTCGGAGGCAAGTGTTACCGCCGGGGTCGTGCCGGAGCGGATGCCGCGGCCGTTTCTGTCGCCGCTCAACAAGCGCCGCCTGCAGAACTTCAAGGCCAACCGGCGCGGCTACTGGTCGCTGTGGATCTTCCTTGTCCTGTTCGTGCTGTCGCTGTTCGCCGAATTCATCGCCAACGACAAGCCGATCATCGCCTCCTACAAGGGCGAGATCCTGTTTCCGGTGCTGGTCGCCTATCCCGAAGAGAAGTTCGGCGGCTTCTATGCCGTCACCGACTATCGCGACCCGGTGATCCAGGACGAGATCAACGCCAATGGCTGGATGATCTGGCCGCCGATCCGCTATTCATACCAGACCGTCAACAACGCCATTCCCGAAGCAGCCCCGGCCAAGCCGTCCTGGCAGTATGACGCCAAGACGCGCTGCAACCAGTACCCGCAAGGGGCTGATGATCCGGCCTGCAGCGTCGGTAACTGGAACTGGCTGGGCACCGACGACCAGGCGCGCGACGTGCTGGCGCGGGTCATCTACGGTTTCCGCATCTCGGTGCTGTTCGGACTGATCCTGACCGCCGGCTCGGCTCTGATCGGCGTCGCGGCCGGCGCCCTACAGGGCTATTTCGGCGGTTGGACGGACCTGCTGTTCCAGCGCTTCATCGAGATATGGTCGGCTATTCCCGTGCTCTATCTCCTGCTCATCGTCGCCGCCATATTGCCGCCGGGCTTCTTCATCCTGCTCGGGCTGATGCTGCTGTTTTCCTGGGTGGCGTTGGTCGGCGTGGTGCGGGCCGAATTCCTGCGCGCGCGCAATTTCGAGTACGTCAACGCGGCGCGCGCGCTCGGCGTGCGCAACCGCACCATCATGTTCCGGCACCTGTTGCCCAACGCCATGGTGGCGACACTGACCTTCCTGCCGTTCCTGCTCTCAGGCTCGATCTCGACGCTGACCTCGCTAGACTATCTCGGTTTCGGCCTGCCGCCGGGCTCGGCCTCGCTTGGGGAATTGCTCAAGCAGGCGCAGCGCAATCTCAACGCGCCGTGGCTCGGCATTTCCGGCTTCGTCGTCATCTCGCTGATGCTGTCGCTGCTGGTCTTCGTCGGCGAAGCGACACGCGACGCCTTCGATCCGCGCAAGACGTTCCGATGAGCGAGCCTCCCCTGCTCTCGGTCCGGGACCTCAGCGTCGCCTTTGCGCAAGGCGGACAGCAGTCGCTGGCCGTCGATCACATCTCCTTCGACATCGCCAAGGGCGAGACGGTGGCGCTGGTCGGCGAATCCGGCTCCGGCAAATCGGTCTCGGCGCTGTCGGTGCTGAAGCTCTTGCCCTATCCCAGCGCAAGCCACCCCTCGGGCAGGATCCTGTTCCAGGGCGCCGACCTGCTCGCCATGAACGAGAAGCAACTGCGGCAGGTGCGCGGCAATAAGATCACCATGATCTTCCAGGAGCCGATGACCTCGCTCAATCCGCTGCACACGATCGAGCAGCAGATCGTCGAGATCCTGAAGCTGCACCAGGGCATGGCGGACCGCGCGGCCAAGGCGCGCACGCTGGCCCTGCTCAACGAGGTCGGCATCCGCGAGCCGCAGAAGCGCCTCGACGCCTATCCGCACCAGCTGTCCGGCGGCCAGCGCCAGCGCGTCATGATCGCCATGGCGCTGGCCAACGAGCCGGAACTCCTGATCGCCGACGAGCCGACGACGGCGCTCGACGTCACCGTGCAGGCGCAGATCCTTGAGCTGCTGGCCGGCTTGAAAAGCCGCAAGGGCATGTCGATGCTGTTCATCACCCATGATCTCGGCATCGTGCGCAAGATCGCCGACCGGGTGTGCGTGATGACCAAGGGCAAGATCGTCGAGATGGGGCCTACCAAGGACATCTTCGCCAATCCGCAGCACGCCTATACGCGCCATCTCCTGGCGGCCGAGCCCAAGGGCAAGCCACCCGCGGCCAACAGCGCCGCGGCACCCGTGATGACCGGCAAGGACATCAAAGTCTGGTTTCCGATCAAGCAGGGCTTCTTCCGACGCACCGTCGACCATGTGAAGGCGGTCGACGGCATCGATGTCACCGTGCGGGCCGGCCAGACGCTGGGCGTGGTTGGAGAGTCCGGGTCGGGCAAGACCACGCTCGGCCTGGCGCTGGCGCGGATGATCTCGTCGAGCGGAACCATCCAGTTCAACGGGCGCGACATCAACCAGCTCTCGTTCAACGCCATGCGCCCGCTCAGGCGCGAATTGCAGATCGTCTTCCAGGATCCTTTCGGCTCGCTGAGCCCCCGCATGTCCATCGCCGAGATCATCGAAGAAGGCTTGAAGATCCACGAGCCGAAGCTGTCGCTCGACGAGCGCGACGACAAGGTGGTCGACGTGCTGAAGGAAGTCGGGCTCGACCCGGCGACGCGCAACCGCTATCCGCACGAATTCTCCGGCGGCCAGCGCCAGCGCGTCGCCATTGCTCGCGCCATGGTGCTCAACCCGCGTTTCGTCATGCTGGACGAGCCGACCTCGGCGCTCGACATGAGCGTGCAGGCGCAGGTCGTCGACCTCCTGCGCAGCCTGCAGGCCAAGCATGACCTCGCCTATCTCTTCATCAGCCACGACCTCAAGGTCATCCGGGCCCTGGCCAACGATGTCATCGTCATGCGCAATGGCCAGATCGTCGAAGCCGGTCCTTCCGAACAGATTTTTGAAAAGCCGCAAACCGACTATACTCGGGCGCTGATCTCGGCCGCCTTCAAGATAGAAACCGCCCCGACGGGGGTCGTCAGCGAGTGACTCCTTCCTTCGCAATTCCGGACGGAAAGCCGCCTTGCGCCTTTCCCGCAATTGCTCCAAACCGAACAACAGGACAAAATCCATAAATGGAAAAAGGCAAAATCCTGCTTGCCGTCACCGGCTTTCACCCGCAGCGCTGGCGCGAACTGCTGTCCGCAGAGCGCGAGGTGGTGCTCGAGCCGGACGGCGCCAGCGATCCTTCGATCACCTATGCGGTGGTGTGGAAACAGCGGCCGAACCTGTTGGGGTCGCTGCCCAATCTGCGCGCCATCTTCTCGATCGGCGCCGGTGTCGACCACATCTTCTCCGATCCCAGCCTGCCGGACGTGCCGATCGTCAAGGTCGTCGCCGGCAACCTGGCCCAGCACATGACCGAATATGTCGTCTGGCGGGTGCTCGATCATCACCGCCAGGGCCTGCTGTACCGGTCGCAGCAGCCGAAGAAGATATGGCGCGAGCCGGCGCAGCGCACCGCTGAAGATATCTCTGTCGGCATCATGGGGCTCGGCAGTCTCGGCCGCGCGGCGGCGTCGGCGCTGCTGTCGCTCGGCTTCGCGGTCAATGGCTGGTCGCGCACCGACCGGCCGATGGAAGGTGTCGCGACCTATTGCGGCGAGGCCGGGCTGATCCCGTTCCTCAATGCCACAGACATACTGGTCGTGCTGCTGCCGCTGACGCCGGATACCAAGGGTATCATCAATTACGGCGTGCTGAAGGAATTGCGCAAGCGCAACGGTCTTGGCGGCTCGGTGCTGATCAATGCTGGTCGCGGCCGCCTGCAGAAGGATGCCGACATCGTGCGCGCGCTGGACGACGGCACGCTGAAGGAAGCGAGCCTCGACGTGTTCGAGGTCGAACCGCTGCCGAAGACCAGCCCGCTATGGGCCCATCCGAAAGTGTTCGTGACGCCGCATGCCGCGGCCACGTCCGATCCCGTCCACCTGGCGCCGATCATGCTGCGCCAGATGGACGCCTTCGAGCGGGGCGAAAAGCTGGAGAACCTGGTGGACCGCAAAGCGGGATATTAGGCCGCTGGCATGTGGTCATCGGGATCGCCTTAGACTAGGCGACCTGCGTCAGCCGGGCAGAGCGAACTTCTTCTGCTTGTCCGGCTTGCCGCAATCGCGGCGCTCGATAGACCGGTTCATGGCGTCGATCTCGCCGCTTGCCTTGTCGGCATCGCGCTTGGTCTTGGAGCGGATATCCGGAATGAACGGGCCGAAGCCCATCGCGGGGTTGGAGAATGTCGGCTTGGCCTGCTGGGACAGATTGTATTGCCGAGCCAGGGCGTTGCGTTGCGCCAGCAACTGGCCGCAAGGCACGCTGTCATACTGCAGTGAAGACTGGACGTTTTCGTCCTGGCGCTCGGACATGGAGTTGCCGACACAGCCCGCCATAACGAGGCAAGAGGCCAAGGCCATCATGTTCCAGCGCATGGAAAATCCCTCCTTACGACACTGCCCCGACATAATCCGGCATGCGATTGGGGCTTTTTCGCAGCAGAGGCATCCGCAGGCCTCAGAGTGCGTTGCCTGACTGCTGCCCGGCGGGTGGCTGTAGGACGAGTCAGCAGTCTCTTGCAACAGGCTTCCCGCGCCCGAATTAGCCACTATCTTGGAACGATGCGCGCCAGCGACCTGCTCCATCCCCGGCCCGAGGGCCTTTACTGCCCGCCGGGCGACTTCTTCATCGACCCGGTGCGGCCGGTCAACCGGGCGCTGATCACGCACGGCCATTCCGACCACGCACGCTCCGGCCACGGCTCGGTGCTGGCGACGCAGCAGACGCTGGACATCATGAGGCTTCGCTATGGCGAGGGTTTTGCAGGCACGACACAGGCGGCTAGACTGGGCGAGCGAATTGCCTTCAACGGCGTCGACATCAGCTTTCATCCGGCCGGCCATGTGCTGGGCTCGGCGCAGATCGCGGTCGTGCGTCAGGGCATGCGCATCGTCGCCTCCGGCGACTACAAGCGGCAGCAGGACGCGACATGCCTGCCGTTCGAGCCAATCGCGTGCGATGTGTTCATCACCGAGGCAACCTTCGGCCTGCCGGTGTTTCGCCACCCGCCGGACGAGGAGGAGATCGCGCGGCTCCTGAAATCGTCGGCGCAGTTCCCCGAACGCTCGCATCTCATCGGAGCCTACGCGCTGGGCAAGGCGCAACGGGTGATGCGGCTGTTGCGCGACGCTGGCTACGACAAGCCGATCTATATCCACGGCGCGCTGGCCAAGCTCAGCGACTACTACCAGAGCCAGGGCATCGATCTCGGCAGGCTCGAGCCGGCGACGGTGGAGAGCGCCAGCAAGGATGATTTCACCGGCGCCATCGTCGTCGGCCCGCCGGCCGCCTTCGCCGATCGCTGGGCGCGGCGCTTTCCCGATCCGATCTCCTGCTTCGCCTCGGGCTGGATGCGCATCCGCCAGCGCGCCAAGCAGGGCGGCGTCGAGCTGCCGCTGATCATTTCGGATCATGCCGACTGGGACGAACTGACCGCCACGATCAAGGAAACCGGGGCAGAGGAAATCTGGGTGACACACGGGCGCGAGGAGGCGCTGGTGCGCTGGTGCGAACTCGAAGGGATCGCTGCGCGGCCATTGCATCTGGTGGGGTATGAGGACGAGGGCGATTGATGGCATGAATCGCTTCGCCGAACTGCTCGACCGCCTTGTGCTGACGCCGTCGCGCAACGGCAAGCTGACGCTGCTGACCGATTATTTCCGCAGCGTCGAGGATCCTGATCGCGGGCTGGCGCTGGCTGCCATCACCGGCGATCTCAACATCGCCGCGATCAAGCCGGCGATGCTGCGCATGCTGGTGACCGAACGCATGGACCCGGTGCTGTTCGGCTATTCCTACGACTATGTCGGCGATCTCGCCGAGACCGTGTCGCTGGTCTGGCCGCAGACGCCCGGAACCATACCGAACCGTGAGCCGACGCTCGGTGAGGTGGTCGCGAAGCTGCAGGCGGCGAGCCGCTCCGACGGCCCGAAAGTGCTGTCAAACCTGCTCGACAGTGCCGGCATCTCGGCCCGCTTCGCCATCATCAAGCTGGTCACCGGCGGGTTGCGCATCGGCGTGTCGGCGCGGCTGGCCAAGCAGGCACTGGCGGATTTCGGCAAGGTCGACGTCGCCGAGATCGAGGAACTCTGGCACGGGCTGTCGCCGCCGTACACAGCCTTGTTCGCATGGCTGGAAGGCAAGGCCGCAAAGCCCGAGAGGGCCGCGCGGGCACTGTTCCGGCCGGTGATGCTGTCCAACCCGGTCGGCGACGGCGATCTCGACAGGCTCGACCCCGCCGATTACGCGGCCGAGTGGAAGTGGGACGGCATCCGCGTCCAGGCGGTGTCGGAAGGCGGCATCCGCCGGCTCTATTCGCGCACCGGCGACGACGTCTCCGGCGCCTTTCCCGACCTCGCCGAGGCGATGGTTTTCTCGGCCACCCTCGACGGCGAATTGCTGGTCGGCGATCCCCGGGAAGCGACAGGGACGTTCTCGGACCTCCAGCAGCGGTTGAACCGCAAGACGGTGTCACTGAAGATGCAGCAGCAATATCCGGCTTTCATGCGTTGCTACGACCTTTTGCAGGTCGGCGCGGAGGATTTGCGGGGATTGCCCTTCCGGGAGCGGCGCGTCCGCCTCGAAACCTTCGTGAAAACGCTCGACCCGAGCCGCTTCGATCTTTCGCCATTCGTCGCGTTCTCGGACTGGCAGGCGCTGGAGGAACTGCGCCGGGCGCCGCCGCACCCGATCATCGAAGGCGTGATGCTGAAGCGCTGGGATTCGCCCTATGTCGCCGGCCGGCCGAAGGGGCCCTGGTTCAAATGGAAACGTGACCCGCACACGGTGGACGCCGTGCTCATGTACGCCCAGCGCGGCCACGGCAAGCGCTCGAGCTTCTACTCCGATTACACGTTCGGCGTCTGGTCCGGAGCGGAAGGCGAGGAGGAACTGGTGCCGGTCGGCAAGGCCTATTTCGGCTTCACCGACGAGGAATTGAGGCAGATCGACAAATATGTCCGCGACAACACGATCGAGCGTTTCGGGCCTGTGCGCTCGGTGCGCGCCGACCGTGACAACGGGCTGGTGCTGGAAGTCGCCTTCGAAGGGCTCAACCGTTCGACGCGTCACAAATCCGGCGTTGCCATGCGCTTTCCCCGCATCTCGCGGCTGCGCTGGGACAAGCCCGCCAACGAGGCCGACCGCATCGAGACGCTGCAGGCGCTGCTCGATCGTTGATCGCACCCTCTCCGGTGCCGGCGCTCAAGGCTCGACGGAGACGCGTATCTCGTAAATGTTGACCGCCTTGCCCTGCTTGTCGAAATCGGAGTTGATGGCGATCGTTCCGGCCGAGCCGGGCCGCTTGTCAGGGAATTTCACGTCGAAGAGATATTCGTTGCGCTGCTGGCCGACCGCATAGCGTTTGCGGCCGCAATCACCAAGCTCGCCGAAATTGCAGTCGACCGAGATCTGCGTGTCCTTGCCGTCCTCGGCGCGGGCGACGATATCGAACACGGCGTGCTTGCCGGCGAGCTTCTCCAGCACGCCTTGCCCGACATCGAAGCTGATCGCCGAACCGGAAGCGCCGGACTGGATGCGCAGGAATGGCCCGGAATCGTCCTTCATCGTTTCCGCCTTGGCGTCCGACGGAGCGCTGACATGCGCCGGGTCGGTGGGCGAAAACACGTTGATCCAGTTGCGCGCCTGATCGGCAGCGCCGGGCTTTTCCGGCCCGGTCTCGCCATCGGCCGGTGTGAAATCGTCGTCCTCGACGGTCGGCGGCGCTTCGGGCGGAGCGGTGTCGAGCTGAGCCTGGGTCTTGAAGACGCCGGTCTGCATGGCGAAAAACAGCCCGATGCCGACCGCGGCGAGCAGCGTCACGGTGAGGAAGATGGCGGTCAGCGGCAGCCGCCGGCCCCTGATGCGCCTCTCGTCGCGATCGGGCGCCACTTCAGCCGTCGCCTCGGACGAAGCGGGAGCCGACATGTCGATGGACGGCACGCCGGAAAGGGTCGCGTCGGGCATGATGTCTGGAACGACCGGCAAGACGCGTGAGCGCGGGGCATCGGCAGCCGGCTGCGCAGGCTCGTCGACGGAAACTGCGGGCGGTGCGGCGCTCTCGCCGGTTGCGGCGGGTGCGGCCGGGCTCGCCGGAAGCTCGACCGCCGGTGCATCGGACTCAGCCTGGGGAGCGACATCCGGCACCGCCGGCAGGAATTCGGATTCGATTTCGGTGATCTTGGCCTGTATCGCCTTGCGGCGCTTGATGGCGACTTCCACCGTCACGCCGGGATTGGCCTGGAGCGCGCGGTCGAGCGCGGCGAAAGCCGAGCGATAGACCTTTTCGCGGTATGCGCGGTCCTCGGCATTGCCTCTTTCGAGGGCGTTCCGGATCGCTTTTTCGATTGCGTCCAAGCGAGATCCCTCTGTGCGTTGCCCAAACCTCGCCATGATCGTTAGCCGCAGCCGACCAATCAATCAACGGGCGAGCGTCCGCATTCTGCCTCGTTGGAGTGTCCAAAGTCCATCTTGGCGGTATTCCGGCAACGAAATCAACATGCTTCATTGATCTTTGCCGGCAGGGAGGCACGGCGCCAGGCGCAATGTCCCGGCCGATCGGTAAGGGCGTGGCAGCCGGCTTTGTCGGCGATGCGTCGGGGCGGAACGACGCGCAACACGAATTGCCGGGCCGCATCCTGAATTCGCGATCGCCCATCTTGAATTCGCCGTCGGTTGAGTCTATCACCCAGCCCATCTTGGAGGCCTAACGCTTCCCGGGCCGCTTTAGCTCAGTTGGTAGAGCACATCATTCGTAATGATGGGGTCGCGTGTTCGAGTCACGCAAGCGGCACCACTTCCCCAGCCCCTGCTGACGTCGCCGTCATGGCATCTGTCCCTGCCACAAGGGTAATCCACTTTCGGCCGCGAAGTCTTTATCCTCCGCGTAGATCGGTTCGCCTCTTCTCACCACCCGCCCAAGCAGGGCCGCATCTTCGTTGGCGTGATATCGAAAGGCGTTTCGGGTGTCGTATCCGTGCCCGGCCTGGGACAGGGAAAACCCGCTGACGACGACAGGGGCAAAGCCGGCGAAACGCGCCAGTATGATCGCGAAGGCTCCGGTGGAGATCTTCCGGTGCCAGCCGCGGAACATATGATATTTGCCGCTAAGCTGCCAGACGACGTTGGCAAGCTGCCATTTGGTAAGCGCCTGCAAGGTTTCATAACGATAATTGAAGGTGCGACAACCGGCTTTCAGCTTGTCCTCGACATCGGGCCAAACCGGGATGATCAGGTGCTTTGCCTGGCGTCCGTTTAACAGATCACGCTTGTAGAAATCCTGTTCGCTGGCGTCGACAAAAATGCCGCGGCGGATAACGGCGATATCAGGAACGGGGAGGCCGACGGTTTCCGCCAAAAGCTGGGAAGCATTGACGGTCACAAGTGCCCAATCGGCATCATATCCCTGCGGGAGGCGAAAATTCGGCGCCGACCCCATCACCAAGGCGGGACCTGTGGCCCTGGGCAGGCGAAGAATTGGTTTTTGGAAGATTGGCAAGAGATCCGAAAGCGGAGTTTTCATCCGGGAATCTGAACCGCCTGTTCCTCAAACGCGCGCAGGATGCTCTCTTCCCGGCTCCACAATTCGTCCCATTGCGTGGTGCCGGACCAACCCGCAAACCAAGGGCCGCCGAGCGTATAATGCGCCAGCGAGACATCGGCGGGATCGAGTTCGGAAGCCGAAGCCCCGACGAGGTAGTTCCACGCCAGGGGCAATTCGCCGATCTCATGGTCCTCAAGCCATTTGAAGGCGTGGAGGTCACGTCCGGGCCACGTATTGAGCATCTCATTGGTCAGCCGCTTGTTGGCGGGATGATCCAGATTCCATAAAACGACCGACGACCAGTTCTTGCGGCGATAGAACGTCTGCGTTTGTCCGTCCATCTTGACCGCTTCGGATTCGCGTTGCTGGTGCTTGACCGCCATGATCGCGTAGGAAGGATCGAGCAGATCGAGCAGTTTGACCGGATCCTTCAGAAACAGGACGTCGCAATCGCAGAACATGGCCCAGCCGCTTTGCCCCATGAACGGAACGGCAAAGCGCGATATGGCAAACTCGGTCGCCATCGGCGCCTCGGAAATCGGGCACCAGAGCTTACCGTCACGTACTTCCATCGGTCGCGTCATGATTCCTTGGGCTACAAGGTCCTTGAGCACGAGCGGCTGTATCTGCAACGGGGTGCTTGTCCGCCGATAGGCGCTCCATCGCGCCACGTCCAGAACTCGGGATTCGCGCGGATCATAGCCAATGTAGATTGGTATCATGTGGCAGTTCTATAATCTGATGTGAATTTAGACGAATCTAGCATGGCAGCACTGCACGCGGAAGACCAGAAGCACATTCGCAATGCCGTGTGTCCGGGTTGCCACGAGCGTTTCATCTCTGAAGGTGTCGATGGTGTTTTTGCGCGACAAGTGCCAAGCAACCGGCATCGCACCTCTTCACGACGGAGCTGTCGAGCGGATCGTCGCACTCACATTTGAGACAGCTCACCAGCAAGCCACATCGACCGTTGTTATTTGACCTCACATCTCCCGAACTGGCCTGTCCAGAGTGGCAGACCGAGCGAGCCCGCCACATGCGGATCGCTCGTATAAAGGGGGAAACCGAGCGCCAACAGCGCCAGCAGGGTGGCACGGTCGGAACCGACGTGCATCCGGTCGATGTTCAGTTTGTTGTACACATGGCCGTGCGAACCCGGGTCAATACCCGTGATGATCACGGCCGGCGCGCCGTTATGCAAGGCGTAAAGGACCGCCGTGATCCCGGTCGAGAACTTCTCCTCCAGATGCATCTCGAAATTGGGCACACCCATCACTGCTTCGTAGAGCGCCATGCGCTGGTGACGGGTCATCGTGCGCAGGTCGCGACAGCGGTAGTTGAAGGCCGCGATGTTGCAGCGCAATTCCTCCATCGTGCGGTGTGCGCGCACAATCCAGAGCAGATCGGTCTCCTGGCCGGTCAAGACGGCGCGCACGGCCACAGCGTTTGGCTTGGTCGCGTCAAGCTGGTTGACGTAAAGAAATGTCGCGTCAGGGGTACCCATCCCCCAGCGGGCCGTGACGGTCTGCGAGCCATTCACGGTAAAGAGTGTGAAAGCATCGCGCTGAAAACCCACCGGCGGGTGTGAGACCGGCGCGGAGCCTACGATGAGGACCGGCTTTGTAAGCGGCACAGGGTGCCGTGGCGCCTGGGGATGCAGCAGGCGATATAACAGTTTCCGCTTAACCACCAGAAGCGGGTGATCGAACAAGCGCTTGCGCAGCGGCTTCTGTGCATCGGGATTCGCTGCGCTATGCTCTGCAATCTCCAGAGCGATCCCCTTGGCCTTCGCCAAACCGGCCTCCTCTCAATGCTTTCCCGGGCATGTACTCCCCCCTGCCAGCCGGCGTTGATCAGCGGCTTGATCGTTGGGGCAGGCAGCAACCATAACGTGACGAATCATTTCCTCCGGCGCTCTGATGGGAACCCTTCGCTTTTCCCCAAGCGCTTCAAGCCTCTCTCACTCAATGTCGCAACTCTACTGTATTCGGCACGAGACTGCATGCGGGTTGCTGTTGTTTGTTGCTTCTGATCACGGTTCGATAGAACTCCGTCCGAAACTCATGGTGCCAGATCGGCAGCATCGCCGAAGCGATAGCCGCGCTCAATACTCAGCAGAGGATCAATCTCCACCAGCCGAACAGGAATTTCAACATCCAATTTCGACAGCAAACGGCAAGACACATTGCTGCAACTGCGACCGAATCTACAACTGGGACCGAGACCCGACCTCAAAACGCCGCCTGGCACTGTGGATCGCGATGCTGGCCGAATGCATCCGCCATTGTCGAGACCGAGGTTTGATGTGAAACTCCCGGCGTCAGCATGGGAGGTCAAAATGCCCAACAGTTTCAAGACCGGAGACGTCGTCAAGCTGAAGTCCGGAGGCCCGAAGATGACGATAAGCGACGGTGCCGCCTCCGGCACATATATGTGCCATTGGTTCAACCGCGAGGGCGATGTATGGACCCCGCAGCATGCCGGCTTCAAGCCGGACCAGCTGGTGGTGGCGGACCAATCGACATAGAACGGTTCACCGTTTCGCGGAAGCGGCGAAACGCTCTATCTCTTTGTTTTTACGCAATTCCATAGGGAAAGCGCTACGCGCTTTTCCCGGAAAGCCGTACACACTTTTCTTGGAATTGCTCAAGTTCCTGCCCTTCAGCTGAAGGGTTCGAACAGGGCGCAAGCAGCGCCGATCGGGCGCGTTGTTGCGGCATGCGCCTGCTGGCCCAAAAGTCACCGACGGATTTCTACCGCCGCTGCGTTTAACGGGAGAAGCGTCGCCACGGCACAATGCCATGGCAGCGCGCCAACCGGAGACGCCAGCATGATACGCCGTTCGATCCTTGCCGCTGCCTTGAGCCTGCTGACCGCCACGGCGTTCGCCCAGACGGCGACACAGCCTCCGGCCGCGACGTCCCCTTCTGCACCGCCCCCCGCTGCCGCGCCAGCCACGTCAAAGACCAGGCCCGAAATCACGCTGGCCAAGTTCCAGAAGCGGCGTGAGAAGGCGATCATGGCCGCCGACACGGATGGCGACGGCAAGATCAGCCTGCTGGAATGGGAGGTCCTCCAGGCAAAGCGCGGCACCAAGGGCGACCCGACACAGTCCTTTGCGCGCGCGGACTCGAACCATGACGGCTTCATCGACCGCGCCGAGCTCGATGCGTTCTTCGCCCAGCGCTTCGCCAGGTTGGACAAGAATGGCGACGGCGTTCTGAGCGTCGACGAAATGCCGGGCCACAAAACCGCTCCCAAGACGGAGCAATGAACGGGGGTAATGGCACGCGATGAGCATCAGGGGTGCGCCAGCCGATGAGCGCGGATCCGGACGAGGAGCTGGTTCGCCGTGTCGGCGCCGGCGATCCGGCGGCCGTGCAAACGCTGGTCGCGCGCAAACTGCCGCGTATCCTGGCGCTTGCCGTGCGCATGCTGGGCGACGCGGCGGAAGCCGAGGATGTCGCGCAGGAGACCTTCGTCCGACTCTGGCGCCATGCCTCGGGCTGGCGGCGCGGCAATGCCCGCTTCGACACCTGGATCCACCGGGTGACGCTGAACCTCTGCTACGACCGGCTGCGCCGCCGCCGCGAATGGGTGACAGACGATCTGCCGGAGGTGATGGACCCGGCGCCGCTTCCGGATGCCCAGCCGCGGGAAGACACGTGGCGCGTCGAACAGGCCTTGCGAGCCATCGCGCCGCGGCAGCGCGAAGCCATCATCCTGGTCTACTATCAGGACATGTCGAACATCGAGGCGGCCACGACCCTGGAGATCAGCGTCGATGCCCTGGAGAGCCTGCTTTCGCGCGGGCGCAGGGCGCTGCAGGCGATCCTGGCCAGGGACGATGTCCATGAATGAGAACCGCGCCGCCATGAAGGCGCAGCGTTCGCGCCTTGCCGACACCGCCTGGCAGCCGGCTCCGATGATCGCCGCGCCGTGCGGGCACGCGATGCCAGCGGGCAAGGGGCCAACAGGCAAGGGAAAGACCGATGTCTGACCGATCCAGGGACGCACCGACGATGGATGCCGAACGCTTTGCCGTGCTGGCGGCAGCCTATGGCGGCGACTTGCGGCGATGGCCACAGGCCGAACGCGCGGCGGGCAGCCTCCTTGCCGCAAGCGACGCGGGCGCGGCCATTCTGAGGGATGCCGGCAAGCTCGACGCCCTGCTCGACAGCTATCGCGTCGAAGCGCCCGGCAAAGCGCTGCACGGCGGCATAGTGAGGGCTGCCGACCGGCATCTTGCCCAACGCTGGCGCCAGCGCTTGTGGTGGCTGGGGCTCGGACTTGCCGGCATCGGCCTGGCCGGCGCGGTTGCCGGATCGGCTTTGGTGATCGTCGCCACGCCTGAGGTTCAGCCCGATCAGTATGTGCTGGACGCCAATGCGACGGCGTTCGGCGATGCCGGTCCCGACGACACCATCGAGGAAAACCTATGAGCACGGGCCGCAAGCTCCTCATCGCGTCCGTGGCGCTGAACGTCTTCCTGGCCGGCGCCCTTGCCGGCGGGGCCGTCTGGCTGAGAAGTGGCAAGGCGGGCCAGGGCTATTCGCTGGAAGCGGCCGGAGGCCGGCTTCCGGACCAGGAACGCAGGATATTCCGCAAGGCGTTGCGTGAGGTCCGGCGCGAATCCCGCCAGGTCATCCTCGACGGCCAGCAGGCCAGGCGCGAGGCCGCCGACCTGCTGCGGCAGCCCACCCTCGACACGGCAGCGCTGACGGCCGCGCTCGATCGGGCCCGCAACGCCGACGTCACCATGCGCATGCGGCTGGAGCAGCGCATTGTCGAGTTTGCCGCGGCAAGTTCGGCAGAGGATCGCGGCGTTCTGGCTGAGGGGCTGACAAGACGCGCCGGGCTGCCGCCGGCGCCAAAAAAATCGCCATAAGCACCGACGGAATGCGCCGAAGCCGCCGTTTAAGGCAAGAAGGGCACACCTGCCGGACCGCTTGGTGCGAACAGGTTTTCAACTTCGAGACTATTTGGAGTATCGTCATGAACCGTCTGACACAATACGCGGCGGCCGCCGCGCTTGCCTTGACCGGAACGGCCGCGACCGTTGCGGCGGCATCCGCCACGCCGATGCTGCCCCAGCCAAGCGCCCCGGCGCTGATCGAGCATGTGGCATGGGGTTGCGGCCCCGGCTGGCATCCCAACCACTGGGGGCGCTGCGTGCCCAATCGGGGGGTTGTGTATCCGCGTTATTACCGGCCCGGCCCGGTCTTCCACGTCTGGCACCCCCATCCTGTCTGGCACCCACATCGGGTCTGGCACCGCTGGCGTCACTGGTAAGCGTGCGCGGGGGCCAGCCGCTTCACCGGCCTGGCCCCCTCGACCGCAGCAACCGATCCGACCTGAGCGCATCGCGCCGAAAACGGGTTCATGCGCCGCGCTGGGCCTGAACAAGGAGCTGACGTGGCTATCCCGGCCAAAGGCTCCATGCCGCCGGACGCCGCCCCTGGTCGGTGGTGCTGCTCGCCGGCGGCGCGATCAAGGGCGGCCGCGTCATAGCCGACTGGCCGGGCCTGAAGCCGGCCCAGCTCTACGAGCAGCGCGACCTGGCGCCGACCAGCGATGTCAGGGCGGTGCTGAAAGGCCTGCTCGCCGACCAGTTCGGGCTTTCGGCGGCGGTGCTCGGCGACAAGGTGTTCCCGGAGTCCGCGGCGATGAAGCCGATGCGCGATCTGGTCGTCTGAATTCCGGTTGCAGATGGCGATTAAGGTTAAATTTACTATGGAATTGTTCGAAAGCTGCAAATGACACAAAGCTCCCCCAAAGGAACGCAAAGACATGTTCGTGGGGAAAGCCATATCTCGACCTCAAGGGCCTTTGCGGGCCTTCTGCCATCCGCTGGCGTTGGTGCTGATCAGCCTTGCGGGCGTTTTTGGTGCCGGCCGAGCCGAGCATGAATGGCTGTCGGTGCCGTTCTCGCTGACATTGGTGGGGGCGCTCGCGGGAGCGGTGTTCCTGACATCGGGGCGCCTCGCCTTTTCCGTCTATCTTGCCTGGATGGCCGTTGCCCTGGTGACGCTGATCTCGGCGGTCAAATTCCGGATGAAGGGGTTCTCGCTGCACTTCTACGACACGATCTTCGTGTCCACGGATCCGGGAGTGTATCGCTTCCTGCTCGGCTCCTATCTCCACCTCATCCTGCCTGTCGCCGCGGTGTTGGTGCTTGGCATCGCCGCAGCGATCCTGATCTTTCGCGCCGACCGGAAGCTTGGCTGGCCCGCATCGGCGCGCGCCCTGCTTCTGGCCCTCCTCGTCACACTGGTGCCGCTGACCTTTCCAGCCGAGGCTTCGAAGGACCGGTACTTCTATTATATGCAGGGCCGGCACATGTCGGCCTTCTTCATCTCACTGATGGATCTGCGCAACCTGGTCGTCGAGCCGGCGTTCGAGCAGCGGCTGCAGGCCATCGCGCCACAGCCACCCTTCGCCGACACGGTCGACTGCGGCGACCGGGCAGCGCTTCCCGATATTTTCTTCGTGTTGAGCGAAAGCCAGTCCGATCCAAGCTATTTTCCGCAGATCGCCAGCGGCGCGGGATTCCTGCAGCGATTTGCACCTGCCGCTGGCGAGCCCCGCCCGATGCAGGTCGAGACGTTCGGCGGCGGCACCTGGATCAGCAATTTGTCCTTGATGACCGGGGTTTCGGCCAGCGATTTCGGCTGGCGAAGTCCCTATCTGACGATCACGCTACAGGACAAGGTCGCCGGCGCGTTGCCGGAGTTGCTGGCGCGCTGCGGCTATCGAACGGCCGCCATGACGCCGATGGACTTTACCTTCGTCAACGAGGGGCCTTTCTTGAAGTCGATCGGGTTCGAGAACGTCCTCGACATCAAGGATATCGCCGCGCCCTTCTACCATCTGCGCGACAGTTTCTATTACCACGCGGCGGAGGCATTCATCGCCAGACACCGCCGGGAAGACGGCCGGCCACTGTTCCTCGAAATCCAGACCATGTTTCCGCACTCGCCCTATGAGGGGCGGATGGAGCCGGGATTGAAGATGGAAGACGAGCCCTTCTCGGACGATTTCCAGATCGGCGAATATCTGCGCCGCATGGCGATCGCGCGCGGCGACCTTCAGGATTTTCTCAAGCAACGGGAAGCGGAGGCCGGCAGGCGCGGCGCCGTGGTGCTCGAATTCGGCGACCACCAGTCCTCGGCGACCAAACCGTTTGTCGATGCGACCGCAGGTAGTGACGCGCTGGCCAAGCTTGACTCGCTCGCCTATCGCACCTTCTACACCCTCACGACCTTCCATCATCCACTGCGTCATCCGATGCCCGATATGGCGTCGCTCGATATTGCCTTTCTCAGCGCAAGCCTGCTCGATGCCGCCGGCCTGCCGATGTCACCCGTCATGTCTGATCTGGTGCGGTTGCGTGACCATTGCGGCGGCAGGTTCCATGGCTGTGCTGACCGGGCCGAGGTGGATGCACATCTGCGCCGCCGCGCCGATTCAGGACTGCTGCATCTTTTCCCGCAAGCTGCGCCGCTTCATTCACAAGTCGAAACACAGTGACGGCGCGACGCGGCCTCAGTGTGTCGGCCCGGCCCCCAGCGTCGCCACCGTCTTGAGGGCGCCGTCGAGCATGTCGCCCTTCTCGTCCTTCAGTGCCGCCTCGCGCAGCCGCCTGATCCAGTCAGCGGCGTCGGCGCGCCCCTTGAGCAGGTCGAGCGCCGACAGCACGCGGTCGAACTTCGACTGGGCACGGACATGGGTGTCGCTGTAGCCCTTGATCAGCCGGCGGCAGTTCAGGATCTCGACGGCCAATGCATAGTCCTCACGCGCATGGCCCAGCGCCAGCGCGTACCAGCTCTCCAGATGTGCGGCTTCCACCTTGTGGCGCAGCAGGCGGCGGCGCCAGCGGCGCAGGCCGCCGATGAACCACAGAGCGGTGAAGCCGGCAAAACTATCGGTACGGATGCGTCGGCCGCGATTGATGCGACGGTCAAGGAAGGCGGCGAGCTTCGGCCGGTTCTCGATGTAGCTGCCCAGCCCCGCCGGCAGCGTGCCGCAGAACTCCTCGATGCGCGGATGGAAATACTCGGTCACCTGCAGGACCGAGCCATCCCTGACGCCGACCTCCTTGCGCACGCGCCTGTCGCGGGTCGAGCGCGTCTTCAAGTCGGCGACGCGGATCATGTCGTCGTAGCATAGGGCGTTCGCCAAATGCTTGGCGGCGGCGATCGAGAGGGCATAGGCTCGATCAGGCCCGTCCAGCACGACGGCTTTGTCCAGGCGGTCGAGATATTCGCGTCCGTAGGCAATGTCCTGATAGTCCACGACCTTTCGCAGACCGCGCAGCGCCATGTCGCGCACCGCCACGGGCATCACGTCGATGCGGGCGGCCAGGGCCTGCCAGCCTCGCAGGAGGTCTTGCGGGCCACTCACCTGTCCAGCGGCCAGGGCGGAGCCGACGACAGCTGCTTCCGCCGGTTTTGGCGCAGCGGATGATGCCGTGCCGCGCGCGCGATCATAGGCGGCGGCGAAGGCGGCGAGGCTGGCCTTGACGCCGCGGCCACCGGCGCCGATCGCCTCCTGGTAGCTTTCGCGCGTGAACGGCAGA
Source organism: Mesorhizobium sp. B2-3-7 (assembly GCF_006442695.1). Lineage (NCBI taxonomy): Bacteria > Pseudomonadati > Pseudomonadota > Alphaproteobacteria > Hyphomicrobiales > Phyllobacteriaceae > Mesorhizobium > Mesorhizobium sp. B2-3-7. The sequence continues at coordinate 181,028 of NZ_VFVV01000011.1, read as the reverse complement.
GCGTCGGAGCCGGCCAGCGCGCCAAGCAGACTGGCCGAGATCATCGAGCCGCTGTCGGCGGCGATCTTTTCCATATCGAAAGCGATGAAGCGCTTCGATGCGGCTTCAGCCGTCGCGTGCACCTTCGACGACGACGCCCTGCCGTCGCCGGGCTCGATCTTTTCCGATACGGCGGCGATGCGGTGCGAGGAAGTGATCAGCGTCGTGCGGTCGGGAGTGACAAAGCCGCGGATAATGGCGCGGCCGGCTTCCATCAGCTCGGCAGCGATCAAAATGTCGACGTCGCCTTGTGAGGGCGACAGCGCGAAGACCGGCAGGCGGCCGGTGTCACGGGCCATCTCGACATAGTAGATGGTGGCGCCGGTGCGCTGGGCGACGCCGGCCACCGAGGTCGATTGCGCGACGTAACCGTTGCGCTCGGCGACGTCGGTGATCCAGTCGGCAAGCACGCCGCCGCCCTGGCCGCCGACGGCAAGCACCGCAAGCTTGATAACGCGTTCGTCGGCGGCGGCGCCAGCCTTCGGGCGCAGTGTAGCGTTGGGATCAAGCATCGGCGAACATCAGACGGCGGCCCTCGCGGCGACGCTGCAAAAGGCCAATGACCGCGCGCCGGGTGCTCTCGAGGACGCGGTCCCAACGGCTCGGATTGTGCACGACGTCGGCGCGATAAAAGGACGGGCACAGCACCGCCGCGTCCGCCACCTCGCCGCAATTGCCGCAGCCGACGCAGTTCTGGTCGATGCTTGCGACAGGATCGTCGCGCAGCGGATCGTCGAGCGACTTCACCGACAGCGACGGGCAGCCGGACAGCCGCATGCAGGCGTGGTCGCCGGTGCAGATATCCTCGTCGACACCGAACTTCGGCTTGACGACGCGCGTCCCACCCTTGATCGCCTTGTCGACCAGGGGCTTTTCGCGGCGCTGGCGGTTGAGCATACATTCCGACGAGGCGACGATGACTTTCGGGCCTTTCTCGTCCGTGGTCAGCGCCTCGCGCAGCGTGTCCTGCATCTTGCCGACGTCATAGGTGCGGTCGACATGGCGCAGCCACTTGACGCCCATGCCTTTCACGGCCTCGGTGATGGGATGCTTCGTCGACTTGGTCTTGTTGCCGGCGCGAGACGACAGGATATCCTGTCCTCCCGTCGCGGCCGAGTAGAAATTGTCGACGATGACGATGACGCCGTCGTTCTTGTTGAACACCGCGTTGCCGATCGAGGAGGTCAGGCCGTTGTGCCAGAAGCCGCCATCGCCGACGAAGGAGATCGAGCGGCGCTTGGCGTCGGGTGAATTGAAGGCCGAGGCCGAGGCCGGGCCGAGCCCGTAGCCCATTGTGGTGGCGCCGAGTTCGAAGGGCGGCATGATCGAGAACAGGTGGCAGCCGATGTCGGACGCGATGTGGTGCTTGCCGAGTTCCTGTTCGACCAGTTTTGTCGCGGCAAAGATCGGCCGCTCCGGGCAGCCGATGCAGAAACCGGGCGGTCGACCTGGAACGACATTGATCAGGTCCGCCGTGTCGACGCCGTCGCCGACCTTGTTGGGAGCCCGCACTTCGCCGGGCAGAAGATGCGGCGCCTCGGTGCGCAGGAAGGCGCCGATGCCGTCGAGCATGACCTGGCCGGTATATTCGCCGGCCATCGGCAGGTGCTCCTTGCCGACCAGGCGGGTGCCACGCCCGGCCTTGTGCAGCATGGCGGCAAAGGCCTGTTCGATGTAGTTGGGCTGGCCTTCCTCGACGACCAGCACCGCCTGCTTGCCTTCGCAGAAGGACAGAAACTCGTCGTCGATCAACGGATACACGGCATTGAGCACGTAGAGCGGCACGTCGGTCTCGCCATAGGTGTCGGCAAGGCCGAGCCGCTGCAAAGCGCGGATGACGGAATTGTACATGCCGCCCTGCATGACGATGCCGACGGAGCCGTGATCGGAACCGAAGATCTCGTTGATCTTGCGGCTCTTGATGAAATCCACCGCCGCCGGCCAGCGCTTCGCGACCTTCTCCTTCTCGTGCAGGAAGGAAGCGGGCGGCAGCACGATGCGGCCGGTGTCGCGGCGGGGCGCCTCCAGCGCATCGGCCACCGTCATCGGCGGCCGCTTGTTGTCTTTGGCGGTGAAATGACCGTGGACATGGCAGCAGCGGATGCGCACCTGCAGCATGACAGGCGTGTTGGAGGCCTCGGACAACTCGAAGCCGTCTTCCACGGCCTTGACGATCGAGGGCAGGTTCGGGCGCGGATCGAGCAGCCAGACCTGGCTTTTCATGGCGAAGGCATGGCTGCGCTCCTGCATGATCGAGGAGCCCTCGCCATAGTCCTCGCCGACGATGATCAGCGCGCCGCCGGTGACGCCGCCAGATGCCAGATTAGCGAGCGCGTCGGAGGCGACATTGGTGCCGACCGTCGACTTGAAGGTCGCCGCGCCGCGGATCGGATAATGCACCGAGGCCGCCAGCATGGCGGTGGCGGTGGCTTCCGAGGCGCTCGCCTCGAAATGCACGCCGAGTTCGCCCAGAATGTCCTGTGCGTCGGCCAGCACGTCCATGAGATGGCTGATCGGCGCACCCTGGTAGCCGCCGACATAGCCGACGCCGCATTGCAGCAGCGCCTTGGTGATGGCGAGGATGCCTTCGCCGGCAAATTCCTCGCCCGCGCCGAGCCTCAGCTTTTCGACTTCCTTGGCAAAAGACCGTTCGGCCATTTTTGGCCTCCTTCCGTTGCCGCCCGGCTTCGGCGGCGCGTAGCTCTAGATGTCGTGCTTGCGAATGTTCTTCAGCATCTTCTGCAATGTCGCGATCAGCGCTGCATATTCGGCATCGTCGACATCGTCGAACATGGCCTCGAAAGCGTCATGCATGGCCGGCCAGGCACGGGTGAACTCGGTGCGGCCCTCGTCGGTCAGGAACACATGGCGGATGCGACTGTCGCTAACCCCCTGCTCGCGCCGCACAAGCCCCTGCCCCTCAAGGGTGTCGAGCGTGCGGCTCAAGGTCGACTGCTCGATCACCGTATAGACCGAGAGGTCGTTGACGGTGACGCCGTCGGTGACCGACAGCACCGCGAGCGCCCGCACCTGCGAAATGGTCAGGCCCTGCTTGCGGAAATCGTCGCGCAAGGTGGCGTTGTAGCGGCCCATGATGCGGTTCATCAGATAGGGCGCGAATTGCTGCAGGCCGATCTGGCCCAAGGTCGAAATGCGCTGGCGCTTTTCCGCGATTTTCTGCTCCATCACAGTCTCCCCGCCAGGAGAAAGCCGGAGCCGCCGCCGAGGCCCGCGCCCGGATGGGTCGAGGCGCCGATATGGTAGAGGTTCTTGATGCCGGTCTGGTGATTGCGGCTGGTCTTGAACGGCCGCCACAGGAAGGACTGGTCGACGGTCGAGGACCCGCCATAGGGGTCGCCGCCGACCAGATTGATGTTCATCGCTTCGAGATCAGCAGGCGAATAGGCGCGGCGCGCGATGACGCTGTCCTTGAAGCCATCGATATGACTGGCAAGGATCGCTTCGGCGCGATCGGCATAGGCCTCGCGCAGCGCGTCGGTCCACTGCCCGTCCGCCGGTGCCTGCAGCTTGCCGGCGGCATCACCCTTGATGTGACGGGGAGCCTCGGGCAGTTGCAGCCACAGGATCGCCTTGCCTTGCGGGCAACGCGAGGGATCGAGCGCGTGCGGCTGGCCGACGCAGATGGTCGGCACTTCGGGCAGCATGCCCCGCACCGCCTCGTTGCAGGCCTTCGATACCCCGTCCAACCCAGGCGTCAGATGCAGCAGCGCCACCTTGTCCAACCCCTGGCCTCGCCATGAAGGCGGCTTGTCGAGGGCATAGTGGATCTGGAAATTGCCTTTGCCGTAGCGGTATTTTTGCGTCGCTTCGACGTCGGTTTTGGGGCCGTCACTGCCGAGCAGCCGACCGTAAAGCTGCGTTGGCGTGACCGAGCAGATGACGCTCTTCTTCGCATGGACGGTTTCGCCCGAGGCCAGCCGCACGCCGGTGGCGCGACCTTCGGTCAGGATGATCGAGGCAACGTCGGCCTCGGTGGAGATGACCCCGCCGCGCTCTTTGACAAGCGCCTCGAAGGCCGACAGCAGGTTCTTCGCCCCGCCCTTGACGATCGGCGCGCCCGCAGCTTCCAGCGCGAAGGCGATGACCTTGGCGATCTGGCCGGAGAAAGCATCTTCCGGCCCAAGTCCGGCATGCAGGACCCACGGTGCCCACAGCGCGCGTATGGTTTCGGACCGATAGGTGCTCTCCAGCCATCCGCGCGCCGGCACCAACGCATCGCCGAGAAAGGCGGCCAGCCCGCGCGGGCTCCGCCGCCAGGCATCACCGGCGAGCAGCTTCGCCGTCGGGTAGGTCCACAGGCTGCCGCCGAGCAGGCCGAACAGCAGCCCGGCATTGCGCTCAACAAAGGGATGGAGCGATGAGCGGGTTTCGCCACAAATGCATCGGCAGGGAAAGCCTCGTCGGTTCCTTTGCCGCCATTCCGCATCCCGTTGCGGTCGAGGTGATGGCCCAGTCCGGTCTCGATTTCCTCTGCATCGATTGGGAACATGCCCAGATTTCGCGCGACATGATCGAGGCGATGGTGCGCGCGGCCGACATCCATCGCGTGCCGGCCATTGTGCGCGTGCCCGGCCATGCACCGGAAGCGATCGCCGCGGCATTGGACAGCGGCGCGCAAGGCGTGCTCGTCCCGCGCGTCTCGACCGCCGCCCAGGCGCAGGCGGCGGTGAAGGCCTCGCGTTATCCGCCGACCGGCGAGCGCGGCGTCGGGCCCGGACGGGCCGCCGGCTATGGCTACCGCATCTCCGAATATCTCGCTCAAGCCAATGACAGCATCGTCGTGGCGGTTCAGGTCGAGACATCGGAAGGGCTGGCCAATATCGAGGCGATCACCGCCGTCGAGGGCGTCGACGTGATCTTCGTCGGGCCCGGCGATCTCTCCGTATCGATCGATGCGATCGGCCCCAAAGGCGCCGACAAACTCGCGCAAGCGATCCACAGGATCATCGATGCGACAATCGCGCATGGCAGGACATCCGGGATCTTCTGCGCGAAGCCGCAAGATGTCGCCCGATGGGCAGCACTCGGCGCCAGTTTCTTCATCCTGGCCAGCGACACGATGCTTCTGGGGGCTGGCGCTGCTGCCGGCAAAGCCGGCGCGGATGCCGAACTGGGCAGGAGCGGCCGCTAGCGCTATCGAAAGGTATGCCAGGCGCCGCCGCTGCCAACTTTTTAAGCTTAAAACTTTTGCCTTGAAAACTGCCGCGGTTTGGATAAGCATTCCTCGATCGATGGCGACTGCCGTTCCGGACGGGCTTGCCGGACATCCATCGTGGTGCATCGGGTGGGATCAAAGGGTTTCAGTCCTTGTCGTTCATGCTGCCCCCAGTCATCCTCCAGCACGCGCCATGCGTGCGAGGGCGTGCGCGCGCCAGATCCGCGATCCGCATACCGAGAGCATCGCCAACCTTGCCTTCCCGCCGATGTGCGTCTGCCGCGACCGGACAGCGCCCGACCGTATGGCAGCGAGCATGAATTGACGCCCCGCTGGGAGGTGGGGCGGCAAGAAACCGTGCGGGCATCAGCCCGCCCGATCAACAACCAGAGGGAACACCCCAGAGGGACCAACAATGAGCCTGACCCGTCGCAATCTCATCCTTCTCGCGGCCGCCATCGGCATCGCCGCCGGACCGGCAACCGCCTATGCCGCCGATGTGCTCAATGTCGGCGCCTACCCGACCAACCCGCCCTTCGAGTACAAGAACGAGAGCGGCACTTTCGAGGGCTTTGAAGTCGACATCGTCAACGAAGCGGCAAAGCGCGTCGGCATGACCACCGACATCGCCGATCTCGGCTTCCAGGCGCTGTTCGCCGCCACCACCTCGAAGCGCATCGATGTCGCCATCTCGTCGATCACCATCACGCCGGAGCGGCTGAAGTCGCAGTCGTTCACGCAGCCTTACTATGATTCCGACATGGGCATCGCCACCAAGACCGACAGCCCGATCAAGGCCGAGGCCGACCTCAAGGGCAAGATCGTCGGCGTGCTGTCCGGCTCGACCGGCGAGACCTGGGTCAAGGCGCATCAGGAGGCCGATGGCCTCAGCGACGTAAAGGGCTATGACACACAGCAGAACCTTTTGCTCGACCTCAGCGCCGGGCGCATCGACGCGGCTGTCAGCGACATTCCGGGCATGCAGTACTCCTTCACCAAGATGAAGGATCTCACCGTCAAGGAACGCATCAAGACCGGCGAACAGTACGGGCTGATGATGACCAAGGACCACCCGCTGCTCGGCAAGCTCAACGACGCGCTGACGGCAATGAAGAAGGACGGCACGCTGGCCGCGATCCACAAGAAGTGGTTCGGCAGCGACGCGCCCGCCGATTCCTCGACCGCCAAGGAAATGCCGGTGCCGAAGGCCTGAGCGGCGGCCGCCAAGGAGAACGTGCCGGCTCGAAAGGCCGGCACGTTCCGTTTGATACATAGTCTCCCGGAACCAGCGCGGCGCGGCAAAACCGCTTTCGCTGTTCCGGACCTCTGCTCCGGCGTCAAGGGACGCCAAACGGTTCGGGAAAGCCTCCCATGTCGCTGCTCGATACCTTCTTCAACGCCGACGTCATCGCGTCCAGTCTGCCGGCGCTGCTGCGCGGCTTTCTCAACACGCTGCTGCTCGGCCTGCTCAGCATCGGCATCGGCATCCCCATCGGCCTGGTGATCAGCCTGTTGCGGCTTTATGCGCCGAAGCCGCTCCGGTGGCTGGCGGTCGGCCACACCGATATCTTCCGCGCGCTGCCGGTGCTGGTCGTGCTGATCCTGATCTATTATGCGCTGCCCTTCCTCGGCATCCGCCTATCGTCCTGGGCTTCCGCCGTAACGGCCTTCGCCATCATCATGTCGGCCTATTCGGCGGAAGTGTTCCGCTCCGGCATCGAAAGCATTCCGCGCGGCCAGTTCGAGGCGTCGCAGGCGCTCGGCCTGCCGTTCCTTTTGACCTTGCGCAAGGTGGTGCTGCCGCAGGCGGTGCGCGTCGTCATCCCGCCGATGACCAGCAACTGCGTCTCGATGTTCAAGGACACCTCGCTCGCCTCCACCGTGGCGCTGCCGGAACTCCTGAAGGAAGCGACCAATGCACAGTCGCTCTATGCCAATCCCTCGCCGCTGATCGGCGCAGCCCTGGTCTATCTCATCTTCCTGTGGCCGATGGTTCGCCTCGTCAGCCTGCTTGAAGGCCGTTTCAAAACCGAGAAGACGCGCTGACCGCGCCTTCAACTTCCCCTCTACCGAGCACTTCGCAGGAGACGACCATGAACAAGCATCAAGCCGCCAATGCGACCGGCACTTCCGGCGCATTCCCTGTTGAAAGAATCCGGGCGATGTTTCCGGCCTTGCAGCGGGCAGGCGACTTCATCTTCCTGGACAACGCCGCCGGCGCGCAGATTCCGCAGAGCGTGCTCGATGCGGTGACCAACCATCTGGTATCGCACAATGTGCAGCGCGGCGGCCGCTATGGCCGCAGCGTCACCGTTGACCAATCGGTCGCCGATGCGCGGACAAGCGTGGCACTGCTGATCAATGCCTACAGCCCATCCGAGATCTGCTTCGGCATGAACGCCACCTCGTTCATCCGCCTAGTCAGCCTCGGCATCGGCCAGATGCTTGGAGAGCGCGACGAGATCGTCGTCACCGACATGGACCATGACGCCAACATCGCGACATGGCTGGCACTCGAATCCGCCGGCGCCAAGTTCAAGTGGTGGCGCATGCGCGAGGACGGCAACCTGCATATCGACGATCTGCGCCCGCTTGTTTCCGATCGTACCCGGCTTGTCGCCTGCACGGTGACGGCGCATTCCATCGGCTCGATCGTCGACGTCGCTTCGGTGGCAGGGATCGCGCACGCCGCCGGCGCCGAAGTGTTCCTCGACTGCGTGCATTACGGGCCGCATGGGCTGATCGACGTCCAGGCATGGGATTGCGACTATCTCGTCTGTTCCGGCTACAAGAATTTCTCGCCGCATATGGGTTTCCTGTGGGGCCGCTTCGAAACGCTGAAGCGACTGCCGACCTTCCGCGAGGACTTCATCCCCGACGAGCCGCCCTACAAGGTCGAGGCCGGCACCTTCATTTACGAGAACGTGTCGGGCATGGATGCGGCCGTGCAGTATCTCGAGCTCATCGGCCGCAATCTTGCTCCGTCCAACAACCGCTCGCGGCGCGAAAACATCGTCGCCGGCATGGGCGCCATCCGCGACTACGAGCTGGTGCTGGCGCGCGAGATGCTGGCTGTGCTGAAGAGCTGCGGGGCAACAATCTACGGCGTTTCCGAGGAGGCCCGGATCAACGAACGCGTGCCGACCTTCTGTTTCAACATCGGCAAATTGTCGCCGCAGCGGATCGTCGAGGAAATGGCCGAGATGCAGATCGGCATTCGCGACGGCCACATGTACGCCCCGCGCCTGATGAAGCGCCTCAACCTGTCGATGGACAGCGGCGCCATCCGCGCCTCGCTGGTGCACTACAATACGGTCGAGGAAGTCAGGCGTTTCGGTGAAGCGCTGCGGGCTGTCATCGCGAAGCTGTCGTAGCGCTCGACCCTTTTCGCGAGAGAAACCGGAGGCGTGACTGCCTCCGTTTCGTCATCCACGGGCGGAGCAAGGAGCGGAGCGACGCGGCGCAGACCCGAGGATTCATGCCGTGATATGCGAGCATTACCACGGTGCACAACCTGCTCCGCAGCGCTTTTCGGCTGAGATAACGGCATGGATCCTAGGGTCTCCGCACCGCGTTGCGGCGCTCCGCCCTAGGATGACGAATTGGAGTCACGCCGCTTTCTTCTTCGCCAGCCTCGCCTTGATGCTGGCGACGTCGGCGCGCGGCGTGGCGGCGAACAGGGTCCTGGTGTAGCTGTGCTTGGGGTCTGAAAAGACCTCGTCGCGCGAGCCGTATTCGACCGCCTCGCCGAAATACATCACCATCACGTCGTCGGCGATGTAGCGCACCACGGAGAGGTCGTGGCTGATGAAGACATAGGTCAGCTGGAACTCGTCCTGTAGGTCGGCGAGCAGGTTGAGCACCTGCGCCTGCACCGAAAGATCGAGCGCCGAGACCGGCTCGTCCAGCACCAGAAGGCTCGGGTTCAGCATCAGCGCACGGGCGATGGCGATGCGCTGGCGCTGGCCGCCCGAGAACATGTGCGGATAGCGGTTGTAGTGCTCGTGACCGAGGCCGACCTTCTTCAGCATCTTCATGGCGAGGTCGCGCCGCTCGGCGGCCGTCTTGTCGGTGTTGATCAGCAGCGGCTCGCCCAGCACGTCGCCGATCTTCTGGCGCGGGTTGAGCGATCCGTAGGGGTTCTGGAAGACGATCTGCACCTTGCGGCGCATCTCCTTGGTCAATCCGCCCCTGGCGATGTCGACCTTGTTGCCGTCGATGAACAGCTCGCCCGATGTCGCCGGATCGATGAGCGTGATGATGCGGGCGAGCGTGGACTTGCCGCAGCCGCTTTCGCCGACGATGGCGAGCGTCTTGCCCTTGTCCACGGTGAACGAGACGCCCTTGACCGCGTGCACCGTGCGCGGCCCGCTGAACAGGCCGCCGCCGATATGGTAGTCGCGAACGATGTTCTTGCCTTCGAGGACGGTGGTGCTCATGCGGAGGCTCCCGCGGCCGAGGGCGCCGGCTCGAACAGCATGTCGGAAACGGTCGGCAGCCGGTCGCCGACCGCGTTCTCCGGCAGCGCCGACAGCAGCGCGCGCGTGTAGTTGCTTTTCGGGCTCTCGAACAGCGACAGCACGTCGGCCTCTTCCATCTTGCGGCCCTTGTACTGGACGATGACGCGGTCGGCTGTCTCGGCCACCACGCCCATATTGTGGGTGATCATGATCAGGCCCATGCCGTATTTGGCCTGCAGCGAAACCAGGAGATCAAGGATCTGCTTCTGGATGGTGACATCGAGCGCGGTGGTCGGCTCGTCCGCGATCAAGAGCTTCGGATTGCAGGCGATGGCGATGGCGATCATGACGCGCTGGCACTGGCCGCCCGACATCTGGTGCGGAAACGAGCTCAGCCGTTCTTCCGGATCGGCAATGCCGACGAGCTTCATCAATTCGATGGCGCGCGCGCGGCGCTGGGTGCGGTCCATGCCCATGTGGAAGCGCAGCACCTCCTCGATCTGGAAGCCGACGGTGAAGCACGGGTTGAGGCTGGCGATCGGCTCCTGGAAGATCATGGAGATATCCTTGCCGACGATCTTGCGCCGCTCGGACGGGCTGAGCTTCAGCAGATCGACGCCGTCGAAGGCCATGCGGTCGGCCTTGACGGTCGCGGTGTTGGGCAGCAGCCCCATCACCGCCAGCATCGCCACCGATTTGCCGGAACCGGATTCGCCGACGATCGCCAGCACCTCGCGCGGCTCGATCGACAGGTCGATGCCCTGCACGGCCATGAACGGACCGGCGGCGGTGTCGAAGGAAACGGTGAGGTTCTTGATCTCGAGCAGGGACATGCTCACGACCTCTTCAGCTTGGGGTCGAGCGCGTCGCGCAGGCCGTCGCCGATCAGGTTGATGGCAAAGACGGTGATCAGGATGGCAAGGCCGGGGAAGGTCACCACCCACCAGGCGCGCAGGATGAACTCGCGCGCCTCGGCCAGCATCGTGCCCCATTCCGGCGTCGGCGGCTGCGCGCCCATGCCGAGGAAGCCGAGGGCGGCGGCTTCGAGGATGGCGTTGGAGAAGGACAGCGTCGCCTGCACGATCAGCGGCGCGATGCAGTTGGGCAGGATGGTGACCAGCATCAGCCTGAGATGGCTTGCGCCCGCGACCTTGGCCGAGATGACATATTCGCGGTTCTTCTCGGCCATCACGGCGGCGCGGGTGAGCCGGGCGAAGTGCGGCTGCAGCACGAAGGCAATGGCGATCATGGCGTTGACCAGCCCAGGTCCCAGAACGGCGACCAGCACCAGCGCCAGCAGCAGCGACGGGAAGGCCAGGATGATGTCCATGATGCGCATGATGAGCGTATCCACCCAGCCGCGGCAGTAGCCGGCGAGCAGGCCGAGGATGACGCCGGAGATCAGCGCCGTGGTGACGACGACGAAGCCGATGGCGAGCGAGAAGCGCGAGCCGTAGATCAGGCGCGAGAGAATGTCGCGGCCGACGGCGTCGGTACCGAGCAGGAACTGGGCGTTGCCGCCCGCCTGCCAGGCCGGCGGCGTCAGGAAGAAGTCGCGGAACTGGTCGTCCGGCGAATGCGGGGCGAGCAGCGGCGCGAAGACGGCGATCAGGATCAGCAGCGCGAAGACGAAGAGGCCGATCACCGCGCCCTTGTTGATCGAGAAATAGTGCCAGAACTCGGCGAACATCTGCAGCCGGGCGTCCTGCGGCCTGACGACGGTCGCGGCTTCGATTGTGGCAGGGCCTTCGTTGGTCATGTCAATTCGCCCGGATACGCGGGTTGATGACGGCATAGAGCACGTCGACGATGAGGTTCACCGACATGACGATGAGCGCGATCAAAAGCAACCCGCCTTGCACGGTGAAATAGTCGCGCTTGGAAATAGCATCGATCATCCATTTGCCGATGCCTGGCCACGAAAAAATGCTCTCGGTCAGGATGGCGCCGGTCAGGAGCGTGCCGACCTGCAGGCCAATGGTGGTGACGACCGGGATCAGCGCATTGCGGAAAGCGTGCAGCCCGATGACGCGGCGAGGCGCCAGGCCCTTGGCGCGCGCGGTGCGCACATAGTCCTCGCCGAGGACCTCGAGCATGGCCGACCGCGTCTGCCTGGCGATGACGGCAAGCGGAATGGTGCCGAGCACGATGGTGGGCAGGACGAGGTGCGACAGGGCCGAGCGGAATGCACCCTTCTGTCCGGAGATCAGGGAATCGATGGTCATGAAGCCGGTTACCGGCTTGAAGAAATAGAGAAGGTCGATGCGGCCGGAAACCGGCGTCCAGTGCAGCATGCCGGAGAACACGATGATCAGCAGCAGCCCCCACCAGAAGATCGGCATGGAATAGCCTGCCAGCGCCGTTCCCATGGTCAGTTGGTCGAACCAGGAGCCGCGGCGGATCGCGGCGAAGATGCCGAAGGCGACGCCGATGACGATGGCGAAGATCATGGCGAAGATGGCGAGTTCGACGGTTGCCGGGAACCGCACCAGGAAATCCTTGAGCACCGGCGTCTTGGTGGAAAACGAGGTGCCGAAATCACCGCTGAGGATATTGGCCAGATAGGTCAGGTACTGTCGCCAGATCGGCAGGTCGAAGCCGAACTGGTGCATCAGCGCAGCGTGACGTTCGGGCGACAGGCCGCGTTCGCCCGCGAGCACCAGCACCGGATCACCGGGCAGGATGCGCACGAAGCCGAAGGCGAGGATGGTTATCCCGATGAAGGTCGGGACGATGAGGGCGAGCTTGCCGAGGATATAACGCAGCATGGCGGGCGAGGTGGGACGGCGCTGTGGCGCCGCCCCGTTTCGCGAACCTTATTCGGCGATATCGACGCCGTCGAAGCGATGGATGCCGAGCGGATCCATCGCAAAGCCGGAGACGGTCTTCTGCATCGGCATGAACACCTTGGAGTGTGCGAGCGTCGCCCACGGTGCCTGTTCCTTGAAGATGACCTGCGCCTGTTCGTAGAGCTTGGTGCGCTCGGCCTGGTCGGAAACCGTCTTGGCCTTGTTGATGAGCGCATCGAAGTCCTTGTTGCACCATTCCGCGCGGTTGTTCGAACCGACGGAAGCGCAGCTCAAGAGCACACCGAGGAAGTTGTCCGGATCGCCATTGTCACCGGTCCAGCCGACGATGACGGCGCCGTCGTGATCGACCGCCGAAGCGCGCTTGAGGTATTCACCCCAATCGTAGCTGACGATGTTGACTGTGACGCCGACCTTGGCGAAGTCGGCCTGGATCAGCTCGGCGGTGCGGCGCGCGTTCGGCATGTAGGGGCGCGACACAGGCATGGCCCAGACATTCATCTTGAGGTCCTTGACGCCGGCCTCTTCGAGCATCTTCTTGGCCGCATCCGGATCGTACGGATCGTCCTTCACGTCCTTGTTGTAGGACCACATGGTCGGCGGGATCGGGTTGACGGCCACCTGGCCGGCGCCCTGGAAGACCGCGTCGATGATAGCCTTCTTGTTGATGGCCATGTTGAGCGCCTTGCGCACGCGCACGTCGTCGAACGGCTTCTGCTGGGTGTTGTACATCAGCGCACCGACATTGAGGCCTTCCTGCTCGTCGACCTTCAGGTTCGGATCGGCCTGAAGGCCGGCGATGTCGGCCGGCGCCGGGTAGGACATGATGTTGCATTCGCCGGCCTTCAGCTTCTGCGCACGGACCGCCGGATCGGTGGTGATGGCGAAGACAAGGTCGTCGATCTTCTGCTTGCCGCCCCAATAGTCGGGGTTGGCCTTGTAGCGGATGGCAGCGTCGGTCTGGTAATCGACGAAGATGAACGGGCCGGTGCCAATCGGCTTCTGGTTGAACAGTTCAGGCGTCTTGTCCGCCTGCAGCTTGTCGGCATATTCCTTGGAAACGATTGAGGCGAAGTCCATGCCCAGCGTCGGGATCAAAGTGATCGCCGGCTCCTTGAGGGTGAACTTCACCGTCAGGTCGTCGACCTTCTCGACCTTGGTGATGTTGTCGCCGAACTGGTCATTGTAATACTGGTAGGCAATGCCCGGTATGTACTGGAACCAGGGGCCGTTCTTGTCGACCTGACGCTGGAACGAGAACACCACGTCGTCGGCGTTGAAGTCGCGCGTCGGGGTGAAATAGTCGGTAGCGGCGAACTTCACACCCTTGCGAAGCTTGAACGTGTATTCCTTGCCATCGTCGGAAATGGACCAGCTTTCGGCCAGGCCCGGCGAGACCGTTGTCTTGCCATGATCGAATTCGACGAGGCGGTTGAAGACCGTACGCGAAGACGCATCGAACGTCTGTCCCGCGGTGTAGGGCGCCGGGTCAAAGCCTTCCGGCGAAGCTTCGGCGCAGTAGACCAAGGTTTTTGCGTTGGCCACGCCGCCCAGGACGCTTGCAGCCAGCAACGCGGCTGCAAAAGTCAGTTTCTTCCTCATTGAGCACTCCCTGATGTTTTTCCAAGCCCCTCTATCAGGCTCGCGAAGCGCGCATATAAGCACCGTTTCTCCGGCTTTGGAACACCCAGTTTGCCTACCCCATGGTAAGCGGGAAAAAAATCCTCCTCTCCGCAAAAAAATGGAAAAATTCAGTATTTTTTTCTATTCACAACATTATTAACGACCGCATTTTTTTATTGATCACCAATCTTACGAGATCAACGTCGCGCCCGCTTTCATATGACCGGGGATGCCGGACGATGCAGGGCCGCTGCGCCCGTGGCGGGAAAGATTTTCGGCGGCAAATCTTTCGACGGCTTGCCGCTGGGGCAAGGCTTGCACGCCCGCCGATAGAGGCCATACATAGACAAGGCACCGTCGGCAGCGGGGGACGCCTCTCTTAGCAGGAGGCGAGCGCGGCAGGGGCGAACAAAACAGGGAGGGACGGTTGGCAAAAGCATCGAACAGGACGGCTCCGCCGAAGACGGCCAAGGCGACCCTGAAGCCGGCCGCGGGCGCCGACAAGCAGCCAACGCCCCCTGCCAAGAACGCAAAGGGCGCAAAGAGCACAAAGGCAAAGGTCGCAGGGAAACCTTCCGCCGGCAAGGCGGACGCTGTTGTCAAACCGGCCGCGAAGCCGGCGGCCAAAGCCGTCCCCGCAAAGACGTCGGCGAAGGCCGGAACTGCTAAAACCGGGACGACAAAGACCAGTTCGACCAAGGCCGGGACGACGAAGACTGGCGCGAGCAAGACCGGGGCGACCCGGACTAGCAAGACTGGGGCCGCACAAGCCGCATCCGTGGCCAAGCCGGCACCGGCGGCCTCGAGACCGGCGGCCGCCAAGCGATTGCCGAAAGCGCTCACCGCCCTTGCCGCAGGCTTGCCGGAAAAGCCCTGGCTGGAAAGCTACCCGAAGAACATGCCGGCCGAGATCGGCGCCCTGCCCTACAGCTCCATCGGCGATTTCCTCGTCGCCGCCTGCAAGCAATTTGCCGGCCAGCCGGCCTTCACCTGCATGGGCAAGTCGATCACCTATGCGGAACTCGAACGGCTTTCGGCGGCGTTCGGCGCCTACCTGCAATCGACCGGGTTGCCCAAAGGCGCACGCGTCGCCCTGATGATGCCGAACGTGCTGCAATATCCGGTGGCGATGATGGCGGTGGCGCGCGCCGGCTACACGGTGGTCAACGTCAACCCTCTCTACACGCCGCGCGAGCTGGAACACCAGCTCAAGGATTCCGGGGCACAAGCGATCATCATCCTGGAGAACTTCGCCAGCACCTTGCAAGCGGTGATCGCCAGGACGTCGGTCAAGCACGTCGTCGTCGCGGCCATGGGCGACATGCTCGGCGGGCTCAAGGGAAGCATCGTCAATCTGGTGGTGCGCCGCGTCAAGAAGATGGTGCCGGCCTGGTCATTGCCCGGCCATGTCAAGTTCAACGCGGCGCTGAAGGTGGGCAGCGGCATGGGTTTCAAGCCGGCCAAGGTGGCGGCCGACGATATCGCGTTCCTGCAATATACCGGCGGCACCACGGGAATCTCGAAGGGTGCTATCCTGCTGCACAGCAACGTGCTGGCCAATGTCGCGCAGAATTCGCTGTGGCTGCAGGACGCTTACACGGTCAAGCCAAAACCCGCCCATCTCAACCTCATCTGCGCACTGCCGCTCTATCATATCTTCGCGCTGACCGTGAATGCGCTGATGGGCATGCAAATGGGTGGACAGAACATACTGATCCCCAACCCGCGCGACATCCCCGGCTTCGTCAAGGAAATGGGCAAGTATCCGATCCATATCTTTCCAGGCCTCAACACGCTGTTCAACGCGCTGCTCAACAATGAGGATTTCCGCAAGCTCGACTTCAAGCCGCTGCTCCTGACGCTGGGCGGCGGCATGGCGGTGCAGAAGGGCGTCGCCGAGCGCTGGAAGGCGCTGACGGGCTGCCCGGTCAGTGAAGGCTACGGCCTGTCGGAGACGTCGCCCGTGGCAACGGCCAACAAGTTCAGCTCCGGCGAATTCACCGGCACGATCGGCCTGCCGCTGCCGTCTACCGAGATCGCCATCCGCGACGAGGAGGACAACAATTTGCCGCTCGGCGAGGTCGGCGAAATCTGCATCAAGGGGCCGCAGGTGATGGCGGGCTACTGGAACCGGCCTGACGAGACCGCCAAGGTGATGACCAAGGACGGCTTCTTCAAGTCGGGCGACATGGGCTTCATGGACGAGCGCGGCTACACCAAGATCGTCGACCGCAAGAAGGACATGATCCTCGTTTCCGGCTTCAACGTCTATCCGACCGAGCTCGAGGAAGTCGTGGCGCTGCATCCCGGCGTGCTCGAAGTGGCGGCAATCGGCGTGCCGGACGAGCATTCGGGCGAAGTGCCGAAACTGTTCATCGTCAAGAAGGACCAGGCGCTGACCGCCGAGGCCATCACCGCCTATTGCCGTGAGAACCTGACCGGCTACAAGCGGCCCAGATACATCGAATTCAGGACAGAACTGCCGAAGACGCCGGTCGGAAAGATCCTGCGGCGCGCATTGCGCGAATAGGAGCCGGCTTGGACCACGATCTTGCCGGCGACGATGCGCCGGACCGGCGCCAGCGCCTCGACCCGGCCGAGTTCATCAAGGCCAACATGCGCCTTGTCCCTGCGCCTGCGCTTCCAGAAATCCGGTTTTACACGGCGCACCCCAGCAGCGGATTGAGACGGCTCGTCGAGCCCGAAGGCGATGCGGAAGATGCACCGGAGCCACAACCGCCCTACTGGGCCTACGCATGGGCCGGCGGCACCGTGCTCGCGCGCTATGTCCTCGACCATCCGATGACCGTGGGGGGACGCCGCGTGCTCGACCTTGGTGCCGGTTCCGGCATTGTCGGCATCGCTGCCGCGAAGGCCGGGGCCCGCGAAGTGATCGCCGCCGAGATCGACCGAAACGGCGTCGCCGCGCTCGGTCTCAATGCAAAAGACAACGGCGTCACGATCTCGGTGATCTGCAAAGACATTACCAACGGTCCGCCACCGGCGGTCGACCTTGTGCTGGCCGGCGACGTGTTCTACGGACCCGATGTCGCCGAACGCATGATCCCCTTCCTCGACCGCTGCCTTGCCGATGGCGTCGAGGTCCTGATCGGCGACCCGCGCCGCGCCGATCTACCATTGTCGCGGCTCAGGCTGCTCGCCGAATATCAGGTGCCGGATTTCGGCGACGCGAAGGGCGCCGCAAGCAGGCCGAGCGGCGTCTTTTCCTTCGAAGCCGAGACGCCGCTAGCGACGAGATCAGATCGTCTCCTTGACCCGCGCTGAAAGGAAATCCGGCAGGTCGACAACCGAATCCAGGATCACGTCGGCAATTCCGGCCAGAGATTCACGCGTGCCGGTGCCCGAGAGCACGCCGACCGCCAGGCCGCAGCCGCCGGCACGCGCCATTTCGAGATCGTGGCGGTTATCGCCGATCATGGCGACCTGCGTCGGCTTCAGGCCGGTGAGATCGCAGAAGGCCTGGATCGTATCCGGCGCCGGCTTGGGATTGGCCACCGCGTCATAGCCGTAGGCGGCGTCGAACAGCTGCGCGACACCGAGCGTCACCAGCGTTTTTTCCGCGCCGCTGGTCGAATCGTTGGTGGCGACGCCGAGCCGATAGGACCTTGCGTGCAAGGTGCCGAGCGTTTCGACGATGCCCGGCAGAGCCACCGCCATCGCCGAGCCCTGCACCGAGGTGATCTGGTTGAAGCGGGCGACGGCCAGCATCTGGTCTTCGTCGGACAGGCGCGGAAACCACAATTCAACGACGTCGAGATTGGTGCCGGAGGCAAAGATGGAGTCGGGTTTGAAGCGCCTGTTGGCGAAATCGAAGCCCGCGGCCGCAAGCAGCCTGTCGGCCTTCCAGCGGTCGCCTTCGGAGGCGTCCATGGCCATGAAGTCGGCAACCCCGAGCCAGGTCGCATTGAAGTCGACAAGCGTTCCGTCCTTGTCGAACAATATTCCCTTGATGTCTGCCAACTCAGTCACTCCGAACCACGCAAATGGTGGATGTGTTCCACCAGGCCGGCGGTCGAGGCATCCCGCTTTGCGGCACTTTCCTTGCCTTCCACGACTGGCAGAAGGCCGGTGGCCAGTTCCTTGCCGAGCTCGACGCCCCATTGGTCGAAGGAGTTGATGTCGAACAGCGTTCCCTCGACGAAGACGCGGTGTTCGTAGAGAGCGATCAGGCGGCCGAGCGTGCGCGGGTCGAGCTTGCGATAAAGAATGGTCACCGAGGGCCGGTTGCCGGAGAAGACGCGGTGCGGGGCAATGCGATCGACATCGGCCGGCTTCATGCCCTTGGACAGCATCTGCGCGCGCGCTTCCTCCAGCGTGCGGCCCCTCATGAAGGCTTCCGACTGCGCCAGGCAGTTGGCGAGCAGCAGGTCGTGATGGTGCTTCAGCTCCGGCTCGTGGCCGTTCGCCGCGGCGAGGAATTCGACCGGAATGAAATCGGTTCCCTGGTGCAGGAGCTGGAAGAAGGCGTGCTGGCCATTGGTGCCGGGCTCGCCCCAGACCAGCGGCCCGGTCGGCGTCGCCACGGGGCCGCCGTCCAGGGTGACGCTCTTGCCGTTCGATTCCATGTCGAGCTGCTGGAGATAGGCCGGCAGCCTGGACAGGCGCTGGTCATAGGGGATGACCGCGCGGGCCGGGTATTTGCAAACGACGCGATGCCACCAGCCGACAAGGCCAAGCAGCACCGGCAGGTTTTTGGCCAGCGGCGCTGTGCGGAAGTGTTCGTCCATTTCGTGCGCGCCATCGAGGAAGGCGCGGAAATCGCGTGGACCAATGGCGATCATCACGGGAAGGCCGATGGCGCCCCACACAGAATAGCGGCCGCCGACCCAATCCCAGAAGCCGAAGACGCGGTCCGGCTCGATGCCGAACTTCGCCACCAGGTCGAGTGCCGTCGAGACAGCGGCGAAGTGCTTGCCGATCGCTTCCTTGCCGAGCGCCTTTTGGACCCAGTCGCGCGCCGTCTGCGCATTGGTCATCGTTTCGACCGTGGTGAAGGTCTTGGAGGCGACGATAAAAAGCGTGCTCTCGGCGGAAAGACCCTTCAGCGTGTCGTGGATATGGGCGCCGTCGATGTTGGAGACATAGTGCGCGCGCGGACCGTCATGATAGGGCGCCAGCGCCAACGTCGCCATGGCCGGGCCGAGATCGGAGCCGCCGATGCCGATATTGACGATGTCGGTGATCTTCTTGCCGGTGGCGCCTGTCGCCTTGCCGGAACGCACCGCGTCGGCGAAGGCGCCCATCGCGTCCAATACGGCGATGACCTCCGCCTTCACATCCTGCCCGTCGAGCACGATGCCCTTGCCGGTCAGGTTGCGCAGGGCGGTGTGCAGAACAGCGCGGCCCTCTGTAACGTTGATCTTCTTGCCGGCGAACATGGCGGCGCGGCGGCCTTCGAGATCGGCGGCGTCAGCCAGATTCTCCAGCAGGTCCATCGTGCGCGCATCGACGGCGCATTTCGACCAGTCGAGCAACAGGTCGCCGTCGCTGGCGGAGAACGTCTTGAACCGCTGCGGATCGGCGGCGAAGGCCTGGCGCATCTCGCCGGCTGCCGCGGCGCGATGGTCGCGCAAGGCGGCAAGCTGTTTTTGGAAGGCTGACTGATCCACCGGCGGGCTCCTGGGACTGTTAAATTATCTTAGCAGACCGGATGTTTCCGGCGCGTGTCGTCGCGCCAAACTATTGAGCCGAATTCCGTCCGGTCAATACGCGGCGATGACGCACTGCGTTACACGGGATGCGAAGGCCGAAAGATCACTGGCATAAATCCCAAAGATCAGAAAAATTGATTGGCGCAACCCCTTGTGCCACCGTTACATTCGACTGGTCCAGCCAAACGAAAAAAGCTGGCCATCGAGGAACATTTCCCATGCCACAGCGCAACGACACGGCCATATGGTCCGGCCTGTTCCGGATTTCGGCCGAATCCGGCCAGACTTTGCAGGCACAGATCCGCCAGGCGATCGTGGCCGCTATTCTCGACCGCCAGATCGCCGCTTCGATGCCGCTTCCGTCATGCCGGATATTGGCCGAAAAACTCGGCGTGGCGCGCGGAACCGTGGTGCTGGCCTTCCAGCAACTGGTCGACCAGGGCTTCCTGGTGGCGCGCGAGCGGCGCGGCCATTTCGTCAATCCCGACGTTTTGGCGACGCCGGCCAAGCCGCACCAGAAGGCGCCCGACCAGGCCAACGAGATCGACTGGAAGGCACGCCGGCAGATCGCGGCCAGCGACATGCCGCCGCCGGCCAAGCACGAGAACTGGATCAAGTCGTCCTACCCCTTCGTCTATGGCCAGTTCGATCCGGCGCTGTTCCCGACCGCCGAGTGGCGCGAGTGCAACCGCATGGCGCTTGCCGTGCTGGAGATCCGCAACTGGGCCTCCGACATGGTCGATCGCGACGATCCGCTGCTGATCGAGCAGATCCAGGCGCGGCTGCTGCCCAGGCGCGGCATCTTCGCCAACCCCGACGAGATCATCGTCACGCTGGGCGCCCAGAACGCGCTCTACATGCTGGCGACGCTTTTGATGACCAAGGGCTCGAAGGTGGCGATGGAGGATCCGGGCTACCCCGACGCACGCTCGATCTTCCGGCTCGCCGGCGCCGACATCCAGCCGGTGCCGGTCGACCAGTCCGGCATCGTAACCTCTTCGATTCCCAACGATTCCGGCTTTGTCTTCGTCACGCCCAGCCATCATTGCCCGACCATGGTGCCGCTGTCGGCGGAACGCCGGCAGGACCTTCTGGCGCGCGCCAACCGCTACAACCAGATCATCATCGAGGACGGCTATGACAGCCAGCTTCTCGACGAGGCGCCGCAGCAAGCCTTGAAGAGCCTCGACCGCTCCGGCCGCGTGATCTATGTCGGCTCGATGTCGAAGACGCTGGCTCCGGGCCTGCGGCTTGGCTACATCGTGGCCTCGGCTGGACTAATCGCCGAACTCAGGGCGCTGCGCCGCTTCATGCTGCGCCATCCGCCGGCCAACAACCAGCGCGCGGTCGCGCTGTTCCTGTCGCTCGGCCACCACGAAGCGCTGGTGCGGCGGCTGTCGAGCGCCTTCGACGAGCGGCGCAAGCGCCTGGTCCATGCGATTTCCGCTTTCCTGCCCGAGTGGCGTTCGACCGACTCGGCCGGCGGCACGTCGCTGTGGCTGGAGGGACCGCGCGGCACCGATTCCCGCGGACTGGCCGAGGCCGCCGCCTCGCGCAGCGTCATCATCGAGCCGGGCGACCGCTTCTTCGACCGCACCGAAAAGCCTTCGCGTTTCATGCGCTTGGGCATCTCCTCGATCGCGCTGCAGCATATCGAGCCCGGTATCCGCGAACTTGCAACCGCCGCGGGCCGCAGGCCGGCCGCCGCCTGATCACCTGGGCCTGACCACCTCCCGGGAGCCGCGCAACAGCGGCTCCTGCTTCTTTAGCACTGGCATATGCAACCGGACCGGCTGGCTCATAGGCTGTGCCAATGCCGGCGGCATAGTCGAGGCCTAAAGGGGACGAAGCAGCCGATGGTGGACCAACCGCCGCCCTGCTTCCGAGAAAAGGTGGAGTGCTTCCATGTCAGTGGCTGTCGAAAAGCAGGAAGCGGCCGACCAGCGTTCGCGCCGCTCCGGCGGACGCGAAGCGCGTCGCGCCATTCGGGCGGCGCCGCTCGCCGACGACATCAGGCCGGTTCGCGCCGGCCTTGAGGGGGGGAGCTATGGCCCCCTGCGCGGCACTGATTGCGAGCGCATCCACGAAGCGGTGCTGACCCTGCTGGAGACGGTCGGCTTCGCCAACGCAATCCCGTCCTGCATCGAGGCGCTGACCAAGGCCGGCGCCAGCCATGGCGACGACGGCCGTATCCGTTTCCCGCGCGCACTGGTGCTCGACACGATCAAGCGGGCGGCGCGGCATTTCACGCTGCACGGCCAGGACCCGAAGCACGACATGGTGATCCAGGGCAAGCGCGTGCATTACGGCACGGCGGGTGCTGCCGTGCATCTTGTCGACGTCGAGAAGCGCGAGTATCGCGAATCCTTGCTGCAGGACATCTATGATGCCGCGCGCATCGTCGACGGGCTCGACAACATCCATTTCTTCCAGCGGCCCATGGTGCCGCGCGACATTCCCGATCCGCTCGAAATGGACTTCAACACGCTCTATGCCTGCGTGATGGGCACGTCCAAGCATGTCGGCACGTCCTTCACGGTGCGGGAGAACGTGCAACCGGCGCTCGAAATGCTCTACGCGATCGCCGGTGGCGAGGAGAATTTCCGGGCCCGGCCGTTCGTGTCGAACTCCAACTGTTTCGTCGTGCCGCCGATGAAATTCGCCGAGGACGCCTGCGGCGTGCTCGAGGCCTGCGTCGAAGGAGGCATCCCGATCCTGCTGCTTTCGGCCGGACAGGCCGGGGCCACCGCTCCGGCGGCGATCGCGGGTGCGGTGGTGCAAGCCGTGGCCGAAGTGCTGGCCGGCCTTGTCTATGTCAACACCATCAAGCCGGGCCATCCGGCGATCTTCGGTACCTGGCCGTTCGTGTCGGACCTGCGCACCGGCGCCATGTCCGGCGGCTCGGCCGAACAGGCGGTGCTGACCGCGGCCTGCGCGCAGATGGCGCAGTTCTACGACCTGCCAGGCGGTTCGGCCGCCGGCATGACGGATTCGAAACTGCCCGACATCCAGTCCGGCTATGAAAAAGGCATTACCAATGTGATGGCCGGCCTTTCCGGCCTCAACCTGGTCTACGAATCGGCCGGCATGCATGCGTCCCTGCTCGGCTTCTGCCTGGAAAGCCTGATCATCGACAACGACATGCTGGGCCATTGCCTGCGCTGCGTGCGCGGCATCGAGGTGACGGACGACGCGCTGTCGATCGACACCATTGCTGATGTCTGCCTGAAAGGCCCGGGCCACTATCTCGGCAACGAGCAGACGCTGAAGCTGATGCAGACCGAATATTTCTACCCCGCCGTCGGCGACCGGTTTTCGCCGAAGGAATGGAACGAGAAGGGCCGACCCGACATATTGCAGCGGGCGATCGTCGAGAAGAAGCGCATCCTCGCCGAACGCTTCCCGCGCCATGTGCCGAAGCCGCTCGACGACAGGCTGCGCGCCCGCTTCGGCGACATGATCAAGCTGCCGCGCAACGGCATGGGCGGCTGAGAACGCCCCCCTTTGAAAATAGGTTAATCCGCGCTCAGCCCATAATGTTCGACGACCTCGGTATTGACCAGCTTGGCGTGTAGCGCCATCAGCACGATCTGGGCGTCGAAACTGTCTCCGGCATCGACCGCGGCCTCTATCCGACGCTCCACGTCCTGCCGCGGCTGCGCGCCATGAGAGCGCTCGAATGCCTCAGGCCCAGCAATACAATAGCTGAACAAACACGCCACTTGCGCATAAGCCTGCGGCGGCGGCTCGTCGGGCCAGTGATCCTTCATCAGGTTGACGATGGTGAGCTTTACGCCCTCCGGCACAAGGGCGGGATGCAAGTCGGCTCCGCGCAATGCGGCATCGAGCTGCCTGAGATCGCTTGAACGGCCGAACATGCCGAGGAAACCGAGGGAAGAGCGTCGTTTGGCCATCATGGTCCAATCTGTTGAGTGGCCTGGCAACGGAATGCAAAATGCCGTGCAGGTGGTTTCTGCCCATGTCAGCTGGCTATTCGTGACAGCGACGCATTATCTGCGCCCCGGTTCGAACAGTTCCACCAGATTGCCGGATGGGTCCCGCAGCAATATCTGGCTGCCGCCCATGCCCTTGACGACGTCGTTCCTGAAAGCCTGGCCGGCAGTTTTCAGCTTGCGAACCACGCCTTCGAGATCCTCGACCTCGATCTGAATGCGGTTCCAGCCACCGGGTTCGGGCACGCTGCCGTCGGGCATCGGCTGCGACGCCCCACCAGGGCCGCCAGCGGCATTGAGCAGAAGCCGCAGGTTGCCCTTGGAAAGCATGGCGAAGGACGGCGCCGGGTGCATGGCGACCGTGAAGCCGAGATGGTCGCGGTAGAAGGCGATCGCCCTGTCGACGTCATTGACGATATAGCGAACGTTGACCGTTTCCATGGTCTCCTCCGTGCCGAAGCTACCCACTCGCCGCAAGCAATAAGACACCCGCCAGGGCCGATCCGGCAAGCGTCGGCAGCATGCCGATTTTCAGCTTGAGGATGGCGATCATGGTAGCGCAGGACAGCAGCGCGGCACGCCAGTCGATCGAGGACAGCACCGGCACCTCCGTTCCGAGCCCCGTCGCACGCACGTCGCGGAAGATGACGTGCAAGGCGAACCACAGGGCCAGATTCATGATGACGCCGACGACCGCCGCGGTGATCGCGCCCAATGCCGCCGACAATGCCTTGTTGCCGCGCAGCGCCTCGATGTAGGGCGCGCCGAGGAATATCCAGAAGAAGCACGGCGTGAAGGTAACCCAAAGCGTAAGCAACGCTCCAAGCGATCCGGCAAACAACGGATATGGCGATCCGGAATGGCGCAAGCCTGCAAGGAAGCCGACGAACTGCAGGACCAGGATGAGCGGTCCAGGCGTGGTTTCGGCAAGGCCCAGGCCATCGACCATTTCGCCTGGCGCAAGCCAGCCAAGAGAGCTGACGGCCGCTTGCGCGACATAGGCCAGAACGGCATAGGCGCCGCCGAAGGTGACGACCGCCATGAGGCTGAAGAAGCCGCCGATCTGCGTCCAGACGCTGTTTGCCGATGTGAACGCCCAGATCAGCACAACCGGTCCAAGCCAGATCGGCAGCCAGATCGCGATGGTGCGCGGCGCGTGCCATCGCGTCGGCCTGGTGTGGGCCAGTTCGCCGCGCTCGAACATCAGATCGACCGCGCCCGTGGCGTCGGGAGCGTCGTCCTTGCCATGCGCGGCGCCAGAAAACAGGGCCGGCGCGATGCCGTTTCCGACCCACCCCACCAGTCCTGCAAACAGGACGAGGAGCGGAAAGGGGACGTTGAGCACGTAGATGCCGACAAAGGCGCAAAGCGCAATCGCCGTCATCACCCGATTCTTCAAGGCCCGCCGGCCAATGCGGATCACGGCCTCGACCACGATCGCCAGCACTGCCGCCCTCACCCCGAAAAACAGCGAGTCGACCAGCGGCGCATCACCATAGAGCGCATAGAGAATGCTCAAGGTCAGCATGACGAGCGCGCCGGGCACGACGAAGAGGACGCCGGCGACAAGACCGCCGACCGTCTTGTGCAGCAGCCAGCCGATGTAGATAGCGAGTTGCTGGGCCTCGGGGCCAGGCAGCAGCATGCAGTAGTTCAGCGCATGCAGGAAACGCTGCTCGCCGATCCAGCGCTTTTCCTCGACCAATTCCCTGTGCATGAGCGCGATCTGCCCGGCCGGTCCGCCGAAACTGAGCAACCCGATCTTCGCCCAGAGTTTCGTGGCCTCGCGGAAGCTCGGGACCGCGGGCGCCTCGATGAGGTCGGCACTTTCCTCGGAAAGGAGGGAGTTCATGACGCCTTCGCTCCCGCCGGCCAATTGTGCGTCTCGTCGGTGGCGTCGCGGCACCAGCGGAAGAACGCGTCGTAAAGCAGCATGCCGGCATCCAATTGTTGCAGGTCATCGCGAAACATGCGCGACAAGCCAAGCGAGGCGGCGAGAAATCCCGCCGCCTGCGGAACCAGGTCGAGGCTGGCCGTGTCGGCTGCGCGCACGATCACGGCGAGGCGGTCGAGCGCTTCGGATTCGAGCCCGAACTCCTCGAGCATCGTGTCGAAGGTGCAGCGCTCGCCGCGATGGCTCCAGAACGCATTGTCGATGTCGAAAGGCACGGCCTGAAAACGATCGGCGACATCGGGCACTTCCGCGGCGTCGACGAACAGGAAGACCGCTTGAGGATCGACGAAACGGCGGATCAGCCAGGGGCAGGCGATGCGATCGACTTTGGGCCGGGCCCGCGTCACCCAGACGGTGCGGCCCTTGTCGTCACGAGGCGGCATCCTGTCGGCACGGACCAGAAGGCCGTGGGCGTCCCGCCAGGCTTCGAAGCCGCCTTCGAGCGATTCGGCGGCAATCCCTTCATGACGCAACCATGCGGCGACGCCTTGCGAGAGCTTTTTTCCCTGCTGGCAGACGACCGCCACGCGGCCACCGGCGAAGTCGGCTGCCCAAGTCTGGACGGTTTTGAAATCGCGCCGGTACGACGCCGGCAGCAAACGTGGATCGGCGTTGTAGTCGTCCTCGGTACGGATATCGAGGATTGCAGGCGCGCCCGGCAAACCGACCATACGGATCAGTTGCGGCACGGTGACAGCGGTTGTTGACGGCATGGCGTCCACCTCCTGAAAGAGAAGCCTGGACGCGAACGTTGGGCTGACGCCTCACGGGGTCGTCGCGATGAACCCCTTGCAGCGATGGTGGATTTGTTGGGCAGGCTTGTCAAGGACGCAATGTCCCCGGCCTGTGGCAGGCCGCGAAACGGAAAGACGACCGGCGGCCGATCAGGCCGCCGATCGGCGATCGCTATCCGTCAATTATCGCTTGAAACGATCGATGATTGTCCGGGGAATAATCAGTGATTGTCCCGGGGCACGCCCTTCGTATGAGCGACGTCCTGGTATTTCACCGCCGGTTTCAGCACCATGCCGCCCGAGAACTGGTCGACCATACCGCGCTGGATTTCCTGCCATGGTGTCTGGTGCTCGGGATAATGGTAGCCGCCATTGTTCTGCAGCTCGGCGCGGCGGCGGGTGATCTCGTCATCGGTGACGAGAATGTTGGCCGTGCCCTTTTTCAGGTCGATGCGAACGCGGTCGCCTGTCTTGAGCAACGCAAGCCCCCCGCCGATGGCGGCTTCCGGCGAGGCGTTGAGGATGGAGGGCGAGCCTGACGTGCCGGACTGGCGGCCGTCGCCGATGCAGGCCAGCGCGTGGATGCCCTTCTTGATGAGATAGGCCGGCGGCTGCATGTTGACGACCTCGGCGCCGCCGGGATAGCCGACCGGACCGGCGCCGCGCATGAACAGGATGGTGTGCTCGTCGATCCCTTGCGCCGGGTCGTCGATGCGGGCGTGGTAATCCTCCGGACCGTCGAAGACCATGGCATTGCCCTCGAAGGCCTCGGGGTCCTTCGGGTTGGAGAGATAGCGCTCGCGGAATTCGGGCGAGATGCCGCTGGTCTTCATGATTGCCGAATCGAACAGATTGCCCTTGAGATTGATGAAGCCGGCATTGGCCTTCAGCGGCTCGGCGACAGTGCGGATGACCTCGCGGTTCTCGTTGACGGCATCGCGGCAATTGTCGCCCATTGTCTTGCCGTTGGCGGTCAGAGCATCCGGATGCGGCAGCAGCCCGGCTTTCATGAGCTCCGCCACCACGGCCGGCACGCCGCCCGCGTGATGGTAGTCCTCGCCCAGATATTCGCCCGTCGGCTGGAGATTGACGATGAGCGGCACGTCGAGGCCGATCTTCTGCCAGTCGTCATTGTCGAGCGGCACGCCGAGATGGCGGGCGATGGCGTTGAGATGGATCGGCGCGTTGGTGGAGCCGCCGATCGCCGAATTGACGACGATGGCGTTCTCGAACGCCTTGCGCGTCATGATGTCGGAGGGCTTCAAATCCTCGTGCACCATATCGACGATGCGTTTTCCCGTCTCGTAGGCGATCTGGCCGCGCTCGCGATAAGGAGCCGGAATCGCGGCCGAACCCGGCAGCTGCATGCCGAGCGCCTCGGCCAGCGAGTTCATGGTGGTGGCGGTGCCCATGGTGTTGCAGTAGCCGGTGGACGGCGCCGAGGAGGCGACGATGTCCATGAACTCGTCGTAGCCGATCTCGCCGGCCGACAGGCGCTGGCGCGATTCCCAGACGATGGTGCCCGAACCGGTGCGCTTGCCCTTGTGCCAGCCGTTAAGCATCGGACCGACCGACAGCGCTATGGCCGGAATGTTGACGGTCGCCGCCGCCATCAACAGCGCCGGCGTCGTCTTGTCGCAGCCGATGGTGAGCACGACGCCGTCAAGCGGATAGCCATAGAGCACTTCTACCAGGCTGAGATAGGCAAGGTTGCGGTCGAGAGCTGCGGTCGGGCGCTTGCCGGTCTCCTGGATCGGGTGGCACGGGAATTCGAAAGGAATGCCGCCCATCGAGACGATGCCTTCGCGCACGCGTTTGGCGAGCTCGATGTGGTGGCGATTGCAAGGCGACAGGTCGGAACCGGTCTGGGCAATGCCGATCAGCGGCTTGCCCGACATCAGTTCGGCGCGCGTCAGCCCGTAATTCAGGTAGCGCTCCAGATAAAGTGCCGTCATGCCCGGATTGTCGGGGTTGTCGAACCACTCCTGCGAGCGAAACTTTTTCTTTCCTGTGGGGGCGCCGGCCATCATGGTCTCCGTATTTGTATGACAAATCGATATGACAACGCGCGGATGCAGGCAAGGGGCACGCGTGATCTGAATCCGGACTTTGGTGCGATAGACATCAATCGGGCCGCACGCTACCAACAATCCGACATTGGTCGTCCGGGAGGTTCTGATGGCTTTGGTGATCGAGGGCGAGGAGCGCATCGCCGCACCCCTCCAGAAAGTTTGGGAAGCGCTGAACGATCCGGCGGTGCTGAGAGAAAGCATCCCCGGCTGCCAAAGCCTGGAAATGAAGTCGCCGACCGAGATGGCGGCGACGGTGGTGCTGAAGATCGGCCCGATCAAGGCGACCTTCAACGGCGAGGTGACGTTGAGAAATCTCAATCCCCCGCATGCCTACACGATCCAGGGCGAAGGCAAGGGCGGCATCGCCGGCTTCGCCAAGGGCGGCGCCGACGTGACGCTGACCGAGGATGGACCTGGCACCACCGTTCTGAAATATGCGGCCAAGGCCGAGGTCGGCGGCAAGATCGCCCAACTCGGCAGCCGGCTGATCGAGTCGACCTCGAAGAAATTGGCGGGACAATTCTTTTCGAGCTTCGGCGAGAAGGTGGGTGCTGCTTAGGCTGGTCTATCCAGCGTTAGCGCCGCCTGGACGAAAATTACTCGAAGACGATGCTCGGCACGGCGTCCGCGGCCGCGCCGCGCTCTTCGTTGACCCGGTCCCAGACCTTCGAAGCGATATCGCGATAGATCTTCGCTTCGGCACTGTCGGGCTTCGATGCCACCACCGGCGCACCTTCATCCGAGCTTTCGCGGATGCCCATCTCCAGCGGCACCTCGCCAAGGAAGGTGACGCCGAGGCGCTCGGCCTCGCGGCGTGCGCCGCCATGGCCGAAGATGTCGTAGCGCTTGCCGGTGTCGGGGGCGAGGAAATAGCTCATGTTCTCGACGATGCCGAGCAGCGGCACGTCGACCTTCCTGAACATGTTGAGGCCCTTGCGAGCATCGATAAGGGCCAGATCCTGCGGCGTCGAGACGATGACCGCGCCGGCCAGCGGCACCTGCTGGGCCATGGTGAGCTGGGCATCACCGGTGCCGGGGGGCATATCGACGACGAGCACGTCGAGCGGCCCCCATTCGACTTCGCGCAGCATCTGCGTCAGCGCCGACATCACCATCGGCCCGCGCCAGATCATCGGCGTTTCCTCGTCGACGAGGAAGCCCATCGACATCACCTTGAGACCGTAATTCTGCATCGGTTTCAGGATCTTGCCGTCGACGGTCTGCGGCCGGCCGCGGATGTTGAGCAGCCTTGGCATGGACGGGCCATAGATGTCGGCATCGAGCACGCCCACCTTCAGCCCGTTGGCGGCGAGGCCGAGGGCCAGATTGACGGCCGTGGTCGACTTGCCGACACCGCCCTTGCCGGACGCAACCGCGATGATCGCCTCGATGCCGGGCACGCCGCGCTTGCCCTGGCTGTGCGAGGCAGGCGCATGGGGCGCCGGGCGCGGCGCGGCAACGGGCGGGGCGGGACGTGGCGCCGGGCGCGCCGCGACAGGCGCCTCCATGCCGCCGCCCTTCTTCTCCGCCGTCAAGGCGACGACGGCGCCAGCGACACCTGGAATAGCTTTCACGACACGCTCGGCCGCGGCGCGCAATGGCTCCATCTCCTGCGCCCTGGCGGCCGGAACGGTGATCGAGAAGAACACTTTCGAATCGGCGATGAAAATCTCGGAAACCATGCCGAGGTCGACGATGTTGCCGGTGAAATCGGGGCCATTGACCGTTTTCAGGCGCTCGATGACGGTTTCCTTGGTGACGGACATGGCTGTTGCTTCCCTGGCGTTCGGCTGCTGCTCACATAGTGCAGATCGCCGGCGGCTCCAAGCGCCAGGCCGCGACATCAGCCTGCCAGGCGAACCGCCAGATAGGTCAGTGCAGAAATCGCCGCCGTCGCCGGCAAGGTGACGACCCATGCGATGACGATGTTGCCGGCTATGCCCCAGCGCACCGCCGAGACACGGCGGGCGGCGCCGACGCCGATGATGGCGCCGGTGATGGTGTGCGTGGTCGAAACCGGAACACCGAGCCATGTCGCGGCGAAGAGGGTGATGGCGCCGCCGGTCTCGGCGCAGAATCCCTGCATCGGGTTGAGCCTGGTGATCTTCGAGCCCATCGTGTGGACGATGCGCCAACCGCCGAACAGCGTGCCCAGCGCCAATGCCGACTGGCAAGTCAGGACCACCCAGAGCGGCACGTAGAAATCCGTTCCGAGCATGCCTTGGGAATAGAGCAGCACGGCGATGATGCCCATGGTCTTTTGCGCATCGTTGCCGCCATGACCGAGCGAATAGAGGGAGGCGGAAAAGAACTGCATGACACGGAAGGTACTGTCGACGGCAAACGGCGTCTGGCGCACGAACAGCCAGGAAACCACCAGGATCAGGAGAAGCGCCAGGACAAAGCCCGTCGCCGGCGACAGGACGATGGCGGCGACCGTCTTGCCGAGCCCCGCCCAGACGATGGCACCCGTGCCGGCCTTTGCGACGCCTGCCCCCACCAATCCGCCGATCAACGCATGCGAACTGCTCGACGGGATGCCGGCGATCCAGGTGACGATATTCCAGACGATGGCGCCGACCAGGGCGGCGAAGATCACCGCCGGGGTGACGATGCTTGCATCGATGATACCTTTGCCCACGGTTTCGGCGACATGAAGGCCAAAGAACATGAAGGCGATGAAATTGAAGAAGGCCGCCCAGAACACCGCGTAATGCGGTCTCAGCACCCGGGTCGAGACAATGGTGGCGATCGAGTTGGCGGCGTCGTGCAGGCCGTTGAGGAAATCGAAGAACAGCGCGACGGCGACGAGGCCGACCAGCAAGGGAAAGGCGATCGCGACTTCCATCGCTAGACGTTCTCGATGACGATGCCGCTGATCTCGTTGGCGACGTCCTCGAAGCGGTCGACCACCTTCTCCAGTTGGCCATAGATCTCCGAGCCGATCAGATAGGCCATCGCATCGCTGCGGCCGTGCCGCCTGAAGAGATCCTTCAGGCCCTGCTCATGCAGATCGTCGGCTCGGCCTTCGGCACGCATGACTTCCTCGGCGAGTTCGTTCAAGCGCGCACTGTTGGCGCCGACCTTGGCCAGCAGCGGGATCGCCTCCGCGACGAGCCTGGCGGCATCGACAATGACGGCGCCCATTTCCTGCATCAGCGGATCGAATTCCCTCTTCTCGAACAGCCGCACCGTCTTGACGGTCTTGTGCATCATGTCGATGGCGTCATCCATCGACTGGATCAGGTCCTTGATATCGCCGCGGTCGAAAGGCGTGATGAATGAGCGCCGCACGGCAAGCAGGACTTCGGCGGTGATATGGTCGGCCTCGTCCTCGAGATCGACGATCTTTTGGCACCAATGCTCGATGTCCTTGCCCAGGAGGAGCTGCTGCAGGGCCTCCGCGCCACCGACCACCGTGCGGGAATGCCGCTCGAATAGGTCGAAGAAGCGATCTTCGCGCGGCAACAGCTTGCGGAACCAGCCCAGCATGTTCGTCCCTCCCGGCGCACCAGTTCCATCCACATAGCGCCGCACGCGCCCATGGGGAACAGTAAGCCGGCTGAAAGATGTGGATGCAGCCAATTGCAGGCACCGCTCGCAATTGGCTGGCCGCCGGCAAAGCGGGGGTCGTCAAGCGACCGGAGCGACCTATTTCCAAGGAGACGCCGGGGACGACAAGCAGCGAAGGAGAAACGATCATGCTTGCAAACAGCAACGCGACGGCCAACCTCGCGGTGAAAGAGCTGGCGAAGGCAAAGGCTTTCTACGAGGGGACGCTCGGCCTGAAACAGGTGCATGACGAGGGTGGCGAACTGATCGTGTACAAAAGCGGCGACACCACGATCAATGTCTATCGCTCTCAGTTCGCCGGAACCAACAAGGCGACGGCGGTGACGTGGACGGTCGGCGATGAGATCGACACCGTCGTCAGCGGGCTGAAATCGAAGGGCGTTGCGTTCGAGCACTACGAGATGCCCGGCCTGAGCCTGGAAGGCGACATCCATGTCGGTCACGGCATGAAGGTCGCCTGGTTCAAGGATCCGGACGGCAACATCCTCAATCTCGTCGACCGATAGGTTTCTGCGATCAAGCATCGGCTTGGGGCGATCGACATCGCAGTGGCCGGCAGCCCTCTGGCGCGGTGCGGCGGCGGCGGTTAGCTTCAGATATGATCGACAAGCTGGAATTTTTCATCGCGCTGGCCAAGGAAGAGCATTTCGGGCGGGCTGCCGAAGTGTGCGGCGTCACCCAGCCCACCTTGTCGGCCGGCATCAAGCAACTTGAGGGTCAGCTGGGCGTGATGCTGGTCCTGCGCGGCTCGCGCTTCCAGGGCCTGACCCCGGAGGGCAAGCAGGTGCTGGTGTGGGCGCGCCGCATCGTCGGCGATACCAGAACCATGCGCGAGGAGATGCGGGCGGCGCGGCACGGCTTGTCGGGACGTATCCGCATCGCCGCCATTCCCACCGCGCTCGCCATGGTGGCGCGGCTGACGACGCCATTCCGCGAAAAACACCCCGGCGTCACCTTCTCGGTACTGTCCCGGACCTCGATCGAAGTGCTGTCGCTGCTCGGCAATTTCGATATAGACGCCGGCGTCACCTATCTCGACAACGAACCGCTCGGACGAGTGACCAGCGTACCACTCTACGATGAGCGCTATCAGCTGATCACCGCCATCGGAAACCCCTATTCCGACCGCGACAAGGTGACATGGGCCGAGATCAGCCACCTGCCGCTCTGCCTGCTGACCCCGGACATGCAGAACCGCCGCATCATCGACCAGCACCTGGCCGAGGCCGGTGTCGAGGTCCGGCCGACGCTGGAATCCAATTCGATGATCGTGTTGTTCTCGCATATCCGCACGGGCAAATGGTCCTCGATCATGCCGCTCAACCTCACGGAAACGTTCGGCTTTTCCGAACCTATCAGGGCTATCCCGATCGTCGAGCCGGACGCCAGCCACACGGTCGGGCTGGTGGCCGCGTTGCGCGAACCGCATACGCCGCTGGTTTCGGCGCTGCTGGACGAGGCGATGGCGCTTGCAGACGATTTCCGCGCCCACCGCTAGGTTAGGGAATACAGGTGCTGGAACTCGATAGAAAATTTCTATCGAACGACGGATCAGCTTTATTGATTTCAGGGGTTTCTCCTGATTTTGTAAAGACTTAGCGATAAAGCCACCGACCAGGGAGGGCGCTGCGTGACGATGCAGCCTGCAAGTACCGAGATCGCATCGCGCACGGCCGCGATCATCCAGGAGCTGAAAGATCTCGAAGGTCCGCTGCTGCCGATCCTCCATAACATTCAGGAAGAGTTCGGCCATGTGCCGCAGGCAGCACTCCCGGTCATTGCCGACGGACTGAACCTTTCCAGAGCAGAGGTGCACGGCGTCGTCACCTTCTATCACGATTTCCGCGCCCGCCCGGCAGGCCGGCATGTGCTCAAGCTCTGCCAGGCCGAAGCTTGCCAGTCGATGGGTTCCGACGTGGTCGCCGCCAGGATCAAGCAATTGCTCGGCATTGATTTCCACGAGACGGCGAAAGACGGTTCGGTGACCCTGGAGCCGGTTTATTGCCTCGGGCTGTGCGCCTGCTCGCCCTCGGCGATGCTCGATGGCGAGGTGATCGGGCGGCTCGACAACGAGAAGATCGAAGAAATCGTCGCAAAGGTGCGCTCATGATCCCGCGCATCTACATTCCCGGCGACTCCGGCGCGCTGGCGCTCGGTGCCGAAAGGGTCGCCAAGGCAGTTCGCGCTGAACTCGCCGAGCGCGGCGTTGAGGCCAAGATCGTCCGCAACGGGTCGCGCGGCGCCTATTTCCTAGAGCCTATGGTCGAGGTCGCCACAGCAAACGGCCGCGTCGCCTACGGGCCGGTGAAGCCGTCCGACGTCAAGAGCCTGTTCGACAATGGCTTTCTCACCGGCGGCCATCACAAGCGCTGGCTGGGCGCGCCGGACAAGATCCCGTTCCTGGCCAAGCAGACCCGTCTGACCTTCGCGCGCTGCGGCATCAACGACCCGCTGTCACTCGACGCCTATAAGTCGCTTGGCGGGCTGAAGGGCCTGCAGAACGCGGTGGCCATGGCCCCGGCAGAGATCGTCAGCCAGGTTACGGAGTCCGGCCTGCGCGGCCGCGGCGGCGCCGGCTTCCCGACCGGCATCAAATGGAAGACCGTGCTCGATACGACATCCGAGCGCAAATACATCGTCTGCAACGCCGACGAGGGCGACAGCGCCACCTTCGCCGACCGCATGATCATGGAGGGCGATCCCTTCGTGCTGATCGAAGGCATGGCGATCGCCGGCATCGCCACCGGCGCGACCAAGGGCTTCGTCTACATCCGCTCGGAATATCCGCATGCGGTGGCGGTCATGAACAAGGCCGTCGAGGTCGCCCGCAAGGCCGGCGTGCTCGGCGTCAGCGTGCTCGGTTCGGCCACCGCCTTCGACATGGAGATCCGCGTCGGCGCGGGCGCCTATGTCTGCGGCGAGGAGACCTCGCTTCTGAACAGCCTGGAAGGCAAACGCGGCGTGGTGCGCGCCAAGCCGCCGCTGCCGGCAATCCAGGGCCTTTTCGGCAAGCCGACGGTGATCAACAACGTCATCTCGCTGGCTTCGGTGCCCGTCATCATGGACAAGGGCGCCGCCTACTACAAGAATTTCGGCATGGGCCGCTCGCGCGGCACGATCCCGATCCAGATCGCCGGCAACGTCAAGCGCGGTGGCCTGTTCGAGGCGGCTTTCGGCATGACGCTGGGCGAAATCATCGACGATATCGGCGGCGGCACGGCCACCGGCCGGCCGGTGAAGGCGGTGCAGGTCGGCGGCCCGCTCGGCGCCTATTTTCCGCGCGCGCTGTTCGACACACCGTTCGACTATGAGGAATTCGCCAAGCGCGATGGACTGATCGGCCATGCCGGCATCACCGTATTCGACGACACCGCCGACATGCTGAAGCAGGCGCGCTTCGCCATGGAGTTCTGCGCCATCGAAAGCTGCGGCAAGTGCACGCCCTGCCGCATCGGCTCGACGCGCGGGGTGGAGACCATCGACAGGCTCGCCGCCGGCATAGAGCCGGAGAAGAACCTCGCCCTGGTTACCGATCTCTGCAACACGATGAAGTTCGGATCGCTCTGCGCGCTGGGCGGCTTCACGGCCTACCCGGTGATGAGCTCGATCACGCATTTCCCCGAGGATTTCAAGCCCGCGCCGGCGCGCGTGGCTGCTGAATAGGAGCTGGCAGATGAACATCAAGGCCGACTTCCCGACGCTTATCGAAGAGATCGATTACGGAACTCCGCAATCGAAGGCTGAGAAGCGGATCACGCTGACCGTCGACGGCCGCAGCATCAGCGTGCCGGAAGGCACGTCGATCATGCGCGCCGCGATGGAAAGCGGGGTCGAGATCCCGAAGCTATGCGCCACGGACATGCTGGACTCGTTCGGTTCCTGCCGCGTTTGCCTGGTCGAGATCGAAGGGCGCGGCGGCACGCCGGCGTCCTGCACGACGCCTGTCGGCGAAGGCATGGTGGTGCGCACGCGGTCGGAACGGCTCGACGCCATTCGCCGCGGCGTCATGGAGCTCTATGTCTCCGACCATCCGGTGGGCTGGAACGAGAAGGCCGGCACCGGCGCCAGTGAGTTCGACGCGGTGGCGAAGTCGGTTGGCCTGACCGAGAACCGCTACGGCGTCGAAGGCCGCAATCACGTCAAGGAGGATGGCGTCGCGCCCGGCCACGGCTCGCTGGCCGTCGACTACGTCGCGCGTGACGAATCCAATCCGTATTTCACCTATGATCCGGCGCAATGCATCGTCTGTTCGCGTTGCGTGCGGGCCTGCGAAGAGGTGCAGGGCACCTTCGCGCTGACGATCGAGGGCCGCGGCTTCGAATCGCGCATGGTCGCCGGCATGCACGAGGATTTCATCGCTTCCGAATGCGTGTCCTGCGGCGCCTGCGTGCAGGCCTGCCCGACCGATGCGCTGCGCGAGAAGACAGTGCTCGCCAAGGGCCTGCCGGAACGCTCGGCCGTCACCACCTGCGCCTATTGCGGCGTCGGCTGCTCGTTCAAGGCCGAAGTGAAGGACGACGAGGTCATCCGCATGATGCCCTACAAGGAGGGCAAGGCCAATCACGGCCATTCCTGCGTGAAGGGCCGCTTCGCCTATGGCTATGCCACTCACAAGGACCGCATCCTGTCGCCGATGATCCGCGAGAAGGTCAGCGATCCCTGGCGCGAGGTGAGTTGGGAGGAGGCGATCGCCCACACGGCCAAGGAGTTCCGCCGCATCCAGTACCAGTATGGACGCACGGCGATCGGCGGCATCACCTCGTCGCGCTGCACCAATGAGGAGACCTATCTGGTCCAGAAGCTGGTGCGCCAAGGCTTCCGCAACAACAATGTCGATACCTGCGCGCGCGTCTGCCATTCGCCGACCGGCTACGGGCTCGGCCAGACCTACG
The DNA here is from genome assembly GCF_006442695.1 of Mesorhizobium sp. B2-3-7. NCBI lineage: Bacteria > Pseudomonadati > Pseudomonadota > Alphaproteobacteria > Hyphomicrobiales > Phyllobacteriaceae > Mesorhizobium > Mesorhizobium sp. B2-3-7. The sequence continues at coordinate 144,073 of NZ_VFVV01000011.1, read as the reverse complement.
GCACCTCGGCCGGCACGCAGGATTTCGATTCCGTCGAATTCACCGACGTCGCCGTCATCATCGGCGCCAATCCGGCTTCCGCACACCCGGTTTTCGCCTCGCGGCTGAAGAAGCGGCTGCGCCAGGGCGCCAAGCTGATCGTGCTCGACCCGCGCCGCACCGAGATGGTCAAGTCGGCGCATATCGAAGCCGACTACCACCTGCCGCTGAAGCCCGGCACCAATGTCGCCGTGCTGACGGCGCTGGCACATGTCATCGTCACCGAAGGCCTGTTCGACGAGGCCTTCATCCGCGAGCGCTGCGACTGGACGGAATTCCAGGACTGGGCGTCCTTCGTCGCCCTGCCGGAGAACAGCCCCGAAACCGTCGGCAAGCTGTCCGGCGTCGATCCCGAACTGATCCGCGGTGCTGCGCGTCTCTACGCCAAGGGCGGCAACGGGGCGATCTACTACGGCCTCGGCGTCACCGAGCACAGCCAGGGCTCGACCACGGTGATGGCGATTGCCAATCTCGCCATGGCCACCGGCAATATCGGTCGCCCGGGCGTCGGCGTGAACCCGCTGCGCGGCCAGAACAACGTGCAGGGCTCGTGCGACATGGGCTCCTTCCCGCACGAACTGCCAGGCTATCGCCATGTCTCGGGCGACGCGGTGCGCGACATCTATGAAAGCCTGTGGGGCGTGAAGCTGGACGACGAACCCGGCCTGCGTATCCCCAACATGCTGGATGCCGCCGTCGACGGCTCCTTCAAGGGCATCTACATCCAGGGCGAGGACATCCTGCAGTCCGATCCCGACACCAAGCATGTCGCCGCCGGACTGGCCGCGATGGAATGCGTGGTCGTGCACGACCTTTTCCTCAACGAGACGGCGAACTACGCGCATGTGTTCCTGCCGGGCTCGACCTTCCTTGAGAAGGACGGCACCTTCACCAATGCCGAGCGCCGCATCAACATGGTGCGCAAGGTGCTGGAACCGAAGGCGCGTTACGCCGATTGGGAAGCGACGCAGGAGCTTGCCCGTTCCGTCGGGCTGGACTGGAACTATGCGCATCCGTCCGAGATCATGGACGAAATCGCCAAGACGACGCCGAGCTTCTCCGGCGTCTCCTTCGAGTTGCTCGACCGCCTCGGATCGGTGCAGTGGCCCTGCAATGAGAAGGCCCCTCTCGGCACCCCGGTCATGCATGTCGACGGCTTTGTGCGCGGCAAGGGCAAGTTCATCCGCACCGAATATGTGGCGACGGACGAGCGAACCGGGCCGCGCTTCCCGCTGCTTTTGACCACCGGCCGGATCTTGTCGCAGTACAATGTCGGCGCGCAAACGCGGCGCACCGACAATATCATGTGGCACTCCGAGGACCGGCTGGAGATCCATCCGCACGACGCCGAGAACCGTGGCCTGCGCGACGGCGACTGGGTGCGGCTGACCAGCCGCTCCGGCGAGACGACGCTGCGCGCGCAGATCACCGACAGGGTGTCACCGGGCGTGGTCTATACGACCTTCCACCATCCCGACACGCAGGCCAACGTCATCACCACGGACTTTTCGGACTGGGCGACCAACTGTCCGGAATATAAGGTGACGGCGGTGCAGGTCGGTGCCTCCAACGGACCATCGGAATGGCAACGCGACTATGACGAGCAAGCGCGCAACAGCCGCCGCATCGCCCCGCTGGAAGCGGCGGAGTAGAACTTGGACGAGGCATTCGACAATAAGAGCTTCAATCTTGATGGTTGATCGACCACCATTGCGTCGAGCTTCACTCGATACCTCTTCCCCGATCGACGGGGGAGAAGAAAGGCGCGAGGGGTGCGTCTCGTGACTCGCAAACGCCCCGCCATCACCGAAATGTCCCGTCTCGCTCGCCGCGCCAGCGGCACGGCAGCGGCCCGCCGCATGGTGCCGGAAGAAACGCCGGTGGCGTTCTCCTTTGCCGGCACGACGCACGCGGTGATGATGGCGAGCCCGGCCGATTTGAAGGATTTCGCACTCGGTTTCTCGCTGACCGAAGGCATCATCGCTTCACCCGACGAAATCGAGGCGATCGAGGTCGAGGATCTCGGCGCCGGCATCGACATCCAGATTCGACTGAAGGACCAGGCCAACACGCGGTTCGAGACGCGGCGGCGCAGGCTCGCCGGACCGGTTGGCTGCGGGCTCTGCGGCATCGAATCCATCGAGGAAGCGATGCGCTCGGTCGATGCGGTTGGTGCGTCTAAACTTACGCTTGATGCCGGCGACATCGTCCGTTCCGTCAAGCTTCTCTCCAGGATGCAGCCGCTGCACAGCGAGACGGGCGCGGTGCACGCCGCCGGCTTCTATATCCCCGGCAAGGGCACCGTCATTGCGCGCGAGGATGTCGGCCGTCACAACGCACTGGACAAGCTGGCCGGTGCATTGGCCAAGGCCGGCATCGACGGCGCGACCGGCGCGGTAGTGGTGACGTCGCGCGTCTCCGTCGAGATGGTGCAGAAGACGGCGACGATCGGCTCGCCCTTCATCATTGCCGTCTCTGCGCCGACCGCGCTCGCCGTCCGCACCGCCGAACAGGCCGGCATGACGCTGGTGGCCTTGGTTCGCGGCGACGATTTCGATATTTTCACCCATCCGGACCGGGTGGTTCGCGGAGTTGCCAAACATGTCGCATGACGAAGACCACATCATGAGCACCAGCGAGAAGCTGGTGCGGATGGCCAACCAGATCGCGGCCTTTTTCCACTCCAGGCCGCGCGAAGAAGGCGTGGCCGGGGTGGCCGAGCATATCAACAAATTCTGGGAGCCGAGGATGCGGCGTCAGTTCTTCGAGATGCTGGACAGCGGCGGCGACGGCTTCGATGAACTCGTCGTGGCTGCCTCGACCAGGATCAAGCGGCCGGTCTCGCCCGCCGAGGCCGATCTGAAGCTCGGGCTCAAGCTTCCCCCAGGCGACGTAGCCGTCTCGCAAAAATAGCCATTGGTTCGCGTCCGCTTATATTTCCTTCCGCTAAAGTTTAAGCTGCCGCACGCGACGCAGCTCTGCTATGGTCAGCGATCCGAAATCGCCAGGCCGGGCGGAACAACTCGTGAGGCCGATCGAGACCCGATACGCCCGTAGCGGCGATGTGCGGATCGCCTATCAGGTGGTCGGCCAAGGCGCGTTCGATCTCGTCTTCGTGCCGGGCTTCATCTCCAATCTCGACCTGCATTGGGAGGATGAAGGCTATAGCAGGCTGCTGAAACGGCTTTCCGCCTTCTCAAGGCTGATCCTGTTCGACAAGCGCGGCACCGGCCTGTCCGACCGCGTCGATGCCAACCATCTCCCCAGCCTCGAAACGCGCATGGACGACGTGCGTGCGGTGATGGACGCGGCCGGCAGCGGCCGCGCGGCCCTGCTCGGCGCCTCGGAAGGCGCTCCGATGGCCATGCTGTTCGCCGCCACGTATCCGGAGCGGACGCGCGCCCTGGCGCTCTATGGCGGCTATGCCCATTTCCACCGATGGGTGATGCCGCCGGAACGGCTGGACGCATTCATCGCGACGACGGAAACCGCCTGGGGCACAGGCGCCACCTTGCCGCATTTTGCGCCCGGCCGCGTCGAAGACAGTCACTTTGCCGCCTGGTGGTCGCGGTTCGAGCGGCTGTCGGCAAGTCCAACGGCGGCGGCGGCGCTGGCGCGCATGAATGCCGGCATAGATGTGCGCGGCATACTCTCGGCGATCAGCGCGCCGACGCTGCTGATCCACCGCCGCAACGACGCGCGCGTCGATCCCGATGCCAGCCGCTTTCTCGCCCGGAAGATCCCGAACGCCCGGCTTGTCGAAATCCCCGGGCGCGACCACCCGGTATGGACCGGTGACGTCGACCGGGTCGCCGACCTAATCGAGGAATTCCTGACCGGCGAGCCGGCCGTGGCCGACAGCGAGCGCGTGCTCGCCGCATTGCTGGTGACGCGTATCTACGATACGGCGCGCCTCGGCGACCGCATGTGGAGCGAGCGCAGCCAGCGATTCCAGGAGACCTGGCGATTGCTGGTGGGGCGCCATGGCGGACGTGTCGCAGGCACGCATGGCGAGCTGATGATCTCGCGCTTCGACGGTCCGGCGCGCGCCATACGCTGCGCGGCGGCATTGCGCGAAGCGGCGCAGGAGATCGGTGTGGCCAGTGCACAGGGCGTGCATGTCGGCGAGATCGAGATGCGCGGACCGCCGGTCGGCTTGACTGCACGCGTGACCATACAACTTGCGGCCCATGCCAGCCGCGGCGAGATCCTGGCGTCGCGGCTGGTTTCCGACCTGGCGACCGGCTCCGGCCTACACTTCATCGATGGCGGACGCATTGCGCTCGACGAGTTGGACGAGCCGTTGGCGTTTGTTCTTGCGACGTCCGAGCAGCATCTGGAACCCGCCTGCCGATCCAAGCCCAGGCCTGCCGAACCGGCCGCGCTGACGGCGCGCGAAAGCGAGGTGGTGAGCCTGATCGCCGACGGCAAAAGCAATGCCGCGATCGCCGCCGAGCTCAACCTCAGCGAGCATACGGTCAAGCGTCACGTCGCCAACATATTGCTCAAGCTCGACCTGCCGTCGCGGGCGGCGGCGGCCGCGTTTTCGGCACGCAACCCTGGCCCGCACGGGCCATAAAGGCCATGGCGCTTTCGGGCGAAGCGGCCGATGGCGTCGGGGATTATCAATTCTTCCCATGCAGGCCAGGCGATATCGCCGTGACGGTACTGCGAAGGGAGGATGAAATGGTGAAATCAAGTCGCAAGACCAGATTGCTCGTCATCGCGGCCGGCGTCGGCGCCTTGCTGGCCCTGGCTCCGGCGCGGGCCGAGGATGCCTCGGCGACGGCAGCATACAAGGACATAGAGGCCACGCTCGGCTCCGTACCGGACATGTTCAGGACTTTGCCTGACGTGGCGGTCGCCGGTGCCTGGGCCGAGATAAAGTCGATGCAGCTCAACCCCAAGACCGCACTCGACGGCAAGACCAAGGAACTCATGGGGCTTGCCGTCGCCTCGCAGATTCCTTGCCAGTACTGCGTCTACTTCCACACCGAGGCCGCCAAGCTCAACGGCGCGACCGACGAGGAGATCAAGGAAGCGGTGGCGATGGCCGCGATCGTTCGCCACTGGTCGACGATGCTCAACGGCAGCCAGGTCGACCTCACAGCCTTCAAGAAGCAGACCGACGACGTGTTCGCGGCCGTGAAGGCCAAGTCGCAGTGACACTATCGCTGCACGGCGATGACCGCCGGGCAGCACTTTGCTCATCAACCGCCCGATCGGGAAGACGGGCCCATGGAGGACGAAATGCTGACCAAGACACAGACCGTTGACGGCGCGGCAATCAAGAAAGCCATCGAAGGGCGCGACGGACAGATGCTGTCGAGCTTTTACGCCGACGATGCGGTGTTGCGGGTCGTCGACCGCAATAATCCGCCGAGCAAGCCGCGCGAGATCCGCGGCCGAGCGGCGATCAGCACATTCTGGGACGACATCTGCAGCCGGGCAATGACCCACAAGGTCGATACCACCATTGCCGATGGCGACAATCTCGCCTTCACGCAAGCCTGCGCCTACCCGGACGGGACCAAGGTGTTCTGTGCGGCGATGCTGGAACTCAAGGGCGGGCGGATTGCACGGCAGACGGTCGTGCAGGCCTGGGACGAGTAAGCGGCATCAGCCGCATCTTCGGAGGAGGAAAACATGTTCAGCGCCAGATGGCAGATCGACGCCAGGTTCGGACACAAGCAGACCGTGCTCGACCTCATGCGGAAATGGGAATCCGAGATCGGTTCGCAGGTCGGCGTCGCCGACCTGAAGTTCCAGATCATGACGGGTTCGATCGGCGCGCGGGAGGCGACGGTCGAATCTCACCACCAGGTCGAAAGCCTGGCCCAGTTGGAAGAGTTCTTCGCCAGGATCGGCAAGATCGACGCGCATGCCAAATGGGGCAAGGAGATCGAGCCTTACGTCGTGTCGGGCACCAGCCTCTGGCAGATTTTCCGCATCGTCGAATAATGCATGTCGCCCAAAGGTGCCCATAGAACAACGATCTGAAGCGCGCCGCATCGGTCCCTTTCGACGCGACGCGCTTTCGCTACCATGACGGCTTCCGCCTGCCCGCTATGGCTCTCCCGGGCCATTTCCCCACTGGCCCTTTCGGGCGAAGCAGCGAGGAGCCGGATCGGTGCAATGTGCTCTCCTGCACCATCCTGCGCACCCGACGGATGGACGGCACAAGCAAAGCAACAAGATAAATCGTCGCGTCGAAACCATATGGCGCGGGCGCGATCAGGGAGGAAACCGATGACCGACGAAACCTATGCAAAACTGCGTGAAGGCTTGCGCGGAGAGCTGATCCTGCGCGGCGAAGCCGGCTATGAGGAGGCCCGCAAGGTCTACAACGGCATGATCGACAAGAGTCCGGCGCTGATTGCACGCTGCGTCGATGTCGCCGACGTGATCGCCGCTGTAAGGTTCGCGCGCATAAACGACCTCCTCATCGCCGTGCGCAGCGGCGGCCACAACGGCGCGGGATTGGGGATTTGCGACAACGGTCTCGTCATCGACCTGTCGATGATGAAAGGCGTCCATGTCGACCCGAAAACCCGCACCGTGAGGGTCGCGCCCGGCTGCACTTCGGGCGACGTGGACCACGCCACCCATCCTTTCGCGCTCGCCGTTCCGTTCGGCATCGTTTCGACCACGGGCGTCGCCGGCCTTACCCTCGGTGGAGGAACCGGCTATCTCACGCGCAAATACGGCCTCACCATCGATAATCTGATCGAGGCCGATCTGGTGCTGGCCAATGGCAGCATGGCGAAGGCCAGCAAAAGCGAGAATCCCGACCTGTTCTGGGCGCTCCGGGGCGGCGGCGGCAATTTTGGCGTGGTAACCAGCTTCCTGTTCCAGGCTCATCCGGTGAACATGATCTTCGGCGGTCCGGTGTTCTGGGACGCCAGGCACGCGTCGGCGGTCATGCGTACCTATCGCGACTACCTGCCGGAAGCGCCGGAAGACCTCGGCGCTTTCGTCGGCCTCAAATCCGTCCCTTCGAGCGATCCTTTCCCGCGCGAGCATTGGGGCAAGCGCGCCTGTGCCATCATCTCGTGCTACAACGGCACGGAGGAGGACGGGCGCAAGGCCATGGCGCCGCTGCTGGACACCTTGCCGCCGCCAATGTTCAACTGGATGGGCGTAATGCCGTTCCCGGCGATGCAGTCGCTATTCGACCCGCTCCTTCCGAAAGGCCTGCAATGGTACTGGAAGGGCGATTTCGTCAAGTCGCTTCCCGACGAAGCGATCGCGACCCATATCGCCCAGGCCGCCCAGGCGCCCAGCGAATTGTCGCTTATGCATCTATACCCGATTGACGGCGCCGTCCGCCGCGTCGGCAAGGACGAGACCGCCTGGAACGCGCGTGACGCAAGCTGGTCGATGGTCATCGCCGCCATCGACCCCGATCCGGGCAAAGCCGCCGACCTGACCGCGTGGGCACGGAATTACTGGGCGAGCGTCCATCCCCATAATGGCGAGGGCGGCTACGTGAACTTCATGATGGACGATGAAGGAGACGCGCGCTTGCAGGCGAGCTATGGCGGAAATTACGAGCGGCTGAGCCAGGTTAAGCGAACCTACGACCCATCCAATGTCTTCCGGGTCAACCTGAACATCAAGCCTGCGACATCGGCGATGCCGGGCCGGACGGCCGCGTAGTGCCGGGGTCTCGCCGCTGATGCCGTTCGGCGGCCGTGCCTGTCAAATGCAGCGCAATCGCGAAGTGGAATGGCGCTGACGACCCTCTCAAGCGGGGTCGCCGGCGCCGGCCACAGCCATATAAGATCTGCCTTTGCCGGAAGGAGACAGATTACCCGTGCGCCACCATCACATGGCGCACGGCGGTATAATCCTCCAGCGCGTAGAGCGACATGTCCTTGCCGTAACCGGACTGCTTCAGCCCGCCATGCGGCATCTCGTTGGTCAGCATGAAGTGGGTGTTGATCCAGGTGCAGCCATATTGCAGGCGAGCGGCCGTCGCCATGGCGCGCGAGACGTCCCTGGTCCACACCGACGATGCCAGCCCATAATCGCTGTCATTGGCCCAGTTCACCGCCTCGTCGACTTCCGTGAAACGGGTGACCGAGACCACCGGGCCGAAGACTTCGCGGCGCACGATCTCGTCCTCCTGCAAGGCGCCGGCGACGACGGTCGGCTGGTAGTAGAAGCCGGTGCCCTCGCCCGGCTTGCCGCCGGTGGTGATCTCGATGTGCTTCAATTCCGAGGCGCGCTCGACGAAGCTCGAGACACGGTCGCGTTGGCGGCGCGAGATCAGCGGGCCGATCTCGTTCTCGGCATCGTCCGGCAGATTGTACTTGATGGTCGACACGGCCGAGGAGAGATCGGCGACGAGCTTGTCGTAGACCTTCTTGCCGGCATAGATGCGGCAGGCGGCGGTGCAGTCCTGGCCGGCATTGTAGTAGCCGAAGGCGCGCAGGCCGTTGACCACGGCGCCGAGGTCGGCATCATCGAAGACGATGACCGGGGCCTTGCCGCCGAGTTCCAGATGCGTGCGCTTGACCGACTTGGCGGCCGCCTGCAGCACCTTCTTGCCGGTGGCGACATCGCCGGTGATCGAGATCATGTTGACCTTGGGATGGTTGATCAGCGTATTGCCGACGCTGTCGCCGCGTCCGAGCACGACATTGACGACCCCTTCGGGCAGGATTTCGGCCAGGATCTTCGCCAGTTTCAGCGCCGTCAGCGGCGTCTGTTCCGACGGTTTGAAGACGACCGTATTGCCGCCGCCGATCGCCGGCGCCAGCTTCCAGGCCATCATCATCAACGGGTAATTCCACGGCGCGATGGAAGCGACGATGCCGATCGGATCGCGCCGGACCATCGAGGTGTGGCCCGGCAGGTATTCGCCGGCTACCTGGCCTGGCATGGAGCGGACGGCGCCGGCGAAGAAACGGTAGCAGTCGACGATCGCCGGGATTTCATCATTGAGCACGGCATTGATCGGCTTGCCGCAGTTCAGCGCCTCGAGCGCCGCGAATTCCCTGGCTTCGGCCTCTATGCGGTCGGCGATCTTAAGGAGATAGCCCGAGCGCTGCGCGGGCGTGGTACGCGACCAAGCCGTGAACGCCTTCCCGGCAGCCGTCACCGCCGCCTCGATCTGCGCCGGGCTCGCCTCGGGGAGATTGAGAATGGTCGCCCCGGTCTTCGGATCGAGGACCGGCTCCTCGGTCTCGGTGCCTTTCTCGAACTTCGAGCCGATCAGCATCTGGGTGTCCATTGGGTTCTCCTTGAAGAGGAGCGAGTGGCGAATAGTGAGTAGCGAATAGGGTTTGGCTAACGATTTCCCTCTTCGCTACTCGCTATTTCCTATTCGCTGTTTTCATTTCCCGCTGCCGGCGATCTGGTCGCCGTCGCGGGTCAGGTAATAGGCGGCGAGGATCGGCAGCAGCGTCACCAGCACTACCACCATCGCCACGACATTGGTGACCGGGCGCTGGCGCGGGCGGATCAGTTCTTCAAGCATCCAGATCGGCAGCGTCTGCTGCTGGCCGGCGGTGAAGGTGGTGACGATGACCTCGTCGAACGACAGCGCGAAGGCCAGCATGCCGCCGGCAAGCAGCGCCGTGGCGATGTTGGGCAACACGATATGCCGGAAGGTCTGGAAACCATCCGCGCCGAGATCCATCGAGGCCTCGATCATCGAGCCCGAGGTGCGGCGGAAGCGGGCAACGGCATTGTTGTAGACGACAACCACGCAGAAGGTGGCGTGGCCGAGCACGATCGTCCAGAACGAGAACGGAATGTCGGCCAGCGCGAAAGCCGAACGCAGCGCAATGCCGGTGATGATGCCGGGCAGCGCGATCGGCAGGATGACCAGCAGCGAAATGGTTTCACGGCCGAAGAATTTCGTCCGTGACACCGCGGCGGCGCACAGCGTGCCGAGAACCAGCGCGATGGCCGTTGAGATGGCGGCGACGCGCACCGAGAGCGACAGCGCTTGCCACACGTCCGGCCGGTTCCAGGTGACGGCGAACCACTGCGTGGTGAGCCCCGGCGGCGGCCAGACGAAGCTCTTCTCTTCGGTCGTGAAGGCATAGACGAAGATCAGCAGGATCGGCAGATGCAGGAACAGCAGGCTGCAGGCCGCAGCGATCTTCAGGCCAAGCGGAGCCGATTGGGCACGGTCAGAGCGCATCGAAGGCCCCCATGCGCTTGGCGCCCCAGAGATAGAAGCCCATGATGACGATGGGCACGACCGTGAAGGCGGCGGCGAGCGGGATGTTGCCGGCCGTGCCTTGCTGCGAATAGACGGCCTGGCCGATGAACAGGCGCGACGTGCCGATGATCTGCGGGATGATGTAGTCGCCCAATGTCAGCGAAAAGGTGAAGATCGAGCCGGCGACGATGCCGGGCAGCGCCAGCGGGAACAGCACATTGCGAAAAGTCTGGCCGGGCGACGCGCCAAGGTCGGAAGAGGCTTCGACCAGATTGCCGGGCACGCGCTCGAGGGCTGCCTGCACCGGCAGGATCATGAAGGGCAGCCAGACATAGACGAAAACGATAAAGGTGCCGGTGAACGACACCGACAGCGAGTTGCCGCCGACGACCGGCAGCGACAGCCAGGCGTCAAGCAGCCACAACAGGTTCAGCTTGGCGAGCAGCCAGGTGAGAATGCCTTCCTTGGCCAGGATCAGTTTCCAGGCGTAGATCTTGACCAGGTAGCTCGACCACAGCGGCAGCATGACGCCGAGATAGAATAGCGCCTTCCAGCGGCCGCGCGCATAGCGCGCCGCGTAGTAGGCGATGGGGAAAGCGACGACGGCCGAGACCAGGGTCACCAGGGCTGCCATCGTCACCGTGCGCAGGATGATGTCGAGATTGGCGGCCTGCAACAGGTCGCCATAGGTCTTCAACGTGAACTCACGATTGATGAGGCCGGAGAACTCGTCGATCGAGAAAAAGCTCTGCGCCAAAAGAGCGAACAACGAGCCGATATAGACGATGCCGAGCCACAGGACCGGCGGCAGCAGCATAAGCAGAAGGAGCAGTTGCGGCCTGCGCCAGAAGAGGTCGGAGAGCGCGCCGCGTATGCCGCCGCTGCCGGGCAGGATGGCAGGGGCTGGGCTGGGGGTGAGCGCGGCAATGGTCATGGGGCCGCCGTGTGCTGAAGAGAATTATATGAGAGGCCGCGTTCTGCGTCGCCCCCCTCTGTCCTGCCGGACATCTCCCCCTCACGGGGGGAGATTGGCAATTTCTCGGCCTCGCCAATTCTGCGACGTTGGAAATTGGCGAAACCCGAAAGGGCAGCCAATCTCCCCCCTTGAGGGGGAGATGTCCGGCAGGACAGAGGGGGGTGCTTCGCGCAAGCCTTCATCACACCGGCTCGTCCATCAAATGCAGGCTCTCGCGGTTGAAGGTGAGCACCACCGCCTCGCCTTCCCTGGGCAAGGCCGTACCGGCAGGCACGATGGCGTGCAATTTCAGACCGTCGGCATCGAGCGCCAGCCTGGTGGTCGCCCCGAGATAGTTAGTTGAGACGAGGCGCGCGGCGACGCCCTCGCCGCTCGCCGCGCGGCCGACGCGGATGGATTCGGGGCGCAGGCTGCCCCAGCCGCGCTGGCCGCAATAACGCTGGACGAAATCCGGCGGCAGCACGTTGGAGGAACCGACGAAATCAGCGACGAAGCGAGTGCTCGGCCGCTGGTAGATATCTTCCGGCGTGCCGATCTGCATGATCCTGCCGTCGTTGAAGACGGCGACGCGATCGGCCATCGACAGCGCCTCGCCCTGATCGTGAGTGACGAAGACGAAGGTTATGCCGAGCGCCTTTTGCAGCGACTTCAGTTCTTCCTGCATGTTCTCGCGCAGTTTGAGGTCGAGTGCGCCGAGCGGCTCGTCGAGCAGCAGCACCTTGGGCTGGTTGACCAGTGCGCGGGCCAGCGCGACGCGCTGGCGCTGGCCGCCGGAAAGCTGGCCGGGGCGGCGGACGCCGTAGCCGGGCAGCCTGACCAGCGACAGCGCCTCTTCCGCTGCCTTGTGCCGCCCGGCCTTGCCGACGCCCTTGACCATCAATCCGTAGGCGACATTGTCGAGCACATTGAGATGCGGGAACAGCGCATAGTCCTGGAAGACAGTGTTGACGTTGCGGCGATAAGGCGGAACGCCCTCGGCGCGCTCGCCGAAGATCGAGATCGAACCCGCCGTCGGCTGCTCGAAACCGGCAATGAGGCGCAGGCAGGTCGTCTTGCCGGAACCGGACGGCCCGAGCATGGCGAAGAACTCGCCAGGTACGATTTCGAGGTCGACCGTGTCGACGGCGCGCACGCTGCCGAAATGGCGCGAGACTTTTTGAAAGGAAACGGCTGAGGTCATGGGGTGTCAGTCTCTTGCCGATTGGGTTCTCTTCGGTCGCCCGCAATCGTGGCTGGACGGCGAACGCGCGCCACTTACCTCCCCTCGATGCGGGAGGTCGCGGCGAAGTCGCGGGTGGGGGTGCTCTGGCACAGACCGCCGCGACGCCCCGCCCCGACGCTGCGCGTCGACCCTCCCCACAAGGGGAGGGTGAAGAAAATCATCGCCCGCCGATGACGCCGATATAGTCCGACACCCAGCGGTAATAGGGCACGCACTGGTCGTTCTGGGTGGCGCATTTGGTCACCGGCGTCTTCCAGAACTTGATCTTGTCGAAGTTTTCGTAGCCGTTGGTCTTGCAGCCTTCGTCGGTCAGGAGCTCGTTGCCCTTGCAGGCGGCGGGGACGACCGGCAGCGAGCCGAACCAGGCCGAGACGTCGCCCTGCACCTTGGGCGAAAGCGAGTGTTCGAGCCACATATAGGCGCAGTTCGGATGTGCCGCGTCGGCCTCCATCATAGTGGTGTCGGCCCAGCCGGTGACGCCTTCCTCCGGCACGGTCGAGGCGATGGGCTTCTTGGCCGCGATCAGCGTGTTGACCTGGTATGGCCACGAGCCGGAGGCAACCACGCCTTCGTTCTGGAAATCGTCGACCTGGATGGCGGCATCGTGCCAGTAGCGGCCGACCAGCGTGCGCTGGACGCGCAGCAACTCGAGCGCGGCCTTGTACTGGTCCTCGTTCAACTCGTAGGGGTCCTTGATGCCGAGCTCCGGCTTGTGGAACATCAGGTAGTTGGCGGCATCGGCGATGTGGATCGGGCCGTCATAGGCCTGGACGCGGCCCTTGTTTGATTTGCCGTCCGGCAGCTTCATCTCCTCGAAGACGATGTTCCAGCTCTTGGGCGCTTCCTTGAAGACATCGGTATTGTACATCAGGACGTTCGGCCCCCACTGGTAGGGGACGCCATAATGAACCTTGTCGACGGTGAACCAGGGGGCGTCCTTGATGCGGTCGTCGACCGTCTTCCAACTCGGGATGAGGTCGGTGTTGATCGGCTGCACGCGCTTGCCGGCAACGAGGCGCAGCGATGCATCGCCCGAAGCGGTGACGAGGTCGAAGCCGCCCTCGTTCATCAGCGAGACCATCTCGTCCGACGTGTTGGCGGTCTTGACGTTGACCTTGCAGCCGCTTTCCTTCTCGAAGGCGGTGACCCAGTCATAGCCCTTGTCGGTTTCGCCACGCTCGATATAGCCCGGCCAGGCGACGATATCGACCTCGCCTTCACCCTTGCCGAGTTCCGTGACCTGAGCGATGGCCTGGCCGGAGAAGGTCAGCGCGACCGTCAATGCAGTGCATGACTTCAGGAATGAATTCATCATCGATCTCCCATTGATAGGCCCGCGCTTCGGCGGCGGCTTTGTTCCCTGAAGCGAAGTTGCTGTGAAAATCCCGGTTTCGCAAATTCATTTATCAGAAGGGGGATATCGGTTTTTCCGATAGATTAGCGGCCGTTCTTGTCGGGGCGCTGGCGAACCATGCGCTGCGACTGCGCCAGACCGATGAAATCGCGCGCAGCCTGCGGCAGGCCGGAGCCGCGGCGCCAGACCATCCCGACCTGGACGACGGGTAGGGCACCGGAGACGTCGCGCGACTCGATGCGGTCGCCTTCCAGCGACCACGGCCGGTAGACGAGGTCGGGCAGCAGCGCCACGCCCGCGCCGGTGGCGACGAGGCTGCGCACCGCTTCGACCGAACGGGTGCGGAAGGCGACATGCGGCTTGGCGCCGATTGCCGTCAGCAACTTGCCGGTGTTCTCCTCGATCTCGTCGACGGTCAGCATGATCAGCGGCTCCGAAGCGATGTCGCCGATGCCGATGATGTCGGCGCCGGCGAGCGGATGCCCGAGCGGCAGCCACAGGCGGTAAGCCGAGACTTCAAGGATTTCCGATTGCAGCGCGGTTCGGTCGCGCAGATTGGACGTGACCATCACGGCGATGTCCAGCTTGCCGCCGATCAGCAGATGCTCGAGATAGTCGCCATTGTCCTCGATTGCCGAGACCTCGACGCCGGGATAGGCACGACGGTAGCGGGAAAGCAGGTCCGACAGCACATAGCCGGCGACCAGCGAGGTGACGCCGAGCTGCAGCCGGCCGCCCGCTGTCGCCTGCTCGCCGAGGAAGGCGCGGCGCGCATCGGACACATCGGCCAGGATCTTGGTGGCATGACGCAGGAACTGGTGGCCCTTGTGGGTGATGTTGAGGCCGCGCGGATGGCGGTCGAATAATTCGACGCCGAGATCGCCTTCGAGCTCCTTGATCGCTTCGGTGACCGAGGATTGCGAAATGGAGAGGTTCTGCGCGGCACCCGACACCGTGCCCTGCTCGGCGACGGCGATGAAGAACTGCAACTGGCGGATGGTGAAAGCCATGGCCGGACTAAACACGGCGGGGACGACACTGGGAAGTGGAAACGGATCGGCAACTTGACGGCCCCCAGAATTGTAACTAAATAAGTTACATGAAACGCAACAGCCGGCTGTCTTCCACCTTGCACATTCTGGTCCACATGGCCGAGAAGCCCGAGCGGGCGCTGACCTCGGAGCAGCTTGCCACCTTCATCCATACCAATCCGGTCGTGGTGCGCCGCACCATCGCGGGGTTGCGGGATGCCGGCATCGTCACCTCTTCACGCGGACATGGCGGCGGCTGGCTGCTCGGGCGCCCGCCCGACGAGATCTCGCTGGCCGAAATCAGCGCCGCGCTTGGCGAGACGCTGCTGCAGTTCGGCACCGAGCCGGAGAGCCCCGGCTGCCTTGTCGAGCAGGCCGTCATCGCCGTCCTCGACGATTTTCGGATCGCGGCGGAGAAGCTGCTGGCGGAGAAGCTCAGCCGTATCACGCTGGCCGACCTGACCGCCGACTTCCGCCGCCGTTACGACCTCATCGGAGTCTCCAGCCATGCAGTATGATCTTGCCGTCGTCGGCGGCAGCTTTGCCGGCTTGTCCGCCGCCATCCAGGCGGCCCGGGCCCGGCGCAACGTCCTGGTGATCGACGCCGGCCAGCCCCGAAATCGGTTCGCCGCGCATTCGCACGGCTTCCTCGGCCAAGACGGGCGCACGCCAGGCGCCATCCTGGAGGAGGCAAGACGGCAGTTGCTAGCCTATCCGACGGCTCGCCTTGTCAAGGGACGTGCGGACAAGGCGGTCGCCAATAGCAGCAGCGACTTCGAAATCAGCACAGAGGGCGGCGAGACCTTTGGCGCCGCGCGGCTGGTTCTGGCCACCGGCGTGCGCGACATCCTGCCGGAAGTTCCCGGGCTTGCCGAGCAGTGGGGCAAGACCGTGCTGCACTGCCCCTATTGCCACGGCTACGAGGTTTCCAGCGGGCCGCTTGGCGTGCTGGCGACCGGACCCATGTCCCTGCATCAGGCGCAGTTGATCGCCGACTGGGGCG
The DNA here is from genome assembly GCF_006442695.1 of Mesorhizobium sp. B2-3-7. Taxonomy (NCBI): domain Bacteria; kingdom Pseudomonadati; phylum Pseudomonadota; class Alphaproteobacteria; order Hyphomicrobiales; family Phyllobacteriaceae; genus Mesorhizobium; species Mesorhizobium sp. B2-3-7. The sequence continues at coordinate 128,271 of NZ_VFVV01000011.1, read as the reverse complement.
ACGTCACGCTGTTCGGCAATCGCCTGATCGAGCCCGATGCCGAACAGATGTCTGTCCTGGAAGGCAAGAATGTGAGGTTCGAACCCGCTGCGGTCGCCGAACTGCGGGAGGATGGCGCGGGCGGCTTGACGGTGATCCTCGACGGCGGCCGAAAGGCGGGGGTTCGCGCGATATTCACCGCGCCGCGCAATACAATGGCGAGCCCGGTGGCCGAACAGCTCGGTTGCGGCTTCACGGACGGTCCCCTTGGCCCGGTGATATCAATCGATGACAGGCAGCAGACGACGGTTCCCGGCGTCTACGCCGCCGGGGACGCGTCACGCGCGATGCACAACATCGCCTTCGCCGTATCGGGCGGCGCCTTCGCCGGCATATGCGCCCACCAGTCGCTGGTATTCGGTTAGCTCAGGCTGCCTCGCCCGCGACGCTGAGCCGCGCGCCGGCCTGCGCCAGGCCAGCAGCGATGTCGCGCGGCGGCGGCCGGTCGGTGGCGAGCTCGGAAAAGCCATCGAAGCCGCAGACCTGGACCAGGCCTTGGCGCCCGAACTTGGAATGATCGGTGACGACGAGCGAACGCTGGCCGCGCGACAGCACCATGCGGGCGAACTCGGCCTCGTCGAGATCGTAATCCATGACACCCGTCACCGCATCGACGGCACCCGTCGAGATCACCGCATGGCTGACCGAGAAGCGGCTGACGAAGTCGATGGCCGAGGCGCCGAAGGCGGCGCCGGAATCGCTGCGCAGCTCACCGCCGGCCATGTAGACCTTGTTGCCGTTGACGGTGGCCAGCGTGCGGGCGATGTCGGATGAGTTGGTGACGACCGTCAGCCGCCGATGGCCGAGCAGTTCACGCGCCAGGAACGAGGTGGTCGTTCCCGTGTCGAGCATGATCGATTCGCCGTCGCGGATGGTGGCGGCGACCATGCGGGCGATGAGGCGCTTGGCCTCGGCGTTCTCGCGCATGCGCCGTTCGAACGGCGCTTCGCCGATCGTCGACGGCAGGCCGACGGCGCCATGCATCTTCAGGAGCGAGCCGTCGCTGGTGAGGGGCTTGACGTCGCGGCGAACGGTTTCCAGCGAGACGCCTAGCCGGTCGGCCAGGCTGGCGATGGTGACGGTGCCTTCCTCCTGCAGAAACCGCAGGATTTCGCCGTGCCGCTTGGAATGGCTCATCGGGTCATTTCCAGTCGCGCCATGATGCAGTGACCGCTTCTATGGCAAATCTGCCGCATATTACAAGGAATCTCGAAAGAATACGGGCAGGAAAGCAGAAAAAGCCACAGAATCTCGTTGACAACGTGGCTTACCCGGCGTGACACTGATGCCGTGTCAGGCTCGCACTGCCACGGAAAAGCGATAGCGGAGCCTGATCCGAATTTGTGTGCCCCAAGGTCTGGAAACTGCCTGACGCGAGGGCGACTGGAAGAATTTTCTCATCCGCGGGGGCGGATGCCGGCCTCGAAGAGCCCGGCACGTGGGGCTCGTCGGTGCGGCGCGGGATACCGATCCCGAATGCCGCGCCGGCGAGGTCTTTGCCAGAACGAGCGTCCGGACAAACGGCGGGTCGCCACGGTGGTGCCGCCCCGTCGGCGCCTTGCCGGACGAAGGGCGAATTCATGACGGCCGAGGACCGCATCCGCGCCCTGCCTTGCTGGACAGGCAGCGTCGAGATCGAGCCGCTGCCCGGCGGGCTGAGCAATGCCAATTATCGGGTTAAGGACGCGGCCGGGAGGCATGTCGTGCGTTTCGGCAGGGACTATCCCTTCCACCACGTCTTTCGCGAGCGTGAGGTGATGACCGCACGCGCCGCGCATGCCGCCGGTTTCGCGCCGGCGGTCCGCCATGCCGAACCCGGCATTCTCGTGACGGAGTATCTCGGCGCCAAGACCTGTCTGGCTGAGGACGTGCGCGCCAATCTCGGCCGTGTCGCCGCCCTGATGCGCGGCTTCCACCGTGAGATGCCCAACCACGTCTCCGGTGCCGGCTTCATGTTCTGGGTGTTCCACGTCATCCGCGACTATGCGCGCACGCTGGAGGACGCCGGCAGCCGCAAGGCGAGCGACCTGCCGCGTCTGCTGATGCTGGCCGACGAGCTCGAACGCGCCCAGAAACTGCTGCCGATCGTGTTCGGCCACAATGATCTTTTGCCGGCGAATATTCTCGACGACGGCAGCAGGCTATGGCTGATCGACTTCGAATATGCCGGCTTCAATACCGCGATGTTCGACCTTGCCGGCGTCGCCTCGAACGCCGGCATGAGCGACGAGGAATCCTTCGCCTTCCTGACCGCTTATTTCATGAAGGAGCCGGACGAGGCGATCCGCCGCTCGCATGCGGCCATGCAATGCGCCTCGCTGCTGCGCGAGGCGATGTGGAGCATGGTTTCGGAACTCTACCTCGACGTGCCCGGCATCGACTACGTCGCCTACACGGAAGAGAACCTGACGCGGCTCGATGCCGCGCTGGAAAACTACCGGACAAAATACGGGACCTGAATTCATGACCTTGCCAACCCAGGCAGCGATCGTCGTCATCGGCGGCGGCATTATCGGCTGCTCGACGGCCTACCATCTGGCCCGCGACCACAAGGCAGATGTGGTGCTGCTCGAACAGGGCAAGCTGACCTCGGGCTCGACCTGGCACGCCGCCGGCCTGGTCGGGCAGCTGCGCTCGTCGGCCTCGATCACCCGCGTGCTCAAATATTCGGTCAACCTCTACAAGGGCCTGGAGGCCGAGACCGGCCTTGCCACCGGCTGGAAGATGAGCGGGTGCCTGCGCCTTGCCACCAATGCCGACCGCTGGACCGAGTACGAGAGGCTGGCGACGACAGCGAAGAGCTTTGGCATGGACATGCAGTTGCTGTCGCCGGCGGAGGTCAAGAACATGTGGCCGCTGATGGAAACCGGCGATCTCGTCGGCGCTTCCTGGCTGCCGACCGACGGTCAGGCGAGCCCATCCGACGTCACCCAGTCGCTGGCCAAGGGCGCGCGCATGCATGGCGCAAGGCTTTACGAGGAAGTGCGCGTCACCGGCTTCGAGATCAAAGGCGGCCGCATCATTGCGGTGAAGACCAACATGGGCGACATCGCCTGCGACAAGGTGGTGAACTGCGCAGGACAATGGGCACGGCAGGTTGGCGCCATGGCCGGCATCAACGTGCCGCTGCAGCCGGTGAAGCACCAGTTTATCGTCACCGAGAAGATCGACGGGCTAGCGACCGATGTCCCGACCATCCGCGACCCGGACCGGCGCACCTATTTCAAGGAAGAGGTCGGCGGGCTGGTGATGGGCGGCTATGAGCCAAACCCGCAGGCCTGGACGACTGATCTCCCCGGAGGCGACGTGCCCAATGACTGGGAGTTCCGGCTGTTCGACGACGACTATGATCATTTCGAACAGCATATGAGCCAGGCGATCGCGCGCGTGCCGGCGCTGGAAACCGTCGGTGTCAAGCAGATGATCAACGGGGCCGAGAGTTTCACGCCGGACGGCAATTTTATCCTCGGCGTGGCGCCCGAATGCGCCAACATGTTCGTCGGCGCCGGCTTCAACGCCTTCGGCATCGCTTCGGGCGGCGGCGCCGGCTGGGTGCTGGCGCAATGGGTGGTCGATGGCGAGGCGCCGTTCGATCTGTGGGTCGTCGACATCAGGCGCTTTTCCAGCCTGCACCGCGACCGGCACTGGGTCCGCGAGCGCACGCTGGAAGCCTATGGCAAGCACTACACGATCGGCTTTCCGCATGAGGAGTATCTTTCCGGCAGGCCGCGCATCGTTTCGCCGCTGTACAACAGGCTGAAACAGCATCGCGCCGTGTTCGGTTCGAAGCTCGGCTGGGAGCGGCCGAACTGGTTCGCCCCCGAAGGCGTCGAGCCGCGTGACGTCTATTCCATGGGCCGGCAGAATTGGTTTTCAGCCGTCGGCGACGAACATCGCCATGTGCGCGAGAAGGTCGGCATCTTCGACCAGTCGTCCTTCGCCAAATACGAGCTGACCGGGCCCGACGCGCCGAAGGCGCTGGACTGGATCTGCGCCAACGACGTCAACAAGCCGGCCGGCCGGCTGACCTATACGCAGCTTCTCAACACGCGCGGCGGCATAGAGGCCGATCTCACCGTGTCGCGGTTCGGCGAGGACAGGTTCTATATCGTCACCGGCACGGGCTTCCGCACCCATGACCTGTCCTGGATCAGCGACCATGTCGAAAAGGAGCTCGATATCATGCTCACCGACGTCACCGAGGATTTCGGCACGCTGTCGCTGATGGGACCGCGCGCCCGCGAAGTGCTGGCCGGCGTGACCGATGCCGACGTTTCCAACAGCGGTTTCCCATTCGGCCATGCCCGCGAGATTATCGTTGCCGGCCACACCGTGCGGGCGTTGCGCGTCACCTATGTCGGGGAACTCGGCTGGGAGCTGCACGTGCCGATCTCCGCAACCGGCGAGATCTTCGACGCGTTGATGTCGGCAGGCAAGCAACATGATATCCGCCCGGTCGGCTACCGGGCCCTGGAATCGCTGCGACTGGAAAAGGGCTATCGCGCCTGGGGCTCCGATATCACCCCCAACGACACGCCGCTGGAAGCCGGCCTCGGCTGGGCGGTGAAGCTTCGCAAGAACACGGATTTCGTAGGGCGGCGCGCCTTGGAGAAAATCACTGGCGGGCCATTGAAGAAGCGTTTCGCCGGCTTCACGGTCGACGATCAGGACATCGTGCTCGTCGGGCGCGAGACGATCCTGCGCAATGGCGAGCCGGTCGGCTATCTCAGCAGCGGCGGCTATGGCTACACCGTGGAGAAGAACATCGGCTATGGCTATGTGCGCAATGCCGACGGCGTGAGCGACGATTTTCTCGCCTCGGGCCGCTATGAGCTGGTCGTGGCGATGCAGCGCACGCCGGCAAAGATCCATCTCGAGCCGATGTATGATCCGGCCGGGAACAGGATCAAAGCCTGATCAGTTCACACGCAAGGCGAGGCAGCGGCTGGGCACCGTGTCGGCCTCGCCCGGCATCGAGACGTACGGGCGCGTTTCCTCGATGCGGGTGACCAGCCCCTGCGCCTCCAGCTCCGCGACCCGCGCGTTAAAGCCCAGATCCCAGATCGTGTTCTTGACCGTCAGCACGATCACGCCGCCCGGCCGGCAGATGCGGATCAGTTCGTCCAGCCCTTCGGCACCGACATGGCCCGAGGTAAAGACGCCGGCCGAGATCACCCCGGCATAGGCATTGTCGGCAAAGGGCAGCGGCCCGCCAAGCGCCAGGCAATGCAGGGCCGAATAGACGCCCTTGCGCTCTGCCTGATCCAGCATGCCTTGCGAGATGTCGAGCGCCTCGACCTCGGGATAGCCGGCAATGTCGAGCCATTCGCCGATGAGCCCGGTGCCGGCCCCGGCATCGAGCAGCGGTGCCGAGCCACGCGGCAGATGCCTTGCCAGCAAGGCCAGGCAGATGGTGGGATGGCGATAGCCGGCGGCCGACATGTCGCTGTCGTAGGTCTGCGACCAACGGTCATAGAGCGCCGCCATGTCTTCCGGGCGCTTGGCCGCGTAGGCAGCGCCAAGCGCGCCCTTATGCTTGCTGTCGGTCACTTTCGTCCTGTCCGCCATGCCCTAAATTGGTCTCGCACGGATGATAGCCAAAGCACGAATTTTGTGGAACCGTCTCTGCGACAAATAACAGCGGGGGAGCGGGCATGACAATGGACGAGGCACGGACAAAACTTGCCGCCATTCCCATGCTGGCCGGCTATAACGGGACGCTGGAACGGCTTGGCGGCCTCACCAACCTGGTTTTCAAGGCCGGGGACTTCTGCCTGCGCATTCCAGGCAAAGGCACCGAGGAATATATCAACCGCGCCAATGAGGCGGTGGCGGCGCGCGAGGCGGCTAAGGCAGGCGTCAGCCCCGAGGTGCTGCATGTCGATCCGGGCACCGGCGTGATGGTGACGCGCTTCATCGCCGGTGCCGTAACCATGTCGCCGGAAAAATTCAGGCTTCGGCCGGGCAGCCCGGCGCGTGCGGGAGCGGCCTTCCGCAAGCTGCATTCGTCCGGTGCGGTGTTTCCGTTCCGTTTCGAACTGTTCGCGATGATCGATGACTATCTGAAGGTGCTGTCGACCAAGGAGGTCGCCCTGCCCGCCGGCTATCACGACGTGGTGCGCGAGGCCGGTGGCGTGCGCGCGGCGCTGTCGGCCCACCCGCTGCCCGTCGTCGCCTGTCATTGCGACCCGCTGTGCGAGAATTTTATCGATGCGGGTGACAGGATGTGGATCGTCGACTGGGAATATTCAGGAATGAACGATCCGCTCTGGGATCTTGGCGACCTCTCCGTCGAAGGCAAGTTCGATGCCGCGCAGGACGAGGAGATGATGCGCGCCTATTTCGGCGGCGAGGCGAAACCGGCGGAGCGCGGCCGCATCGTCATCTACAAGGGGATGTGCGACCTGTTGTGGACACTGTGGGGACTGATCCAGCTCGCCAACGACAATCCCGTCGACGATTTTCGGGCCTATGCCGACGGCCGCTTCGCGCGCTGCAAGGCGCTGATGGAGACGCCGGAATTTTCACGGCACCTGGCGGCGATCCGCGAGGGCTAATTCACGCCCTTCGGCACGTTTTCAGGCGGCACCGTCGTGTCGACCACCTTCTGGCGATGGAAGATGAACAAGCCGGCCAGCACGACGATGACCGAGCCGATGAGGATGCGCGGGCCGGGAACGTCGCCGAAGAACGCCAGCCCGAAGACCACCGCCCATAGAAGCAGCGTGTAGTGCAGCGGCGCCAGCGTCGAGGCCGGGGCCAGCTTGAGCGCCCGCGTGATCATCAGATGGGCACCGCAGGAGACGATGCCGAGCAGCAGCATGGCGCCGAAATCGAGCGCCGACGGCGTGTGCCAGGCGCCGATGGTCAGGGCGCCGCCGACCAGCAGCGTGCCGATGGTCTGCCATGTCACCAGATTGGTGTCGCTGGTGCCGCGCAAGCGCCGGTTGAGGATGATGGCGAAAGCGAAGGCAATGCTGCCCGCCAGCGCGAAGCCCGACGACAGCGAGAAAGCCGCCGAGGAGGGCTTGAGCATGATCAGCACGCCGCAGAAGCCGAGCAGGATCGCCATCCAGCGGCGCCAGCCGACCTTCTCGCCAAGCAGGAGATGCGAGAGTGCCGCCACATAGATCGGCCCGGCCATATAGAAGCTCATCACATCCGCAAGCGGCAGATAGACGACGGCGGCATAGAAGAGCCCGGTATCGAGCGTGGTCATGATGACGCGCAGGACCTGCAATTCGGGCCTTTCCATGCGGAACAGCTTGGCGGCGCCCTGGTGGGCGATCATCGGACCGAGCACGAAAAACGCGCCGATCGACCTGATCAGAACCACCTGGCCGACGGAAAAGCTGGCGACCAGCCATTTGCCCATGGCGTCGTTGAGCGCAAACAGGAAGTCGCCGGCCAGCATCAGCAGAATGCCGGCCAGAAGCACGTTCCTGATTGTGGTATTCTGCGCCACGGGTTGCGTCATGCCGATCCCTTGCCTGTCCAGGCCGCGTCGTAGACGGAAGCGGCCGTTTTGACGAGGAGAAATCCGGGAATCGGCAAGGCCAGCGCCGGAAATCGGCTGGGTCTAGGACGATACGTGCCGCCGGTTCACCAATGCCGGCCTGCCGGGGATGGCAAGCCTGGTGTCCTGCCTGGTTCGTTCCGCCACCACTTTGCCCCTGGCGATGACGCAAATGCGTTCGGGGCGCAGGCGAATGGCCTCGACCGGATTGCCGGCGTCGAGGACGACCAGGCTGGCGCGCTTGCCGACGGCGAGGCCCAGATGATCGAGCCCCATGATGGCGGCATTGACGTTGGTGACCATGTCGAAACAGTGCGCCATGTCGGCCGGGCTCGACATCTGGGCGACGTGAAGCCCCATGAAGGCGACGTCGAGCATGTCGGCGGAGCCCAGCGAATACCAGGGATCGAGCACGCAATCCTGGCCCCAGCCGACGCGGATGCCCAGCGCCAGCATCTCCTTGACCCGGGTCATGCCGCGGCGCTTGGGAAACGTGTCGTGGCGCCCCTGCAGCATGATGTTGATCAGAGGATTGGGGATGGCGGAGACGCCCGCCTCGGCGATCAGCGGCAGGAGTTTCGAGACGTAGTAATTGTCCATCGAATGCATCGAGGTGAGATGCGAGCCGGCCACCTTGCCCTGAAGGCCGAGACGCTGCGTCTCATAGGCCAGTTGCTCGATGTGGCGCGACAGCGGGTCGTCGGTCTCGTCGCAATGCAGGTCCACCATCAGGCCGCGTTCTGCCGCGATCTCGCAAAGCTCGGTCACCGAGCGCGTGCCGTCGGCCATGGTGCGCTCGAAATGGGGAATGCCGCCGACGACATCGACGCCCAGATCCAGCGCGCGGATGGTGTTTTCCCGTGCACCGGGCGAGCGGTAGAGCCCATCCTGTGGAAAGGCGACCAATTGCAGGTCGATATAGGGCGCCACCGTCTTCTTGACATCGAGCAGCGCCTCGACCGCCAGCAGCCTGTCGTCGCAAACGTCGACATGGGTGCGGATGGCGAGCAATCCCATCGACACCGCCCAGTCGCAATAGGCGAGCGCGCGATCGCGCACCGCCTCATGCGTCAGGAGCGGCTTCAGTTCGCCCCACAGAGCAATGCCTTCGAGCAGCGTGCCCGAGGCGTTTATCCGCGGAATGCCGTAGGAGAGCGTCGCATCCATATGGAAGTGCGGGTCGACTAACGGCGCAGAGACCAGATTGCCCCGCGCGTCGATCGTCGTGCCGGCGTTGCCATCGAGCTTCGGCTCGATCGTCGCGATCGTCTCGCCGACGATGCCGATGTCGGCAACCCTGCCGTCAGGCAATGTGCCGCCGCGAACGATAAGGTCGAAATCCATCTGTGTCGTCCCCGAAGAATCAGCACCTGTCGGCTGCCGCCGTGATCGCGGCGGGCGAAAAATCTTGCCACGTGGCGCCGCCTCTCATCCGCCTGCCGGCATCTTCTCCCCGTATAGAGACGGGGAGAAGGGAGATGCTGCGACCTCGCCGCCATTTTTGCAACGTCTACAATTGGCGAAATCTTTGGTTATAGCCCTTTCTCCCCGTCACTTACGGGGAGAAATGTCCGGCAGGACAATGAGGGGCAGCACGAACCTGGCCGATTCGAGCGCTACTCCGGAACGTGCCTCACCGCACCCTTGTCGGCGCTGGTGGCGAAGGCGGCGTAGGCGCGCAATGCGGTCGTCACCTTGCGCTTACGCTTCTCTTCGGGCTTCCACGCCAGAGCGCCCTTGGCCGCCATTGCCGCCCGGCGGCTGGCGAGCTCCTCATCGCTCACGGCGAGGCGGATCGAGCGGTTGGGGATGTCGATCTCGATCGTGTCGCCTTCCCGCACCAGCCCGATCGTGCCGCCTTCGGCGGCTTCGGGCGAGACATGGCCGATCGAGAGCCCCGACGTGCCGCCGGAGAAGCGCCCGTCGGTGATCAGCGCGCAAGCCTTGCCCAAGCCCTTCGATTTCAAATAGCTGGTCGGATAGAGCATTTCCTGCATGCCGGGGCCGCCGCGCGGTCCTTCATAGCGGATGACGACGACGTCGCCGGCCTTGATCTCATTCGACAGGATCGCCTTGACCGAGGCATCCTGGCTTTCGAACACCCGCGCCGGGCCGGTGAATTTCAGGATCGACTCGTCGACGCCGGCCGTCTTCACGATGCAGCCGTCGAGCGCCAGGTTGCCCTTGAGCACGGCAAGGCCGCCGTCTTTGGAAAAAGGCGTCTTCGCCGAGCGGATAACGCCCGTCTCGCGGTCCAGATCGAGCTCGTCCCAGCGACGATCCTGGCTGAAGGCGACCTGCGTCGGCACGCCGCCGGGCGCGGCGAGGAAGAAATCTCGCACGTTCTGGCTTGAGGTGCGCGAAATATCCCAATGATCGAGCGCCTCGCCGAGGCTTGATGTGTGCACGGTCGGCAGGTCGCGGTTGATCAGTCCGGCTTGGTCGAGCTGGCCGAGGATCGCCATGATGCCGCCGGCGCGGTGGACGTCCTCCATGTGCACGTCGGACTTGGCCGGCGCCACCTTGCACAGCACGGGCACCCGCCGCGACAGCCGGTCGATATCCTCCATGGTGAAGTCGACCTCACCCTCATGCGCCGCGGCCAGGATGTGCAGCACGGTGTTGGTCGAGCCACCCATCGCGATGTCGAGCGTCATGGCGTTCTCGAACGCGCCCTTTGAAGCGATGCTGCGCGGCAGCGCCGTCTCGTCGTCCTGCTCGTAATAGCGTTGGGCGAGATCGACGATCAAGTGTCCGGCCTCGACGAACAGCCGCTTGCGGTCGGCGTGCGTCGCCAGTGTCGAACCGTTGCCCGGCAGCGACAGGCCGAGCGCTTCGGTCAGGCAGTTCATCGAATTGGCGGTGAACATGCCCGAGCAGGAACCGCAGGTCGGGCAGGCGGAGCGCTCGATGACCTTGACGTCTTCGTCGGAGATCTTGTCGTCGGCGGCGGCGACCATGGCGTCGACCAAGTCGAGCGCCTGCGCCTTTCCGGCGAGCACCACCTTGCCCGCTTCCATCGGCCCGCCGGAGACGAAGACGGTCGGGATGTTGAGGCGCAGCGAGGCCATCAGCATGCCGGGCGTGATCTTGTCGCAATTGGAGATACAGACCATGGCGTCGGCGCAGTGGGCGTTGACCATGTACTCGACGGAATCGGCGATCAGTTCGCGCGACGGCAGCGAATAGAGCATGCCGTCATGGCCCATGGCGATGCCGTCATCGACGGCGATGGTGTTGAATTCCTTGGCGACGCCGCCGGCCTTCTCGATCTCGCGCGCGACCAGCTGGCCGAGATCCTTCAGGTGGACGTGGCCCGGCACGAACTGGGTAAAGGAGTTGACCACGGCGATGATCGGCTTGCCGAAATCGCTGTCCTTCATGCCGGTGGCGCGCCAGAGGCCGCGGGCGCCGGCCATGTTGCGGCCATGGGTGGTGGTGCGGGAGCGATAGGCAGGCATGAACTTTCCTTAGCTGGCTGGCTGCGCCCGATGCGGAGCGTCGCGGCCCTGAATATGGATCGCAGGCGTTATAGACCGGCAATTATTGTCTGGCCACATTTTTGCAATGCGCCAGATTCTCCAGAAAAATTCAGAGTTTGCGAAAAAAGATGGCCTCCCGTGTCGGATCGCCTACCGGGCGCCCGTCCTTGGATCAACGGCAAGGGAGTGGGACCATTTTCTCAGACGGCCGTTCCATTGTAGCAGCAAGAAGCAACCGAGGAGCACGACATGCAAAAGATCACCACCTGCCTGTGGTTCGATGGACAGGCCGAAGAGGCGATGAACCACTATGTCTCCATCTTCAAGAATTCGAAGGTGCTGAGCGTCATGCGTTGGCCCAAGGGCCACGCCGATGAAGGCAAAGTGCTGCTGACCACGTTCGAGCTCGACGGCGTGCCGTTCCAGGCGCTCAACGGCGGACCGCAATTCAAGTTCAACGAGGCGATGTCGCAGTCGATCGACTGCAAGACGCAGGAAGAGGTCGACTATTTCTGGGAGAGGCTCACCGAGGGCGGCGAGCCCGGCCCCTGCAGCTGGCTGAAGGACAAGTTCGGCGTCTCCTGGCAGGTGGTGCCGGAACAGCTGCCGCGCCTGCTCCAGGATCCGGACCGGGAAAAGGCCGGCCGGGTGATGAGTGCGATGATGAAGATGGGCAAGATCGACATCGCCAAGCTCGAAGAGGCGGCGAAGGGGTGAGAAGTGGTCCGCGTAAGCGGACGGAAAGCCAATTGATTGGCTTTTCCGAGCTTCGAACGCCCTGAGCCTGCGAAGGGCAGGGCTGTCCATTGATTTTTGAGGCCGGCGCTGCCCCTCATCCGCCCTTCGGGCCTTCTCCCGTGAACGGGGAGAAGGGAAGACCGCCCCTCAAGCCGCCTTGTCGCGGACCTGGTAGTCCTTGATCGTGGCGAAGCGGATCGCCTTCCAGCGCTCGGCTTCGTAGTTCAGCGAGAAGGCGTGCTGGGCGAGGAACACCGGGTCGTTGTCGAGATCGCGGGCAATGTCGCCGCGATGGGCTTCGATGAAGCGCTGCACTTCCGTCTTGTCGTCAGCCGATATCCAGCGGCAGACCGAAAAACGCGACATCTCGAATTCGACCGGCAGCGTGTATTCGAAGTTCAGCCGCTCCTTCAGCACGTCGAGCTGCAGCGCACCGACGACGCCGACGATGGCCGGCGAGCCGTCCTCGGGCGAAAACAGCTGCACGACGCCCTCCTCCGCCATCTGGTGCAGCGCCTCCTTCAGCTTCTTGGCCTTCATCGCATCACCGAGGCGCACACGACGCAGGATTTCCGGGGCGAAGTTCGGCACGCCGCGGAACAGGATTTCCTCACCCTCGGTCAGCGTGTCGCCGATGCGCAGCGTGCCGTGGTTGGGGATGCCGACGACGTCGCCGGCAAAGGCCTCGTCGGCGGTGACGCGGGTGCGGGCGAAGAAGAATTGCGGCGCAGACAGGCTCATCGGCTTGCCGGTGCGCACCAGCTTGGCCTTCATGCCGCGCTCGAGCTTGCCCGAGCAGACGCGCACGAAGGCGATGCGGTCGCGGTGGTTGGGATCCATATTGGCCTGGATCTTGAAAACGAAGGAGGTCATCTTGTCCTCGGTCGCCTCCACCATCCGGGTGTCGGCATCCTGCGCGCGCGGCGGCGGCCCGAAAGCGCCGAGCGCCTCGATCAGGTCGCGCACGCCGTAATTGCGCAGCGCCGAGCCGAAATAGACCGGCGTCAGATGGCCCTCGCGAAAGGCGTCGATGTCGAGCGGACGGCAGGCTTCGCGCGCGAGTTCCAGCTCCTCGATGAAGGCCTCGCGCTCGTTTTCCGGCAACAGGCCGGCGACGCGGTTGGAATCGGGACCGTTGACCGGAGTGCGTTCCTTCTCGTCATCGCCCTTGCGCACGGCGTTCAGCGCCAGGTGGTAAGTGCCCGAAAACGTCCTGCCGCGGCCGATCGGCCAGGTGATGGGCGCGGTATCGAGCGCCAGCTTCTGCTCGATTTCGTCCAGTATCTCGAAGGGATCGCGGCTCTCGCGGTCCATCTTGTTGACGAAGGTGATGATCGGGATGTCGCGCAGCCGACAGACCTCGAACAGCTTCAGCGTGCGCGGCTCGATGCCCTTGGCGGCGTCGATGACCATGACCGCCGAGTCGACCGCCGACAGCGTGCGGTAGGTGTCGTCGGCGAAATCCTCGTGGCCGGGCGTGTCGAGCAGATTGAAGACGTTGTCCTCATACTCGAACGTCATCACCGAGGTGACGACCGAAATGCCGCGTTCGCGCTCGATCTTCATCCAGTCCGACCGGGTCTGGATGCGGTCCTTCTTGGCCTTGACCTCACCGGCAAGCTGGATGGCGCCACCGAACAGCAGCAGCTTTTCGGTGAGCGTCGTCTTGCCGGCGTCCGGGTGGGCGATGATAGCGAAAGTACGGCGGCGCGATACCGCCTGTTCGATGTCTTCAGCCAATTTATGAAATCCTGTCTGTGGCGCGGGCTTCTAGCAGCGCTTTCCCGGCCTGTCGAACAGATTTGCCCGGATCGGTCCGCCGGCTCTTGAGATAGGGAAGACGCGATGGCATCAGAAGACCTGTTCGATGGAGATCCTGCATGAGCAAGAAAGTGATCGTCATCGGCGCCGGCATCATCGGCGCCTCGATCGCCTGGCACCTGGCCAAGGCGGGCGCGCAGGTGACGGTCATTGCCGACAGCGCTGCCGGCGGCGTGGCGACGCCGAACTCGTTTGCCTGGATAAATGCCAGCTGGGGCAATCCGGAACCGTATTTCCGGCTGCGCATCCGCTCCATGGCGGAATGGTCGCGGCTGGCGCAGGACCTGCCCGGCCTTCCGCTCGCCTGGTGCGGCGGGCTGTGCTGGGACTTGCCGGCGGACAAATTGGAGGCCTATGCGGCGGAGCATTCGTCCTGGGGTTATGGCATCAGGCGGGTCGACCGCGCCGGCGCGGTCGGCATCGAGCCCAATCTCGCCGGGCTTCCCGACTTTGCCTTACATGTCGCCGAGGAGGGTGTCGCCGAGCCGGTCGCAGCGACGAACGCGCTGCTGGCCGACGCCGAACGGCGCGGTGCGCGCTTCGTCTCCAGCACGGTTACGGCGTTGGTCCAAACCGGCGGCAGGACGACGGGCGTGGACACGTCGCATGGGCTGTTTGCAGCCGACGAGGTGGTGATCGCGGCCGGCGTCGGCTCGCCGGAGATTGCCGCGACGGCCGGCATAAGGCTACCGATCGAAATGCCGCCCGGCCTGATCGTCCATTCGCGACCTTACAGAAAATTGCTCAACGGTCTGGTGCTGGCCGAGCGGCTGCACATGCGCCAGACGGCGCAAGGCCGCATCATCGCCGGGTCTGATTTTGGCGGTGCCGACCCGGGGATGGATGCGGCGGCGACGGCGCGCGAGCTGTTTGCGGCGGTGCAAGCCATGCTGCGCGGCGGCGATGGCCTGGAACTCGATTTCCATACGGTCGGTTACCGGCCGACGCCGATCGACGGCTTCCCGATCATCGGCCGCGCCGAGGGCATGGACGGCCTCTACATCGCGGTCACGCATTCCGGCATCACGCTGGCGCCGGCGGTCGGCTTGTTCGCGGCGCGCGAAATCCTCGACGGCGAGCGCGATCCGCTGCTGGCGTCCTATGGATTGGGTCGGTTCGCTCAATAGCTTGGTGGACGGCTCTCTACGGCAATTCGCGCCGCGAGGAGGCTACCCGGCCAGCGCCAGCTTCGCCGGGGCCGGCGCAAACGGCTGAATATTCACGCCATCCCTGGTCATGGTGACGAAGCTCGATGGCGGGATCGCCTGCCAGTCGCCGCCTTCACGGTCGAAGGGTTCGGAGACGATGCAGCGGCCGCCGCCCTTGGCGGCGGTATAGAGGGTGGGCGCGTGGTCATCCGTGGCGTAGCGGACCGCGTGGAGCGCCTGCCCGTCGGAAAAGGCGGCCGTCAGCTTCAGCGCCGGCTCGATGCCGGCACGCCGCGAAGCCTCCAGCACGCGGCTGGTGGCACGGGCGACGGCGCCTTTCGGATCGGCGGCCAACCCTTCGTCGATCATCAGGAGAAAAAACAGCTCGGAATCGGTGGTGCCCTCGCGCTGGTCGAAGACGGCGTCGGACAGCGAATTTTCCAGCGCGCGGCGGATCTTCTCGAAGCCGCCGATCTGGCCGTTGTGCATGAACGACCAAGGGCCCGAGATGAAGGGATGGCAATTCATGCGGCTGGTGGCGCCGCCGGTCGAGGCGCGCACATGGGCGAGAAACAATCCGGATTTGATCTGTCGGCACAAGCTCTTCAGATTGGGATCGGACCAGGCCGGCAGGATGTCGCGGTAGAGGCCGGGCTCGGGCCGGTCGCCATACCAGGCAAGGCCGAAACCATCGCCATTGGTCGGCGACTTGGCTTCCTCGGCGCAATGGCTCTGGGCGATCAGCGAGTGGCAGGGCGCCGTGAGGATGTTTTCGAGGAAGACCGCTTCACCGAGATAGGCCGCCCACCGGCACATCGCTTCGTCCGTTCCTAGGCGCGGTCCGGAAGGGCCTTGGGCTCCTTGACCGCGTGCGAACCTCTGTTGTGCGTCCGCTCGTAAAGTTCGCGGACGATTCGGCTGGCGGTAGTCTCGAACAGAAATGGCAAGAAAGCGTGAACGAGGGCGGCCCCGGCGGCCGTCAGCAGGCGCGAGGAAAACCAGGCGGCAAAGGCCATGTGACCGAAATAGGTTTCGCCGACCTTGGCCGGATGGGAGGTGAAAATCCTTGCGACCGACATGCTGCTTCCCCTTCAGCGCTTAAAGTTCCTGATATGGGGTATCCTGGCACGGTTCGTCGGTTCATCGGTCTCAAAATGTCCTTGTATTTTGCTTGTTCGTGGGACAAACATCCCACATGGCCATCGAAATCGACGAAATCGATCGGAAATTGCTCGCCGAATTGCAACGCGACGGCACGTTGTCGGTCGATCAGCTGTCCGAACGGGTAGCCTTGTCGCGCAACGCCTGCTGGCGGCGCGTCAAGCGGCTGGAGGAGGATGGCGTCATCACTGGCCGGGTGGCGTTGGTCGATGCCGAGAAGCTCGGGCTCGGCCTCTCCGTGTTCATCCTGGTCCGGACCTCAAATCATGATCCCGAGTGGTTGCAGAAATTCCGGGCGGCGGTGACAGGCTTTTCCGAGATCACCGGAGTCTACCGCATGTCCGGCGACCTCGACTATGTCTTGCGCGCCCGCGTCGCCGACGTGAAGGCCTATGACCGGCTCTACCAGCGGCTGATCGCCAAGGTGGCGCTGTCGGACGTTTCGGCGTCCTTCGTGATGGAGGAGATCAAGGAGACCACAGTGGTGCCGATGGAAGTGCGCTAAGGATTGGCTCCGGCCATAGTGATGCCCGAAAGAAAGCCGTTGATAGGGTCGAGGGCGAATTGACCGAATCGGCAATCGCGCCGATAGGATCGATTTTATGCGCGCAGCCATCCAAAATTCCTCCGTCATCGGTCCGACCGTCGGCTTCGTAAGGTTACCGCATGCGGAAGGACTCCCCCTCCCTGCCTATGAAAGCCCCGGCGCCGCCGGCATGGACCTGCGCGCGGCGGTGCCCGACGATCGGCCGCTGCTGATCCTGCCGGGAAAACGTGCGCTGGTGCCGACCGGACTGATCCTGAAAATTCCCGAAGGCATGGAAGGCCAGGTGCGGCCGCGCTCCGGCCTTGCCTTCAAACACGGGCTGACCGTCCTCAACACGCCGGGCACAATCGACAGCGACTATCGCGGCGAGGTGAAAGTGCTGCTGGTCAATCTCGGCGACGAGGATTTTGCGGTGACGCGCGGCATGCGCATTGCCCAGATCGTGTTCGCCGCGGTGACGCAGGCGGGCGTCGAAGAGCGCGCCCTGGCCGGCGGCACGGCGCGCGGTTCGGGCGGGTTCGGCTCGACCGGCACGGCCTGATGAACATACCGAAACTTGTCATCTTCGACTGCGACGGAATTCTGGTCGATACCGAGAACCTGGCCAACCGGCGTCTCGCCGAATGGCTGAGCGAAGCCGGGTATCCCACCAGCTTTGAACATTGCCGCAAGAACTTCTCCGGCCGCAGCATGGTCTCGGTGCAGAAGCAGATCGAAGAAGAGACCAGCGTCAGGCTCGGCGCCGACTTCGTCGAGCGCTGGAATGCAGGGCTGCCGGACCTGTTCGCCCATGGGGTCGAGGCGATTCCCTATGTCCGGGAGTTCGTCGAGGCTGTCCGCGCGGCCGGCATCGCCTATTGCGTCGCCACCTCGGCCAGGGTGTCGAAAATGCACATCACGCTTGGCCAGACCGGCCTGCTGCCGCTGTTCGAACATGCGATGTTTTCCTCGACCATGGTCGCGCGCGGCAAGCCGTTTCCGGACCTGTTCCTGCATGCGGCCAAGACGATGGGCTTTGCGCCTGCCGACTGCATCGTCATTGAGGACAGCGTCGCCGGCACGCAGGCCGGCATCGCCGCCGGCATGCGGGTATTTTCCTATCATGGCGATCCCTACAGCGACCGTGACGGCTTGATGCGAGCCGGCGGCATCCTGTTCGACGACATGCGCACACTGGCCGGACTGGTGCCGATCCACTGATCGGCGCCGGTTTTGACGGGGTTGCAGGGACGCGCCGGACGAATTGTCAGCAGAGAACGCGAAACGCTTCTGAGCCAACCGCATTCGTTTGCCCGGGCAAGGCGGGCAAGCTAAAATCCGCGCCATCGCACTCAACACGATGGGGGAACTTCCATGGACAAGGGCAAGATCTTTCGCGACCTGCATGCCTCGACCTTCGTCATGCCCAACCCGTGGGACGTCGGCACGACGAAGCTGCTTGGATCCTTCGGTTTCAAGGCGCTGGCGACGACCAGCGCCGGTTTCGCCTTCTCGCGCGGCCTGCCGGACGGCGCGGTGACCTTCGACCAGATGATCCATCATTGCCGCGAGGTGACGGCGGCAACCGAGCTGCCGGTTTCGGCCGACCTCGAACGCGGCAAGGGCGACAGCGCCGAGCAGGCCGCCGAAACCATCTTCGCGGCTGAAGCCGCCGGCCTTGCCGGCTGCTCGATCGAGGACCACACCGGCGACCCGAACAAGCCGATCTATGATTTTTCGCACGCGGTGGAGCGCGTCGCGGCGGCGGCGGAAGCGGCCCGCGCGCTGAAACGCGATTTCGTCTTCACCGCGCGGGCGGAGAACTTCCTCTGGGGCAAGTCCGACCTCGACGACACCATCAAGCGGCTGCAGGCATTCGAGAAGGCGGGCGCCGACGTGCTCTACGCGCCGGGCATCGGCGACGTCGAGATGGTGCGCACGGTCTGCTCGGCGGTGAGCAAGCCGGTCAACGTCATGGCAAGGCCCGACTTCACCATTGCCGATCTGACCGCGGCCGGGGCAAAGCGCGTTTCGCTTGGGCCGTGGCTCACCAACTTCGCCTATGGCATGCTGGAAACGGCGGCGCGCGAGATCCAGCAGGACGGCACGTTCGGCTTCGCCCGCGCCGCCATGCCCTTCGGCAAGTTGCAGGCGCTGTTTGGCAAATCGGGATAAGCGGGCCGAACACATGACGCTGACCGTCGTCGACATGCACACCGGCGGCGAGCCGCTGAGGATCGTCACCGGGGGTTACCCCGATATCCCGAAGGGCACGATCCTGGAAAAGCGCGCCCATGTGCGCGACCATCTTGATCATCTCCGGAAAATCCTGATGTTCGAGCCGCGCGGCCATTACGACATGTACGGCGCGCTGCTGGTCGAGCCCGATTTGCCGGGCGCCGACCTTGCCGTGCTGTTCATGCACAATGAGGGCTATTCGACCATGTGCGGCCACGCCATCGTCGCGCTCGGCCGCTATGCCGTCGACGAAGGGCTGGTGACCAAGCGGGAACCGGTGACGATGGTCAACATCGAGGCGCCCTGCGGCATGGTCGTCGCCTCGGTCGAGGTGCGCGACGGCAAGGCGGGTGCTGTGTCGTTCGACAGCGTGCCGGCTTTCTTGTTCGCACGCGACCGCAGGATCGAGCTGCCCGGCTACGGCGCGATCGGCTTCGGCATCGCCTATGGCGGCGCCTTCTACGCGCTGGCCGACTGCCACCAGTTCGGATTGGAATTCGGCCGCGATCGGGTGCGCGATTTCGTCGATGCGGCGACGGCGCTGACCGAAAGGCTGAAGCAGGAATTCCCCCTGTCACACCCCGACCATGTCGACCTCGCCTTTCTCTACGGCACCATTTTGACGGACGGGCGGGACACGTTTTCGGGTGAGCCGACGAAAAACGTCTGCGTCTTCGCCGAGGCGCAGGTCGACCGGTCGCCGACCGGTTCCGGCGTGACCGCCCGGCTGGCGGCGATGCACGCCAAAGGTGAGATCGCAACAGGCCAGACACGCACTTTCGAGAGCATCGCCGGCTCGCGCTTTTCCGGCGCGGTGGCGCGGATGGCGAAAGCCGGACCGCATGAAGCGATCATCGCCCGCGTCGGCGGCCGCGCCTACTATTGCGGCCGGGCGGAATTCATCGTCGAGCCCGACGACGAACTGGGGCGCGGCTTTCTGCTGCGGTAGGGACTGGCGCATCAACGGAACGGCTTGCTCCCCCGATCGGGCCGGGCCGAGATCGCCTTGTGCAGATGCACCATCATGGCTGCGGCGAAGAGCGGCGTCACCAGGTTGAGCAGCGGCACGGTAAGGAAGGCCGCGATGACCAGGCCGGCGAGAAAGACCGTCCCGGCATGGTGCCGGCGCAAGGCCCTGGCCTCTTCTTCCGGGCGGAAACGCATGGCGGCGAATTCGAAGAATTCGCGCCCGAGCAGGTAGCCGTTGACGATGAAAAAGGCGGCGATGTTGATGCCTGGCACCAGCAGGAGCAGCAGGGCAACGATGTTGCCCAAAACGACGACGCCGAAGAACTTTATCGCCAACACCAGCGAGCGCAGGGCCGGCATGGCGCGGCCGGGCGGATCGCCGGGATAATCGGTACGCTCCACCACTTCGGCGACATCGTCGAGGAACAGACCGGCGACGACGGCCGTGACCGGCGCGACGAGCAGCGCCATGCCGAAAGCAAGCGCGATGGCCGCGACGATGCCGCCCAGCCAACCGGCCCAGGACGGCAGGCCGGGAAAGAGTGTGTGCAGCCATGGCAGCGCCAGCCACTCGACGAGGCTGGTCAGCCCGAACCACAGGCCGACCAGAGCAAGCACAGTCAGGCCTAACGTCTTGAGGAAGACGGCGCGCAATTCGGGCGAGAACAGCTGGCCGGCGGCGGCGCGGGCGGCGCTGGAGATCACGGTGCTTCCTCGCTTCGACGGATTGCCCCTGGGAGAATAGGCAGCAGGTTCGCCGGTCACAAGCTCTATTGCCTGCCGTGGGTCAAGGCGGTCGTTTCAGGTTTCGAACTCTCCGCATCACCCCTCTTGCGAGCGCCGGCGCCGCCCCTCACTGTCCTGCCGGACATCTCTCCCCGTAGAACGGGGAGAGAGGAGCTGGCGGCAACCCCGGTGCCTCCATCGCAACGTGGTGATTGGCGAAACCAGTGATGACAGCGCCCTTCTCCCCGTCACTTACGGGGAGTTGAGGAGCGTCCGCGAAGCGGACGAAAAGCCAACTGCTTGGCTTTTCGAGTGACGAACGCCGGCAGGCGGATGAGGGGCGGCGCTACCTCGACAATCGGAGCCATGTGGTCTGAGGCGATTGCCCTGTCTGCCTATTGTGCGAGCGCCGGCTTGCGGGTGGGAATGGTCATGGCCGCGACGCCGGCGACGACGAAGGCCATGCCGAGCCAGGCCGTGGAACCCAGGCTTTCGCCAAGGAAAACGGCGCCGATGCCGACGCCGATCGGCACGCGCAGATAGGCCTGCGAGGTCGTGCCGACCGAGCCCAGCGTGTGGATCAGGCGGAAATAGATGACGAAGGCCAGCGCGGTCGAAAACACCGACAGGCCGAGCAAGGCCAGGATCGACGCCGTCGACGGCGCCAAGGTCCAGGGCTGGTCGACGGCGAGGCTGAGCGGCACCAGGATGACGGCGCCGCAGAGCATCGAGCCGGCGGCGGGCAGCATCGGGTCGAGGCCCTTGAAGCCTCGGCCGAAGATCGCCGCCCCCGCATAGCAGACCGTTGCAAGGACGATGGCAAGCTGCGCCCAAAGTTCATGGCCGAGACCGCCCAGCGCCTGTGTGCCCACGATGAGGCAGATGCCGGCAATGCCGGCGCCGACGCCGATCAGTTTGCGCAGCGTCACCGGTTCATGGCGGGTGATGAGCGCGGTCAACAGGAAGGTGAAGATAGGCGACGTCGCGTTGAGGATGGTGGCGAGGCCGGCATCCACCGAGCGCTCGGCGGCGGCGATCAGGGTGAACGGGATGACGCTGTTGAGGCACGCCTGGAAGGCGAAACGACGCCAGCTCGCTGCATCGCCCGGCATGGCGAGCCCGCGCCAGCGGATGATGGCCAGCAGGATCGCGCCCGCGATCAAGGTGCGGGCGGCGATGAACGTCACCGGTGGGATCGTCTCGACGCCGATCTTGATGAACGTATAGGAGGCGCCCCAAAGCACCGCCAGGAGGGCGAGCAGCGCCAGATCGGTGTTCATGTCGTTTCTTGCAGGCATGGGTTTGCCGCCTTCGGGCCGGGATCGAACGGCCCTTTTTAGGCAAAGCCGCGGTGAAATGCTTCGGCCACGACCGAATTGTCGTAGCGCCTAGGCGTCAGGCGATATGAACATGGCCTAGGCAAACCGGTTGCAAATCGCTAGACCCGCGCCCGGCCGGCATGGCAAGAAGCCGGCGCGGATTTTGGCGGAGACATTGATGCCGGACTATGACGTGCTTTGCATCGGCAACGCGATTGTCGACATCATCGCCCAGTGCGAAGAGGAATTCCTGGAGACCAATGGCATCATCAAGGGCGCGATGAACCTCATCGACACGCACCGCGCCGAACTGCTCTACAGCCGCATGGGCCCGGCGATCGAGGCGTCCGGCGGCAGCGCGGGCAACACGGCGGCCGGCGTTGCCTCCTTCGGCGGCCGCGCCGCCTTCTTCGGCAAGGTCTCCAACGACGCGCTCGGTGAGATCTATGCGCATGACATCCATGCCCAGGGCGTCGCCTTCGACACCAAGCCGCTTCAGGGCGAGCCGCCGACGGCGCGCTCGATGATCTTCGTCACCCCCGACGGCGAGCGCTCGATGAACACCTATCTCGGCGCCTGCGTCGAGCTCGGGCCGGAGGATGTCGAGGCCGACAAGGCGTCGGGCGCCAAGGTTACCTATTTCGAGGGCTATCTGTGGGATCCGCCGCGCGCCAAGGAGGCGATCCGGCAGACGGCCAAGCTGGCGCACGCGGCGGGCCGTGAAGTGTCGATGACCTTGTCGGATTCGTTCTGCGTCGACCGCTACCGCGACGAGTTCCTCGAGCTGATGCGCTCGGGCACCGTGGACATCGTCTTCGCCAACAGCCACGAGATCAAGTCGCTCTACCAGACCTCGTCCTTCGACGAGGCGCTGGCCCGGATCCGCAAGGACTGCAAGGTCGCCGCCGTGACGCGCTCGGAAAAAGGATCGGTCATTGCGCGCGGCGACGAGACCGTCGTCATCCAGGCGACCGCCATCAAGGAGCTGGTCGACACGACGGGCGCCGGCGACCTCTATGCCGCGGGTTTCCTGCATGGCTATACGCAGGGCCGCGACCTCAAGACCTGCGGCGATCTCGGCTCACTGGCGGCCGGCCTGGTGATCCAGCAGATCGGGCCGAGGCCAAGGCAGAATCTGCGTCGCGAGGCCGAGCTGGCGGGGCTGCTGTAGGGGGACGGTGAAGCTGCCGATCTCCCCCCTCGTGGGGGAGATGGCCGGCAGGCCAGAGGGGGGCGCTGTCCCGCTGGCATCTCCAGGGTTCTACACTGCCGCCAAGCCCGAAATGAACGGCATGAGCGTACTGTCATGTCGGGGCGCCAGTTCGAAGAGTATGGGCACGCGGAAGGGAACCCCCGCAACCTAGCGATCCTTCGCGCCCCCCTCTGCCCTGCCGGGCATCTCCCCCACGAGGGGGGAGATCGGCAGCTTCACCGTCGCGCGGCTGTCACACATCGCACCTACACGCAATCTGGGCGCCCTTTGACTGACATTTGAGCGCCCCTCAACCAGCTGGGGTGCCAAGATGCAAGAAAGCAAGCTGTCGGGCGGCCGCGTCCGTTGCCGCCGCGATTTCCGTCTTCCGCACTAGAAATTCAACAACCGGGTCGCGGCTCAGGGAGGAGCGCACGCGGCCAGAAGACAGATGCATGAACAGATTTCAGACAGCCAGTCTCGGGCAGGACGACTTCGCGGAGATGGTCGCGGAGGACGTCGAACGCGCGCTTGCCCACTATGACCAGGCTATCAACCAAACCACCGTGGTCTCGGTGGGCAAGATCGCCGGCAGTGTCGCTGCCGCCGTAACCTTGCTGTCGCCCAAGCACCAGCGGGCCATCGATGCGATCCATGCCGACCTGCCCGGCCTTGCCTCGAAATTCGTGCGCGCGCTGGCGGCGGAAGCCGCGCGCCGCAGCGAAGCCGGCGCCACAAATCCGCCGATGGCTTTGCTGGCCGATCAGACACCCTCCTCCGAGTCCGACGACCTCGAATCGATGCTGATCGAGGATTGGGCCGGCCGCGTCGCCGGTTCGACCTATCTCGAAGAAAACCTGCGCATCGCCCGCTCGACGCTGCATCGCTGGCAAAGGCGCGGCGACGTCATCGCCCTGCGCAAGGGCGGCCGCCGGCATGTCTTCCCCCTGGCGCAGTTCGTCGACGGCAGGCCGGTGGCGGGCATTCGAGACGTGCTGTCGTTGATCGGCAATCCGAGGCTGGCATGGCTGTGGCTGACCCGCCCCTCGGCGCTGCTCGACGAGCGCATTCCCATCGACCTGCTGCGGCAAGACCAGGTCAAGGAGGTCGTCGAGGCGGCGCGGGTGTTTTCCGCGGATTAAGCGCGACCAGATCCGCCGCAGCTTTCGCATCCGACGCGCGGACCTTCCTCAGGTCCCCGCCGTGTAGGCCGCGATCGCCGCCATGTTGACGATATCGCTGTCCTTGGCGTTCAGCGAGACGATCTGCACCGGCTTGTTCAGCCCGACCAGCAGTGGGCCGATGACCGTCGAGCCGCCGAGCTCCTGCAGCATCTTGGTGGAGATCGAGGCGGAGTGGAAGGCCGGCATGATCAGCACATTGGCCGGGCCGGTCAGCCTCATGAACGGGTATTGCGCCATGGCACGGGCGTTGAGCGCGACGTCGGCGGCCATCTCGCCGTCATACTCGAAATCGACGCGGCGCTTGTCGAGGATGCGCACGGCTTCCTGGATGCGCTCGGAGCGCTCGCCGTGGGGATGGCCGAAGGTGGAATAGGCGAGCATGGCGAGCCTCGGCTCATAGCCCATGCGGCGGGCAAAGCCTGCCGCCTCCTCGGCGATGTCGGCGATCTGCTCGGCGTTCGGCATGTCGTGCACGGCGGTGTCGGCGACTATCACGGTGCGGCCGCGCGCCAAAACGATCGACACGCCGATGACGCGGTGGCCGGGCTTGGCGTCGATGACGCGCCTGACATCGTCGAGCGCGGTGGAATAGTTGCGGGTGACGCCGGTGACGATGCCGTCGGCATCCCCCAGCGCCACCATGCAGGCGGCGAAATGGTTGCGGTCGTTGTTGATCAGGCGCTGGCAGTCGCGGAACAGGAAGCCTTTGCGCTGCATGCGCTCGTAGAGATAATCGGTATAGACCGAATTGCGGCGCGACAGGCGAGCATTGATGATCTCCAGCCCCTGCTTGTCGAGGTCGATGCCGGCGTGCCTGGCGTTCTCCTTGATGACGTCGTCGCGGCCGAGCAGGATGGCGGTGCCGAGCCGCTGGTTCACATAGGAGACGGCGGCGCGCATCACTTGCTCCTCCTCGCCCTCGGCGAAGACGATGCGCTTGGGCTGGCGGCGCACACGGTCATAGATGCGCTGCAAGGTCGAGGCGATCGGATCACGGCGGGCCGACAGCTCCTGCGCGTAGCGGTCGAGATCGAGGATCGGCTTGCGGGCGACGCCAGAATCCATCGCCGCCCTGGCGACGGCCAGCGGAATGGCCGAAATCAGGCGCGGATCGAACGGCACCGGGATGATGTAGTTGGGGCCGAATTTCGGCCGGTTGCCCTGGTAGGCTGCGGCGACGTCGTCGGGCACGTCCTTGCGTGCCAGGTCGGCAAGCGCACGCGCGGCGGCGATCTTCATGTCGTCATTGATGGTGGTGGCCCACACATCCAGCGCGCCGCGGAAAATATAGGGGAAGCCGAGCACGTTGTTGACCTGATTGGGATAATCCGAACGCCCGGTCGCCATGATGGCGTCGGTGCGGATCTCCGCCACTTCCTCGGGCGTGATCTCGGGATCGGGGTTGGCCATGGCGAAGATGATCGGGTTCTTGGCCATGGAACGCACCATGGCGGTGGTCAGCGCGCCCTTGGCGGAAAGGCCGAGGAAGACGTCGGCGCCGTCCAGCGCCTCGGCCAGCGACCGCGCATCGGTCTTGACCGCATGCGCCGACTTCCACTGGTTCATGCCTTCGGTGCGGCCCTGGAAGACCACGCCCTTGGTGTCGCACAGGATGATGTTTTCGGGCGCAAAGCCCATCGCCTTCATCAGCTCGATACAGGCGATGCCGGCCGCACCGGCGCCGTTGCAGACCATCCTGGTGGTCTTCATGTCGCGGCCGGTGATCTCCAGCGCGTTGATCAGGCCGGCGGCCGAGATGATGGCGGTGCCGTGCTGGTCGTCGTGGAAGACCGGGATGTCCATCAGCTCGCGCAACCGCTGCTCGATGATGAAGCATTCCGGCGCCTTGATGTCCTCCAGGTTGATGCCGCCGAAGGAGGGCCCAAGGAAGCGCACGCAGTTGATGAACTCGTCGGCGTCCTCGGTGTCGACCTCGAGGTCGATGGAATCGACGTCGGCGAAGCGCTTGAACAGCACCGCCTTTCCCTCCATGACCGGCTTGGAGGCCAGCGCGCCGAGATTGCCCAAGCCCAGGATCGCGGTGCCGTTGGAGATGACGGCGACCATGTTGCCGCGCGACGTGTAGTCGAAGGCGCGGCTGGGATCCTCCGCGATGGCCAGCACCGGCACGGCGACGCCAGGCGAATAGGCGAGGCTCAAATCGCGCTGCGTGGCCATCGGCTTGGTGGCGACGATCTCGAGCTTGCCGGGCCGCCCCATGGCGTGGAATTCGAGCGCTTCCTGCGCGCTGACGGACGGACCG
Source organism: Mesorhizobium sp. B2-3-7 (assembly GCF_006442695.1). Classification (NCBI taxonomy): domain Bacteria; kingdom Pseudomonadati; phylum Pseudomonadota; class Alphaproteobacteria; order Hyphomicrobiales; family Phyllobacteriaceae; genus Mesorhizobium; species Mesorhizobium sp. B2-3-7. The sequence goes on along the minus strand of NZ_VFVV01000011.1, from coordinate 101,949 downwards.
CTGTTTTCGGTTTTCCTTGCCATGATGCTTTTGATTTCCTCGCCATGCGGCACCTCCTTGAGGCGGGTGCCTTGTGTGATTCCGAATTAAGACTACGCGCCGCCGCGTGTAAACCGCCAAGCGTTACCGAACTGGCGTCGGAAGGACGCATGGCGTTCAATGGTGGTTGATCTCCGTTCTTCCCCTGCTTTTCCAATGGCCGGCATTAAACCCCGCCGCCACATCTGCTAGCGTGAGCGCATGAACATGCACATTCAAAACGAACCGGACGCTCCCGAGGCGATCACGCCGGCAGCCGCTGGCGGCGTCACGCCGATGATGGAGCAGTTCATCGAGATCAAGGCGGCGAACCCGGATTCGCTGCTGTTCTACCGGATGGGCGATTTCTACGAGCTGTTCTTCGAGGATGCGGAGAAGGCGAGCCGGGCGCTCGGCATCGTGCTGACCAAGCGCGGCAAGCATCAGGGACACGACATCCCGATGTGCGGCGTGCCAGTGCATGCGGCGGACGACTATCTGCAGAAACTGATCGCGCAGGGTTTCCGCGTCGCCGTCTGCGAGCAGATCGAGGATCCGGCCGAAGCCAAGAAGCGCGGCTCCAAATCGGTGGTGCGCCGCGATGTGGTGCGGCTGGTGACGCCTGGCACCATCACCGAGGACAAATTGCTGGCGCCGTCGGAATCGAGCTTCCTGATGGCGCTGGGACGGGTGAAGGGCAGCAGCGATGCAAGAGGCGGGGAGCGCGGCGGCGCGACCGGGAACCAGGGGAGCTTTGCCCTAGCCTGGATCGACATTTCGACCGGCGCTTTCCGGGTCACAGACACCACCGCAGACCGGCTGCTCGCCGACATCTTCCGCGTCGATCCGCGCGAGCTGATCGTCGCCGATCCGGTGTTCCACGATCCCGAATTGCGACCGGTATTCGACATGCTCGGCCGCGTCGCCAACCCGCAGCCGCCGAGCCTTTTCGATTCGGCCTCGGCGGCCGCGCGCATCGCCCGCTTCTTCGAGGTGGCGACACCGGACAGCTTTGGTGCGTTTTCCCGTGCCGAGCTGTCGGCGATCTCGGGCGCCATCGCCTATGTCGAAAAGACGCAGAAGGCCGAGCGGCCGCCGCTGTCGCGCCCCGAGCGCGAGGAGGCCGGCTCGACCCTGTTCATCGACCCGGCGACGCGCGGCAACCTGGAACTCCTGCGCACGCTGTCGGGCAGCCGCGAAGGCTCATTGTTCAAGGCGATCGACCGCACGGTGACCGGCGGCGGCGCCAGGCTGCTCGCCGATCGGCTGATGGCGCCGCTGACCGACCCGGCGGCAATCGCCGCGCGGCTGGATTCGGTGTCGTTCTTCCGTTCCGAGACGCGGCTTTGCCAGGCGGTGCGGTCGAGCCTGAAGAGCGTCGCCGACATGCCGCGCGCGTTGTCGCGGCTGGCGCTCAACCGCGGCGGCCCGCGCGACCTCGGCGCGCTGCGCGCCGGCTTCGAGGCGGCCGGCGCGATCGCGGAGATCTTTGCCGCGACCGCCCTGCCCCAGGAATTGGCGGCGGCGCTCGCCGCGATCCGGGCGCTGCCACAAGCGCTTGCCGGGCATCTGACGCAGGCGCTTGGCGAGGAACTGCCGCTGCTGAAGCGCGACGGCGGCTTCATCCGTGGCGGCTACCACCCGGAGCTCGACGAGATGCGGGCGCTGCGCGACGAGTCGCGAAAAGTGATCGCGGGGCTGGAGCGTTCGCTGATCGAGGAGACCGGCATTCGGTCCCTGAAGATCCGGCACAACAATGTGCTCGGCTACTACATCGAGGTGACCGCCAACCACCACGCCGTGATGACCGGCAGCGACGGCGCCAAGGCGCGCTTCATCCACCGCCAGACCATGGCCAACGCCATGCGCTTCACCACGACGGAGCTGGCGGAGCTGGAAACAAAGATCGCCAATGCCGCCGACCGGGCGCTGAGCATCGAGCTTGCGGCCTTCGACGCGCTGACGGCGGAAGCGGTCGGCGAAGCGGAGAAGATCCGCGCCGGGGCCGATGCGCTCGCCGTGCTGGACGTGTCGGCGGCGCTCGCGCTTTTGTCGGAAAGCGAGGCCTGGTGCCGGCCGCTGGTCGATGCCAGCCTTGCCTTCGAGATTTCGGGTGGGCGCCATCCCGTGGTCGAACAGGCGCTGCGGCGCTCGGGCGAAGGGCCGTTCGTGGCCAATGACTGCGACCTGTCGCCGGAGGACCGCGCCAAGAACGGCGCGATCTGGCTGCTGACCGGCCCCAATATGGGCGGTAAATCGACATTCCTGCGGCAGAACGCGCTGATCGCCATCCTGGCCCAGACCGGCTCTTTCGTGCCGGCGACATCGGCTCATATCGGCGTCGTCGACCGCCTCTTTTCCCGCGTCGGCGCCTCGGACGATCTGGCGCGCGGCCGATCGACCTTCATGGTCGAGATGGTCGAGACGGCGGCGATCCTCAACCAGGCCGGCGAACGGGCGCTGGTAATCCTCGACGAGATCGGCCGCGGCACCGCCACGTTCGACGGCCTGTCGATCGCCTGGGCCGCGGTGGAATATCTGCACGAGAAGAACCGCTGCCGGGCGATCTTCGCCACGCATTTCCACGAAATGACCTCGCTTGCCGGCAAGCTGGCGCGGCTCCACAACGTCACCATGCGGGTCAAGGAATGGGAGAACGACGTCGTCTTCCTGCACGAGGTCGGCAAGGGCGCGGCCGACCGCTCCTACGGCGTCCAGGTGGCGCGGCTCGCCGGCCTGCCGGAGGCGGTGGTGGACCGTGCCAAGGAAGTGCTGCACCAGCTCGAGGAAGGCGAGGTTTCGGGCAAGACCAATCGGCTGGTCGACGACCTGCCGCTGTTTTCAGTGGCGGTGAAGCGGGAAGCGCAGAAGCCGGTCAAGAGCGACGCGCTGGGCGTCGCACTCAGTGACATCAATCCCGATGAGATGACGCCGAGGGAAGCGCTGGAAGCGCTTTATCGGTTGAAGGGGCTGGCAGGGATGTAAATTGAACCTGCTGGCATGGCGGTATCGCCGAAACCGCCAATCTCCCCCCTTGAGGGGGGAGATTGGCAGCTTCACCGACAACGCTCAGATCATCTCCAGCCCGCGTTTGCGGCTCGGCGGCGGGAAGGCGCGGTCGAGGTCGGCGAGGTCTTCGCGCGTAAGCTCGATGTCGAGTGTCGCGACATTCTGGTGGACATGGTCCTGGCTGCTGGCCTTGGGAATGGCGATGACGCCATCCTGGTGCATCACCCAGGCCAGCGCGATTTGTGCCGCGGTCGCACCGTGGCGGTCTGCGACCGCGTCTAAACTGGCATTGCGCGCCAAGGCGCCCTGCTCGACCGGCGAATAGGCCATCAAAGGAATTCCGCGTTTCCGGCTCCAGGGCGCCAGATCGAACTCAAGGCCGCGCCGGACCAGATTGTAGAGCACCTGGTTGGTCTGGACGTTGCCGCCGTCGGGCAGGCCGACCAGCTCTTCCATCTCCCCGATGTCGAAATTGCTGACGCCCCAGTGGCGGATCTTGCCGGCTTTCTTCAGCGCCTCGAAAGCTTCGACGGTTTCGGCCAGGGGCACGCTGCCCGGCCAATGCAGCAGATAAAGATCGATACGGTCGGTGGCGAGGCGCTTCAGGCTGTTTTCGCAGGCGCGCTGCACGCCGGCGCGCGAGGCGTTGGACGGCAGCACCTTCGAGACCAGGAAGACCTCGGCGCGCCGCCCGGCGATGGCTTCGGCCACCACCTCCTCGGCGCCGCCGCTGGCGTACATTTCAGCGGTGTCGATCAGCTTGACGCCGAGATCGAGACCAAGCTTGAGGGCATTCACCTCCTCGGCGCGGCGGCGCGAATCCTCGCCCATCTTCCAGGTGCCCTGGCCGAGAACGGGAACGGCTTCGCCGGAGGGCAGCGTGGTGGTTCTGATGCTCGATGGCATGGCAGGCTCCCATTGAGACCGGATCGCATCACAGACTTGGCGAGAAATCCAGAGGCGTTCTCGCCCGAGCCGCGAAAGCTTACTTCACCGGATGGGCGGCGAGCCAGTCCTGCATCTGCTTGATCTCGGCTTCCTGCGCCTTGATGACCGCCTCGGCCAGCTTGCGGATCTCGGGGTCCTTGCCGTTGGCGAGTTCGACCTTGGCCATGTCGATGGCGCCCTGGTGGTGCGGGATCATGCCGCGGACGAAATCGACGTCGGCATTGCCGGTGTATTTGGAGGCCATCATGTCGGCGTGCATCTTGTCCATAGCCGCCTTGTAGCCTGCGGTCGACGGGCCTTCCGCCCCCGTCGCCATGCCGGCCATGTCGTGCTTCATCTCTTCGCTCTGTGCGGGAACGCTTTCGAGAAAGACGGCAACCAGCATTCCAGCCGCCATCAGCAGCAGCACGATTTTCTTGGCCAAGGTCATTGATGGTCTCCTGTTGATCGGGTTTCGTATTTGGGGGATCGGCTCAAAGTTTCAATGTCCTCAGCCGCAACGCATTGGCGATGACCGAGACCGACGACAAGCTCATCGCCGCCGCCGCCAGCATCGGCGACAACAGCGTGCCGGTCAGCGGATAGAGCACGCCGGCCGCGACCGGCACGCCAAGCACATTGTAGAGGAAGGCGAAGAACAGGTTCTGCCTGATATTGCGGATGGTCGCCTGCGCCAGTGTGCGGGCACGCACGATGCCGTTGAGGTCGCCCTTGACCAAAGTGATGCCGGCGCTTTCGACGGCGACATCGGCGCCGGTGCCCATGGCGATACCGACATCGGCGGCGGCCAAGGCCGGTGCGTCGTTGACGCCGTCGCCGGCCATGGCGACGCCGGCGCCCTTGCCGCGCAATTCCTCGACCAGCGCGCCCTTCTGTTCCGGCAATAGGCCGGCGCGGACTTCGTCGATGCCGAGGCTTCTGGCGATCGCGTTTGCCGTGCGCTCATTGTCGCCGGTCGCCATGATGATCCTCAAGCCGCTGTCGTGCAGGGCCTTGATCGCCTCGGCGGTGGTCGCCTTGACCGGATCGGCGACGGCGACGATGCCGGCCAGTTTCCTGTCCACGACGACGAACATCGCCGTCTTGCCATCGCCTTGCAGCGCCTTGGCCGCGGCCGAAACGGTGGACACGTCGACGCCGAGATCACGCATCATCGCGGCGTTGCCGAGCGCTACATTCCTGCCCGAAACGGCACCGGAAACACCCTTGCCGGTGACCGCCTCGAAGCCATTGGCTTCGGCGACCCTTACACCGCGGGTCGCGGCGCCTTCGACAATAGCCTCGGCCAGGGGATGCTCCGAGCCCTTCTCCAGGCTCGCGGCGAGGCCCAGCAATTCCTCCTCCGAAAACCCATCGGCCGCCACGACATCCGTCAGTTTCGGCCGGCCTTCGGTCAGTGTCCCCGTCTTATCGACGATCAGCGTATCGACGGAAGCGAAGCGTTCGAGCGCGGCGGCCTCCTTGATCAGCACGCCGGCATGCGCGCCGCGTCCGGTGGCGGTCATGATCGACATCGGCGTGGCGAGGCCGAGTGCACAGGGACAGGCAATGATCAACACCGAGACCGCCGAGACGATGGCGAAGATCAGGCTGGGCTCTGGGCCGAAGACCGCCCAGGCGGCGAACGCGGCGATGGCGACCAGAACGACAGCCGGGACGAAGTAGAAGGAAACGCGGTCGGCCAAGCCTTGTATCGGGGCGCGCGAACGCTGCGCCTTGGCGACCAGCTCGACGATGCGCGAGAGCGTGGTCTCGGCGCCGATCCGCTCGGCGCGCATGATCAGCGAGCCATTCTTGTTGAGCGTGCCGCCGGTGAGGGCATCCCCTTCGGCCTTCTCGACCGGCAACGGTTCGCCCGTGATCATCGATTCATCGATGGAAGAGCGGCCTTCGAGCACGGTACCGTCGACCGGCACGGCATCGCCGGGCCGGATGCGCAGGCGCTCGCCGGCCTTGACGCTGTCCAGCGGCACATCGCTCTCGGAACCGTCCTCTCCTATGCGGCGGGCGGTCTTGGGCGCAAGGTCGAGCAGGGCGCGGATCGCCGAGCCGGTCTTTTCGCGGGCGCGCAGTTCCAGCACCTGGCCGAGAAAGACCAGCGCGACGATGACGGCTGCGGCCTCGAAATAGACCGGCACCGCCCCGCCATGGCCGCGGAACTGATGCGGAAAAATGTCCGGGAACAGCGTCGCGACGACGCTGTAGAGATAGGCCGCACCGACGCCGAGCGAAATCAGCGTCCACATGTTCGGGCTGCGGTTGCGGATCGAGTCCCAGCCGCGATGAAAGAACGGAAATGCGGCCCAAAGCACGACCGGGCTTGCGAGCGCCAGCTCGATCCAGACCTTTGTCCGGTCCTCGATCAGGTTCTCGAACGACAGACCGATCATCGGCGCCATGGCGACGATGAGAAGGGGCACCGAGAGCACCGCACTGACCCAGAACCGCCTGGTGAAATCGACCAGTTCGGGATTTGGCCCCTCGTCACCGGTCGGAACGCCCATCGGCTCGAGAGCCATGCCGCAGATCGGGCAGGAGCCGGGCTTGTCACGGATGATCTCGGGATGCATCGGGCAAGTGTATTGCGTGCCCTTCGGCATCGCTTCCGGCGCCTGCCGGTCGCCGAGATAGGTTTGCGGCGCCGCCTCGAATTTCGACTTGCAGCCGGCGGAGCAGAAATAGAAGCCCTGGCCGTCATGGCGCAGAAAATGCTTTGCCGTGGCGCGGTCCACGCTCATGCCGCAGACGGGGTCGGTGGCGGTCAGGTATGTTTCCGGCTTGGCCCGGAATTTCGAACGGCAGCTTTCGCTGCAGAAATGATAGAGACGGCCAGCATGCTGCGATACCGGCTTGCCGGCGGCTGGATCGACGGTCATGCCGCAGACCGGATCGCGTGTGACGGCGCCCGCATCCACGGCCGCACCTTTTGCCGCGCAGCAACCACCATGCGCGTGATGATCGTGATCTGAATGCGTCATTTCGAATGCCTCTATCAAACTGCTTCGAGCCGGAGGTAGTCCTTCCAGTAACTGGAAGGTCAAGGACTGGCTTGAATTTTATTGTCGCGGGTGTCCCGCACCATGGAAACGCGTCAACCCGCCCCCATACCCAGCGCCGCGGAAACGCGCTATAGACGCCGCCCAAAAGGCAAGGCCAACCGGTACCATGGCGAAAATCTCCCTGAAGCTCGATGAACTGATCGACGGCGACGCCTTGCGCCGCGAGATGACCGCGCTGACGGCGGCCACGACCGGGGACGGCTCCGGATCGGCCGCCCGCGCCGGGGTTCTCCAGCTTCTCAAGGGCCGGCTCGCCGCGGGCCGCAAAACAGCCGAGGCCATGCTGAAGCAGGATGGCGGCGGCAATGCCTGCGCCGAGCGGCTGTCGCATCTGATGGATGAGCTGATCCGGGCGCTCTACGATTTTGTCGCGACCCATGTCTACCGGGTAAAGAACCGGTCGGTGGCCGAACGCATGGCCGTCGTCGCGGTCGGCGGCTATGGGCGCGGCACGCTGGCGCCGGGATCCGACATCGACCTCCTGTTCCTGTTGCCCTACAAGCAGACGCCGTGGGGCGAACAGACAGTCGAATACATGCTCTACATGCTGTGGGACCTCGGGCTGAAGGTCGGCCACGCGACCCGCAACATCGAGGAATGCCTGCGGCTGTCGCGCACCGACATCACCATCCGCACCTCGATCCTGGAAGCGCGCTTCCTGTGGGGTGAGCAGAAGCTCTACGACGAACTGATGCTGCGCTTCGACCATGAGGTGGTGCGCACCACCGGACCGGAATATGTGCAGGCCAAGCTCGCCGAACGCGACGAGCGCCATGCCAAGGCCGGCGAAAGCCGCTATCTGGTCGAGCCCAACGTCAAGGACGGCAAGGGCGGCCTGCGCGACCTGCAGACGCTGTTCTGGATCGGCAAATATTTCTACCGGGTGCGCACCGGCGAGGAGCTGGTCGAGAAGGGCGTCTTCACGCAGGCCGAATACCGCGAGTTCCAGAAGGCCGAGGATTTCCTGTGGGCCGTGCGCTGTCACATGCATTTCCTCACCGGCAAGGCCGAGGAGCGGCTGCATTTCGACATCCAGCGCGAGATCGCGGAGCGGCTGGGCTACACCACGCATCCCGGCCTGTCGGCGGTCGAGCGCTTCATGAAGCACTATTTCCTCGTCGCCAAGGATGTCGGCGACCTGACCCGCATCTTCTGCGCCGCGCTCGAAGAGGAGCAGGCCAAGCATGTGCCGGGCTTCAACCGCATCTTCCTCACCTTCCAGCGCCGCAAGCGCAAGCTTGCCGGCACGTCGGATTTCATCGTCGACAACCACCGTATCAACATCGCCGACGACCAGGTGTTCGAGCGCGATCCGGTCAATCTGCTCAGGCTGTTCTGGTTCGCCGACAAGCACGGGCTGGAGTTTCACCCCGACGCGCTGAAGCTGCTCACCCGCTCGCTCGGCCTGGTCAACAAATCGCTCCGGCGCGACGAGGAGGCCAACCGGCTGTTCCTCGACATCCTGACCTCGGACCGCAACGCCGAGCTCAATCTGCGCCGCATGAACGAGGCGGGGCTGCTCGGCCGGCTGATCCCCGATTTCGGCAAGATCGTCGCCATGATGCAGTTCTCGATGTACCACCACTACACGGTCGACGAGCATCTGATCCGCTGCATCGGCGTGCTGGCCGAGATCGAGCGCGGCGACGGCGAGAAGGTGCATCCGCTGTCGCATTCGCTGATGCCGGGACTGAGAAAGAGCCGCGAAGCGCTCTACGTCGCCGTGCTGCTGCACGACATCGCCAAGGGCAGGCCGGAGGACCATTCGGAAGCCGGCGCGCGGATCGCCCGGCGCATCTGCCCGCATATGGGACTTTCGACCGCCGACACCGAAACGGTGGCCTGGCTGGTCGAGAACCATCTGGTCATGTCGATGACGGCGCAGACGCGCGATCTCAACGATCGCAAGACGATCGAGGACTTCGCCTCGATCGTGCAGTCCGTCGAGCGGCTGAAGCTGCTTCTCATCCTCACCGTCTGCGACATCAGGGGCGTCGGACCGGGCGTCTGGAACGGTTGGAAGGGCCAGTTGCTGCGCACGCTGTACTACGAGACCGAACTGCTGCTCACCGGCGGCTTCTCGGAAGTGTCGCGCGCCCAGCGCACGGCGGCGGCGCGCGAGTGCCTGGCCGAAGCCCTCGCCGGCTGGCCCGACAAGATCCGCAAACGCTATGTCGGCCTGCACTATGAGAATTACCTGTTGACCGTCGACCTGCCGGACCAGCTTCGCCACGCCGAATTCATCCGCGAGGCGGATGCGTCCGGCAACAAGCTCGCCACCATGGTCAAGACGCACCAGTTCGAGGCGGTGACCGAGATCACCGTTTTGGCGCAGGACCATCCGCGCCTGCTGTCGGTGATCGCCGGCGCCTGTGCGGCGGCCGGCGGCAACATCGTCGACGCGCAGATCTTCACCACCTCGGACGGCCGCGCGCTGGACACGATCCTGATCTCGAGGGAGTTCGATCGCGACGAGGACGAGCGCCGGCGTGCCGAGCGCGTCGGGCGGCTGATCGAGGACGTGCTGTCGGGCAAAAGCTGGCTGCCGGAGATGATCGAGAAGCGCACCAAGCCCAAGCGCGGCGCCAAGGTCTTCCGGATCGCGCCGCGCGCCGAAATCCGCAACACGCTGTCGAACCGATTTTCGGTGATCGAGGTCGAGGGGCTGGACCGGCCGGGCCTGTTGTCGGAGATCACCGGAACGCTGTCCGACCTGTCGCTCGACATCGCGTCGGCCCACATCACCACCTTCGGCGAAAAGGTGATCGATACGTTCTATGTCACCGATCTCACCGGCCAGAAGATCGACAGCCCGTCACGCACCACCACCATCCGCAACCGGCTGACGGCGACGCTCGAGGGCACGGCCTCCGAACGCGGCAGCAGGACCAGGGCCGCCGCCGAGTGAGCGCCACCATCACTTTGTCCCAATCGCGCAGGCAGTCTCCAAACGCATGAGCCTCGTCAAGAAATTCGCTACGGTCGCTTCCGGCACGCTGATGAGCCGCGCGCTCGGTTTCGGCCGCGAGATGCTGATGGCGGCAGCACTGGGCACCGGACCGGTGGCCGACGCCTTCAACGCCGCCTTCCAGTTTCCCAACACCTTTCGCCGGCTGTTCGCCGAAGGCGCCTTCAACGCCGCCTTCGTGCCGCTGTTCGCCAAGGAGATCGAGACGCACGGCACCGACGGCGCCAAGCGCTTTTCAGAGGAAGTGTTCGGGGTGCTGTTCACGGCGCTGCTGGCGCTGACCATCGCCATGGAACTGGCGATGCCGCTGATCGTGCGCTACCTGGTGGCGCCGGGTTTCGCCGACACGCCGGGCAAGTTCGAGACGACCGTCACTCTGGCGACGATCATGTTCCCCTATCTCATCTGCATGTCGCTGGCCGCCATGATGGCGGGCATGCTGAATTCGCTACGCCGCTATTTCGCCGCGGCGATCGCGCCTGCCTTTCTCAACATCATCCTGATCAGCGTGCTTGGCTATGCCTGGTATCATGGGCTGGATGCGCATGCCGTCGGCTTCAGCCTGTCCTGGGGCGTTCTGGCGGCGGGCCTCGTGCAGCTCGCCATCGTCTGGGTGGCGGTTCGCAACGCCGGCATCTCGATCGGTTTCCGCCGGCCGAAGATGACGCCGAACGTGAAGCGGCTCCTGATCCTGGCGCTGCCGGCGGCGATCACCGGCGGCATCACCCAGATCAACCAGCTGATAGGCACCGCCATCGCCTCGGCGCAGGACAGCGCCGTCTCCTCGCTCGCCTATGCCGACCGCGTCTACCAGCTGCCACTTGGCGTGGTCGGCGTCGCCGTTGCGATCGTGCTGTTGCCGGAACTGTCGCGGGCGCTGAAGTCGGGCAATCTGATCGAGGCGGCCAATCTGCAAAACCGCTCGGTCGAATTCACCTTGTTCATGACCTTGCCGGCTGCGGTGGCGCTCTGGGTCATGTCTGAGCCGATCGTGCGGCTGGTCTATGAGCGCGGCGCGTTCGCCGCCAACCATTCGACGCCTGTCGTGGCGGCGATCCTGGCGATCTTCGGGCTTGGCCTGCCGGCCTTCGTGCTGATCAAGGCGTTCACCCCGGGCTATTTCGCCCGCGAGGACACACGCACGCCGATGATCTTCGCCGCCATCTCGGTGGCGGTGAACGTCGCCACCGCGCTGACGCTGTTTCCGAGGATGGGCGCGCCCGGCATCGCCGTGGCCTCGGCGGTGGCCGGCTGGGTCAACGCGCTGATGCTGCTCGGGGTGCTGATCCGGCGCGGCCATTGGGGCCGCGACGTGCCGCTTCTGAAGCGCATTCCGCGTCTGGTGCTCTCGGCGGGGGTGATGGGCGTCGCCCTCTATTTCGCCGAACACTGGCTGAGCGCCAGCCTCGGCTCCGGCTCGCCGCTGGTCGTCAAGGCGACGACGCTGCTGGGGCTGGTGGCCGGCGGGGCGCTGCTCTACTTCGTCACGGCCTTTGCCAGCGGCGGCGCCGATTTCGGCATGATCCGCCGCAATGTGAAGCGCGGCTCAGGCAAAGCGACACCACCAGCCGTAAACGCCGAGCTGGACGAGTAGGCCGGGCAGTCCGACTGCAATAGCAGTCTTGATCGCAGCGTCATGTTCGTCCATAAGCGCGCCGTCGCAAGACTTTCGCCGCACGCGGTTTCCAGCCGCGTGATTGGCTCCGAAAAGTCTGCAACTTTTCGGAATCACGCTTATACGGCCCTCCACAAGCCACGAGGAAACCATGTCCGCCTTCAAGCCACTCGTCTTCTCCGGCGTCCAGCCAACCGGCAATCTGCATCTTGGCAATTATCTCGGCGCCATCAAGAAATTCGTCGCCCTGCAAGAGACGTCCGACTGCATCTACTGCGTCGTCGACCTGCATTCGCTGACGGCCCAGCTGGTTTACGACGACCTCAAGGACCAGACGCGCTCCATCACCGCGGCATTCCTTGCCTCCGGCATCGATCCGAAGAAGCACATCGTGTTCAACCAGTCGCGGGTGATGCAGCACGCCGAGCTCGCCTGGATTTTCAACTGCGTGGCGCGCATCGGCTGGATGAACAAGATGACGCAGTTCAAGGACAAGGCCGGCAAGGACCGCGAGAACGCCTCGCTCGGCCTGCTTGCCTATCCCTCGCTGATGGCAGCCGACATCCTGCTCTACCGCGCCACCCATGTGCCGGTCGGCGAGGACCAGAAGCAGCATCTGGAACTGACGCGCGACATCGCCCAGAAATTCAACAACGACTTTTCGGACCGCATCGCCGGTCTTGGCGTCGGCGTCGAGATGCAGGTCGGAGAGGAAATTGTGAACGGCTACTTTCCGATCACCGAGCCGGTCATCGGCGGGCCGGCGGCGCGCATCATGTCGTTGCGCGACGGCTCCAAGAAGATGTCGAAGTCGGACCCGTCGGATCTGTCGCGCATCAATCTGACCGACGATGCCGACGCCATCTCCAAGAAGATCCGCAAGGCCAAGACCGATCCGGAAGCCTTGCCGAGCGAAGTGGACGGCCTCGCCACCCGGCCGGAAGCGGAAAACCTGGTCGGCATTTATGCCGGCCTTGCGGACATATCGAAAGAGGCGGTGCTGAAGGAGTTCGGCGGCCAGCAGTTTTCGGTGTTCAAGCCGGCACTGGCCGACCTGGCAGTCGAAAAACTGGCTCCCGTCGCCGCCGAAATGCGCCGCATTTCCGATGACCGCGCCTATGTCGACGCGGTACTGCGGGACGGCGGCGAGCGCGCCGGCGTGCTGGCCGAAGCGACGATGAAGACGGTGCGCGACATCATCGGGCTGCTGCAGGACTGATCCGCATCCTTATGCCCCGCACCATACCGGCCAAAGACCGGCGGCTTGCCGCCGGTCAGCCGCAGTGGCAGATTGCGGCCGAAATGACATCGAGTAAATAGACATGGTCTCCAAACGCCTCAGCCGCGAAGCCGGACATCGCCGGAAGTTCCTGGCGATCATCGACGATACGCCCGAATGCGAGCGCGCCGTCGCCTACGCCTCGAAGCGGGCGCTGAGCACCAGCGGCGTGCTGGTGCTGCTCTATGTCATCGAACCGGACGATTTCCAGCACTGGCTGGGCGTCGAGAAGATCATGCGCGAGGAGGCGACCGCCACCGCACGCACCGCGCTCGACAGCTATGCCAACAAGGTGCGCCAGAAGCTCGGCATCGAACCCGAGATGGTGGTGCGCGAGGGCAAGCCCACCGAAGAGATCCACAAGCTGATCGAGGAAGATCAGGATATTGCCATCCTGGTGCTGGCGGCCGGCGCCGGCAAGGAAGGGCCCGGGCCGCTGGTCGGCGCGGTGGCCGGCAAGGGCGCCGCCTTCCCTATCCCGGTGACCGTGGTGCCGCAAAACCTTTCGGACGAGGAGATCGACAGCCTCGCCTGAAGTGTATCGATATTCGGGTGATGCCGGCCTACAAATGGCGGGTTCCTGCGCTTCCGGTGCTCACGTACTTCAAGTACGCTCCGCTCCGGTTCTCGGAAACCACATTTTCGACTCGGCCTGACCCGAATCTCGACACACTTCATAATGCTTGGCAGGAGTAGCAAAAACATTCTGCCAGCCAGCCGTTCGGGCGACGCGTTTCGCTTGAATGTCCAGCCGATAGAGCTTATTTAGAATTATTCCAAACTATCTGCCCGAGACGGGCACGGAGACGGCCATGTTCATCCAGACCGAATCGACGCCAAACCCGGCGACGCTGAAATTCCTGCCCGGCAAGGAAGTGCTCTTGGAAGGTACCGCCGATTTCCGTGATGCCGACAGTGCGGCGACGGCCTCGCCGCTGGCCGGCCGGCTGTTCGAAATACCGGGCGTCACCGGCGTCTTCTTCGGCTACGACTTCATCACCGTGACCAAGGACGGGCCCGACTGGCAGCATCTGAAGCCGGCGATCCTGGGCGCCATCATGGAGCATTTCATGTCCGGCGCGCCTGTCATGGCCAATGCCGGCCCCGCCGCGGAGACTAGCCAGACCGGCGAGTTCTACGACAAGGCCGACGAGGAACTCGTCATCACCATCAAGGAGCTGCTCGACACACGGGTGCGCCCGGCAGTGGCCCAGGATGGCGGCGACATCACCTTCCGCGGCTTCGAGAACGGCACCGTGTTCCTGCACATGAAGGGCGCCTGCGCCGGCTGCCCGTCATCGACGGCGACGCTGAAGCACGGCATCCAGAACCTGCTCCGCCACTTCGTTCCCGAGGTCCAGCAGGTCGAACAGGTCGCCTGACCATTCGTCTTCGCCGAGCGCGGCGACGATTCTCAAAAAGCAAGCAACAAAAAACCGGGCCGAATTGCCCGGTTTTTTGTTGGGGACGTCCGTTGTTGCCTAGACGGTCCGCGTACGAACGGTTTTGACCATGAACCTCGCGGTCACGGTCAGAGAACGATGACCTTGGCGCCGACCTCGGCGCGATCGTAAAGGTCGATGATGTCCTGGTTCATCAGCCGGATGCAGCCCGACGACATCGCCTTGCCGATCGAGTTCCATTCCGGGCTGCCATGCAGGCGATAGCCCATGTCACCGCCCTTGTTGAACAGGTACAGAGCGCGCGCGCCGAGCGGGTTCTTCAGGCCCGGCTCCATGCCGCCGGCGAACTTGGCGAGTTCCGGCTGGCGCTTGATCATCTGCGACGGCGGCGTCCAGGTCGGCCATTCGCGCTTGATGGCGACATGGGCGGTGCCATGCCACTCGAAGCCCTCGCGGCCGACGCCGATGCCGTAGCGAATTGCCCGGCCGTCACCCTCGACGAAGTAGAGGAACTTGTTCTGCGTATCGACGATGATGGTGCCCGGCTTTTCCTTGGTGTCGTAGTTCACCTCCTGCCGGTGATACTTCGCGGGCACCTTTTCGATCGGGATGCGCGGCAGCTGGTAGCCGGCGTCGGTCACCGCGCCATAGTCGTTGGAGAATATCTGCCCGCCAATGGTGCTGCAACCGGCGAGTGCGGTGGACAGCGCCAGTGCGGCAATTACTGCAAGCGACTTCATGCGCATGAGGTGATCCGTGCCCCGCCAAACATCCGCGGCACGAGTCGGCCGCTTTCTTGCCATCATTCATGCTGGCATTTGCTTTGCTTGCCAAGTACGCGATGCCTATATGCAAGACCTCACCTGCCGGTAAGCCAGCAACTGCGGCATTTCGGCAACAGCCTTCACCGGATTGTGAAGGAAATTCAATGGCCATGACTCTCGGGCCAGCAGGAATCGAGGAACAACCATGAATGTCGGCGACGCCGCCCAGCGTTCCGGTCTGCCAGCCAAGACCATCCGCTACTATGAGGAAATCGGCCTGATCGCGCCTGCGCGTGCCGGCAACGGCTATCGCGACTATTCGGGCGACGACATCCATCGGCTGACCTTCCTGCGCCGTGCCCGCAACCTGGGCTTTTCCATCGACGATTGCCGCCAGTTGATGGCGCTTTACCAGGACCGCAGCCGCGCCAGCCACGACGTGCGCGAGATCGCCACCGCCCATGTCAGGGCGATCGAGGAGAAGGTGCGCGAGCTGCAGTCGATGCGATCGACCCTGCAGAAGCTCGTCCAGGCCTGCCATGGCGACGACCGGCCGGACTGCCCGATCATCGATGACATTGCGGGAACCGCGCCGCTCGGCGATAAAGCCGTCACGGTCGCATAGATCCGTGCCGGCGAGGCCCGACGCCTCTCGGCTACGGAGGGAGGATGCCGATGGCCTCGATGACTGTCGAACTGCACAATGTCGAAGGCACCGAAGCCGCCATGGGCTGGGCCGGCGGCCACACGATCGTCGTCGACCGGCCCGAGGGCAAGGCCGGCGGCATGGGCCTGGGCTTCAATGGCGGCCAGCTGCTGGCGCTGGCGATTGGCGGCTGCTTCTGCAACGACCTTCGCTATGTCGCCGACGAGATCGGCGTGAAACTCGGCAGGATCGCCGTCTCGGTGAGGCTTGATCTCGACGGCAAGCCCCTGCTGGCGACCGCAGCAAGGATGACGGTTTCCTGCGAGACCTTGGACGGGTCCGATCCCCAAAGGATCATTGACCGTGCCAGCGCGGTTTCGACGGTCAGCAACTCGTTGCGCCAGGGCGTGCCGGTTACGATCGAAACGACGGGGCCTGGTCGCTCATAAACGCCAGGACTTCTCCCGCGCCGTAGGTCGTCCCGCCACGTTCACCCATCACGGAAAGTGAAGGTGGCCATACGGTTCTCCGTGCCTGCTCATGCCATCGAGCACCCATTGATTTGGGTGGCCACCAAATGAGCGGTACGGGTTCAAATCGTGAACAAAATCTGGCATGGTCCCGTCATGCCAATCATCTCACCGATTCCCCTGAACCCGCTCATCGATGGCCGCCAGTCTGAACGCGCCATGCTGGTGCGGCGCGGGGTGCAGCGGCTGCTCCGCGAAATGGGCGCGCATGTGCTGCCCGAACTGTCCCTGGCGACCGGCCGCCGCGCCGACCTCGTGGCGCTGACCCGCCAGGGCGACATCTGGATCATCGAGATCAAGTCCTCGGTCGAGGATTTTCGCGTCGACCGCAAATGGCCCGACTACCGGCTGCACTCGGATCGCTTCTTCTTCGCCACCCATCCCGGCGTGCCGGCGGAGATTTTTCCCGAAGAATGCGGCTTCATCCTCTCCGACGGCTATGGCGCCGAGATTTTGCGCGAGGCGCCCGAGCACCGCATGGCGGCGGCTACGCGCAAGGCGCTGATGCTGCGCATCGCGCGGGCCGGTGCCGCGCGGCTTTTGGCGGCGGAACTCGCCGGAGTGGCCGTGCCGGCGCTGGAGGGGGAGAGCGAGTAGGCTGCCTCGCAGAACCTGCGCTTGTGGACCTCTACTCCTCGCCTTCATCCGCCCCGCTCGCCGCCGGCGCCATCAGCAGGACGGCCGCGCCGAGCAGCGCTGCGACCAGGGAGCCGGAGAGAATGCCGACCTTGACCGCGTCCTGCAGCGCCGTGTCGCTGGCGAAGGCGAGCAGGCCGATGAACAGGCTCATGGTGAAGCCGATGCCGCACAGCAGCGAGATGCCGATCATGTGCAGCCAGCCGGCATGGGCCGGCAGGTCGGCGAGACCGAAGCGGATGGCAAGCGCGGAGGAGCCGAACACGCCGACCAGCTTGCCGACGACGAGGCCGGCGGCAACGCCGAGTGTCAGCGGCTCGAACAGCGCGCCGACGCTGAGGCCCGCCAGCGAAACGCCGGCATTGGCAAAGCCGAAGATGGGGATGACGACGAAGGGCACTATTGCGTGCAGGCCGTGCTCGAGCCGGTGCAGCGGCGAATGGTCGAGATCGTGTTCGATGCCGGCTGTGCGTTCGAGCGGAATGGTTAGCGCCAGCGCCACGCCGGCAAGCGTGGCATGCACACCCGACTTCAGCACCAGCACCCACAGGATCGCACCGAGCACGAGGTAAGGCACGAGGCTCATCACCCGCATGCGGTTGAGCACGACAAGCGCGGCGATCACCGCGAAGGCGGCGCCCAAATAGGCAAGCGACAGACCGCTCGTGTAGAAGATCGCGATGATGATCACCGCGCCGAGATCGTCGATGATGGCAAGGGCGGTGAGAAAGATTTTCAGCGAGGCCGGCACGCGGCTGCCAAGCAGCGATAGCACGCCGAGCGCGAAGGCGATGTCGGTAGCGGTCGGGATCGCCCAACCGGACAGCGCGCCCGCATTGTCACGGTTGATGGCGACATAGGCCAGCGCCGGCACCACCATGCCGCCGGCCGCCGCGATGCCGGGCAGCACCCTGCGCGGCCAGGTCGAGAGCTGGCCGTCCAGCATCTCGCGCTTGATCTCCAGGCCGACGAGCAGGAAGAATACCGCCATCAGCCCGTCATTGACCCAATGCGACACGCTGAGCGGGCCGAGATAGGCGTGGAGGACGGCAAAATAGGTTCCGGAGAGCGGTGAGTTGGCGACGATCAAGGCCAATGCCGCCGCTACCATCAGCATGATGCCGCCGGCCGCCTCGCTGTCGAGAAATTCGCGCAAGACGGAAACCGGCCGCTGTTTCAAGTCCCGCATGTCACCCTCCGTTGCCTTTCCAAACGCTGGCGCCGCCCCTCACCTGCCTGCCGGCATCCTCTCCCCGTATAGTGACGGGGAGAGGGACGCTGTCATCGCCGGTTTCGCCAATCGCCAGCGTTGCGGAATGGGCGCCAGCGTTGCGGCCAGCCTCTTTCTCCCCGTCACTATACGGGGAGAAATGCCCGGCAGGGCAATGAGGGGCGGGGCCGAGTTCGACAATTGGATGCTTCCCCGTAAGCAGAAACCGGTCCGAAGGAATGCTCAGCGCATCGCGCTCCTAGCGCGGCGCGCGCTTGGCCAGGATGCGCTGCAGGGTGCGGCGATGCATGTTGAGGCGGCGCGCGGTCTCGGAGACGTTGCGCTCGCACATTTCGTAGACACGCTGGATGTGCTCCCAGCGCACGCGGTCGGCCGACATCGGATTTTCCGGGGGTGCGGCGCGCTCGCCGGCCGTGCGGGTGAGCGCGGCAAAGACGTCGTCGGCGTCGGCCGGCTTCGATAGATAGTCGACGGCGCCGAGCTTCACCGCCGTCACCGCGGTGGCGATGTTGCCATAGCCGGTCAGGATAATCGCGCGGGAATCCTCGCGCTTCTCACGGATGGCGGCCACGACGTCGAGGCCGTTGCCGTCGCCAAGCCGCATATCGACCACCGCGTAGGCGGGCGGATTGGCGCGTGCCTTGCCGACCGCCTCCTCGACGCTCTCGGCCGTTTCGACCACGAACCCCCTGGTTTCCATGGCGCGGGCCAGACGGGTCAGGAACGGTTTGTCGTCATCGACGATCAGAAGCGAGGTGTCCTCGCCCTCAACCATTGCGCCACTGTTTTCATCGCCTGTCATCGTCTTGAAATTCCTGCTGCCTTAATTTTACGCAGATATAGTTTTGCGTCGCGATTGTCCAATTTACGCGGTGTCAAACATCGTCGCGGGCGCCGATTCCGGGTTCAGGAAAACATTTCTGGGCCATGAAATCCGCACCATGGCGCCCTCGCCCAGTCCGCTCGAATTGCGAAAGTCGAGCGTGGCGCCCGATCGCTCGAGCAATGTCTTGGCGATGAACAGGCCCAGCCCCAGCCCGCCGCCGGCCTCCGTGCCCTGGCGTGTCGACATATAGGGCTCGCCGATGCGGTCGATGATCTCGGGCGGAAAGCCGGGACCGTCATCGATGATCGAGAAGGAGACGGTGGCCTCGTCCCAGCTCCAGCGCACGGTGACGCTCTCGCGGGCGAAATCGACGGCGTTCTCCACCAGGTTGCCAAGGCCGTAGATGACGCCGGGATTGCGGCGCCCGACCGGCTCGGGGCCGCTGCGCTCGCCGGGCCTGAGCTTGATCGAAATGCCGAAGTCGCGGTGCGGCGCGGTGACCTCCTCGACCAGCGAGGTCAGCGGCAGGCGGGACAAATGCGCCTCTCCCTCGGACGACAGGCTGGTCAGGCGCTTGAGGATCTCGCGGCACCGCTCGCTCTGGGAGCGCAGCAGCGTCACATCCTCCCCGTATTTCGCGTCCTTGCCGAGCGCCTTTTCCATCTCCTTGGCGACAAGCGTGATGGTGGCGAGCGGTGTGCCCAGCTCATGCGCGGCGGCGGCGGCCAGCCCGTCGAGTGCCGACAGATGCTGCTCGCGCTGGAGCACCAGTTCGGTGGCGGCGAGCGCATTGGCCAGGAGGCGGGCTTCCGCGGCCACGCGGAAGGCGTAAATGGCGGTGAAGGCGATCGAAGACAGCACCGCCATCCACATGCCGGCAACATAGATGAAGGGCATCGCCAGCGGCGCGCCTTCATGCCAGGGCAATGGCAAATGGAAAAAGACCAGCAAGGTCGCCGTCGTCATCACCAGCCCCCCAAGCACCGCGGTCAGGCGCAAGGGCAGCGACGTCGCCGAAATGACCACGGGCACCGTCATCAGCAGCGAGAACGGATT
Organism: Mesorhizobium sp. B2-3-7; assembly: GCF_006442695.1. NCBI lineage: Bacteria > Pseudomonadati > Pseudomonadota > Alphaproteobacteria > Hyphomicrobiales > Phyllobacteriaceae > Mesorhizobium > Mesorhizobium sp. B2-3-7. The sequence goes on along the minus strand of NZ_VFVV01000011.1, from coordinate 81,961 downwards.
GGTAAGGCCGCCGGTCATGTAGAGCAGGCCGGCAAGCTGGAGGCTATCAAAGATCAGGATGCCGAAGGCGGCGAACGGCGTGAGCCGGTGCGCGGCCGGGAACCGAAAGGCAAGGATCAGGTTCATCCAGGCCGAACAGGCGATCAGGGCAAAGCACAGGCTGACCGGCAGTGGGAATTTCAGGCCGTAGGCGACGAAAAGCACCGTCACGCTCTGGCCGACAATGGCAAGCCAGCGCAGCCGGATCAGCGTGTTGAGGCGCAGTCGCTGGCTCTGCTGGAAGTCGGGAGAACGCAATACGTTGATCATGGCCATGAAATACAGCCGCGAAGCGGCGAGCGCTAGGTGGATGACGAAGCGATGGCGTTTGCGCCAATCGCCAAGCAACTACGTCCCGCGCGGCTTGGCGCGGCTGGTGGCGGCGGCGAGCAGCGGATTTTCCGGCCATACGTGTTTGGGGTAGCGGCCGCGCATGTCGGCGCGCACATCGGCCCAGGAGCCGCGCCAGAAACCGGGCAGGTCGCGCGTCGTCTGGATCGGCCGGTGCGCGGGCGACAGCAGTTCGAGCGTCAGCGGCACGGTGCCGCCTGCGATTGCAGGGTGCCGGTCGAGGCCGAACAGTTCCTGGACACGAACCGCCAAAACGGGCCATTCGCCGTCATAGCGGATCGGCACGCGACTGCCGGACGGCACGTCGAAATGGGTCGGCGCAAGCGCGTCGATCCGGCGCTGCAAATCGTGCGGCACAAGCGCCGTCAGCCCGGCCGGGACGACACCCGGATCGATGGCCGAGAAGGATGCGGCACCCGACAGGAACGGCAGCAGCCAGTCGTCGAGGCGATCGATAAGTGCCGTGTCGGACATATCGGGCCACGGCGCCCCAAGGCCGCGATGCAGCCAGGACAGGCGCTGGCGCAGCGTCTCGGCCTCGTTGCTCCAGCTCAGCAGCGAAAGTCCATGTTCGCGCAAGGCGTCAAGCATGGCGCGGTCGGCCTCATTGCCGGTTGGCGGAGGCAGCATGCGCTCGGCCAGCGTGATGGCGCCGAGGCGTACGGTTTCGCGCACGCGCACGGCGCGGCGCTCGCGATCGAAGCTCGTTTGCCTGCGGGTTTCGATCCTGTCCGCCAGTGCTGAACGAATATCGTCCTCGCTGATCGCCGCCGCCGCCGTGATGCGCGCATTCTGCGCCTTGCCCTGCAGGTCGGCGACAACCAGAAACGCCTCGCCGGCAAGCGGATCGGCAGCATCGAGCATGGCACCGGAGCCGTTGGCCAACACGAAACGCCCGCGCTCGCCGCGCGCCTTGGCGACGCGGTCGGGCCAGGCATGGATGAGGAGAGGACCAGCGCTGCCACCCTCCCCCTTGTGGGGAGGGTCGGCGCGTAGCGCCGGGGTGGGGGTGCGGCGCCAAAGCCCCCCGCCCCGCTCCGCTTCGCGGATCGACGTTCCGGGGCGAGCCACGGGTCTCGCCCGTCCTTCGGACCCCCATAAGGGGGAGGGTGAAGAGGCCTGCCTCGCCAGGCGTTCGGCGAGTTGCCGCGCGGCGGTGGCGCGCGGCGATCTTTCCTGGCGAAAGCGCATCAGCCGGCGTTCGAGATCGGCGCCGTCACCGCCCAACCCGCGCTCGGTCAGCAGCACCGCGAGCATGGCCGCCTCGCCGGCATGGCCGCCGCGGGCCGCCTCGGCGACCATATGCGCCAGCCGCACCGGCAGAGCGAGCTTGCGCATCGCGGCGCCCGCTTCCGTCAGCCGCCCCGCCTCGTCGATGGCATCAAGCGCGCGCAGCAGCGCCCTTGCCTCGTTGAGCGCCGGGGCCGGCGGCGGATCGAGGAAGGCGAGGCTCGTCGGATCGGCGACACCGAAGGCGGCGCAGTCGAGCAGCAGGCCGGAAAGGTCGGCCTCGAGGATTTCCGGCGGGGTGAAGGCCGGAAGCGACGCCGTCTGTTCGGCGCGCCACAGTCGGATGGCGACGCCGGCCTGCGTGCGTCCGGCACGGCCGGCGCGCTGGTCGGCGGAGGCCTTGCTGGCGCGCACCGTCTCCAGCCGCGTCAGGCCGCTGGCCGGCTCGTAGCGCGGCAGCCGCGACAGGCCGGAATCGATGACGACCCGCACGCCGTCGATGGTGATGGAGGTCTCGGCGATCGACGTAGCCAGCACCACCTTGCGGCGGCCCGCCGGCGCCGGCCTGATCGCCGCGTCCTGCGCCTTGCCATCGAGCATGCCGTAGAGCGGCACGATATTGGTGTCGGCGCCGACCTTGCCGGCAAGCCGCTCGGCGGTGCGCTCGATCTCGCGCTGGCCGGGCAGGAAGGCAAGCACGCTGCCGCTCTCGTCGGCAAGAGCGGAGCGGATCGCCTTGGCCATGGCATCTTCGATTGCGATGCCGGCCGGCCGTTCGTCGTAGCGGATGTCGACGGGAAAGGCACGGCCTTCGCTTTCGATCACCGGCGCGCCCGACAACAGCTTCGCGACACGGGCGCCGTCCAGCGTCGCCGACATCACCAAGACGCGCAGGTCCGGCCGCAGCGCGCCTTGCACGTCGAGCGCCAAAGCGAGGCCGAAATCGCCGTCGAGCGAGCGCTCGTGGAATTCGTCGAAGATCACGGCCGAGATTCCGGGCAGTTCGGGATCGTCAAGGATCATCCGCGCCAGCACACCTTCGGTGACGACCAGTATTCTTGTCCGGGCCGAAGTGCGGTTCTCCATGCGCATGGCATAGCCGACGGTGCCGCCGGGCTCCTCATCAAGCAATTCGGCCATGCGGCGGGCGGCGGCGCGGGCGGCGAGCCGTCGCGGCTCCAGCAGCACGATCTTGCCCGTGCCCAGCCATGGCGCATCGAGCAGCGCCAGCGGCACCAGCGTCGTCTTGCCGGCGCCGGGCGGCGCCACAAGCACGGCGCCGTTGCCGGAGCCGAGCGCATGGCCCAGCGCCGGCAGCACGGCGGATACCGGAAGCTCCGGCAAGGCTTTTGTCGTCATCGCGCCCGCATATCAGCGCTCGTGGTCGCGATGCAACCGGCGCGAGATCAAAGCCGGGTGCGCGAAAACGGGTTCCAGCGCACCGTGCCCAACCGTACTTCCTCGCGCACCATGGTGAGCAGGCCGGACCCACCGACGACCGCGAGGCCGACCAGCGACAGCCAGTCAGGATATTCCCGGAAGAACAGCGCACCGAGGATGACCGCCCAGACCATCTGCGAATAATGCGTCGGCGCGATCCGGTTGGCGGGCGCGTATTTGACGGCCAGCAGCTGCAGCAATTGTCCGCATGCGGTGAAGGCGCCGGCCATTATCAGCCATGCAAGCTGCCTTGCGTCGGGAAGCGTGAACGAAGTGGCGGCGATGCCGATGCCGTTGAACAACAGGCCGTAGCCGATCAGCACGCCGAGCATGGTCGTGCGCTTTTCCTGCTTTGCCAGCGAGCGCATCAGGATGACGCTGGCGGCTGCCAGAAAGGCCACGCCAAAGGCGGCGAGGTGCCCAAGATTGAGTTCGCGAAAACCCGGTCGCACCACCAACATGACGCCGGCAAAGCCGGCGACCACCGCCAGCCAGCGCCAGGGCCCGACCTTTTCCTTGAGGACGACCGTGGAGAGGATGGTGACGCAGAGCGGCGCCAGGAAGACGAGCGCGTAGACTTCGGCCAGTGGAATGGTGGTGAAGGCATAGACGCTGAGCACGCCCGAGGCGATGCCGGCCCAGGCGCGCGCCTGCACCGCCCAAGGCCGTTTGGTGCGCCAGAAATCACGCCAACGCTCGTCCGCCGGCCGGGTGAAGAAGAGAAAGCAGCCGGCGAACAATATCGAGAAGAAACCGATCTCGAACACCGTGAACTGCCCGCCCAGGCTTTTGACAACGGCATCGCTGCCCGAATAGCTTGCATAGGCGATCAGGGCGAGCAGGATTCCGTTCGTCACGTTTTTCCATTTCCGGGGAGAGAAGCGTTGAAAATACTGGCGCTCGGCGCGCATCCTGACGACATCGAGATATTCATGTTCGGTACGATGGCGGCCTATGCGGCGCAAGGCGCAGAACTGACTTTTGCCATAGCCACGGATGGTGCCAGGGGCGGCAAGAGCGATCCCACGGTTCTCGCCCGTGTCCGTCGCGAGGAGGCAACGGCCGCGGCCGCGCTGCTCGGGGCGGCGCCGCGCTTCCTCGACTTTCCCGACGGCAGGCTGGTGGCGGATAACGCGCTGATCGGCGCGCTGAAGACGCTGATTGGCGAAACCGGACCGGATCTGGTGATTACCCATGCGTCCAACGACTATCACGCCGACCACCGCGCGCTGTCGGACGCCGTGCGCATCGCGGCGTCGTTCGCCGTACCGGTGCTGCATGCCGACACGATGGGCGGCACCGGATTCTCCCCGACCCATTATGTCGAGATATCAGCCCAGGCCGAGATCAAGGCCAAGGCGATCCGCCTGCACCAGTCGCAGGATCCGGAGCGCTTCGTCGACATCGCCCGCACGCAGAATTTTTTTCGCGCCGGCCAGTGCAACGGCGCGCCGGGATCGCAGGCCGAAGCCTTCCGCTTCGAGCCGATGTTTCCCTTCGCCGACATTCGCGACCTGCTGCCGCCGGCGCCGCCGATCCGGCCGGTGATGGTGAGCACAAAAAGGATCGACTGACCCGGAAGACGGCTGCTCGATCGCGGTGACCATGCCCGACGACGAGACCACCGGCTGACGCGCCGGTGCACACGGCCACATGGGAACGCCCGGGCCGGACCGTGCTTTTCTTCCCGGAGGCCACGATGTCGCACCTTTGTGGCCAGGACCGGACCGGATCAGACGAATTGAGGGAAGACATCGCCGGAAAAAACAGCATAGGCTATCGCCAGGACGGCAAATCTTCCTGGGGAGGAAATGGATGGCTTCACGCTATCACGAGGTCTATGACGGCTGGAAACGCGACCCGGAAAAGTTCTGGGCGGATGCCGCCGACGCCATCGATTGGTACACACCTTATGACAAGGTGTTCGATGCGGAAGCCGGCGTTTATGGCCGCTGGTTTACCGGCGCCACCTGCAACACCTGCTACAATGCCCTCGACCGGCATGTCGCCGGCGGGCGTGCCGACCAGATCGCGCTGATCCATGACAGCGCCATCACCGGCACCGTGAAGACATTCACCTATGCCGAGCTCAAACGCGAAGTGGTGGCGCTGACCTCGGTGCTGAAGAACCGCGGCGTCGGCAAGGGCGACCGCGTCATCATCTACATGCCGATGGTGGCGGAAGCGGCCATCGCCATGCTTGCCTGCGCCCGCATCGGCGCCGTGCATTCGGTCGTCTTCGGCGGTTTTGCCTCGCATGAGCTCGCCACCCGCATCGACGACGCCAGGCCGAAGGTGATCATTTCGGCCTCCTGCGGCCTGGAGCCCGGCCGCGTCGTCGCCTACAAGCCGCTGCTCGACAAGGCGATCGAGATATCCCGCCACAAGCCAGACGCCTGCCTGATCCTGCAGCGCGACCAATTGCGCTGCGAGCTCAGGGACAATTACGACATCGACTATGCGGACGCGGTCGCGCGCGAGCGGGCGGCCGGCGCCAATGTCGACTGCGTTCCGGTGCTTGCCACCGACCCGCTCTACATCATCTACACGTCAGGCACGACCGGCCAGCCCAAGGGCATCGTTCGCGACAATGGCGGCCACATGGTGGCGCTCGAATGGACGATGGAAAACGAGTTCGGCGTCAAGCCCGGCGAAGTGTTCTGGGCGGCGTCCGACGTCGGCTGGGTGGTCGGCCATTCCTACATCGTCTACGGGCCGCTGCTGCATGGCTGCACCAGCATCCTGTTCGAAGGCAAGCCGGTCGGCACGCCCGATGCCGGCACCTACTGGCGGGTGATCGCGCAGCATGGCGTGGTCGCCCTGTTCACCGCGCCGACGGCGTTCCGCGCCATCAAGGGGCAGGATCCCAGGGGCGAATTCGTCGCCAGATACGACCTGTCGAAATTCCGAACGCTGTTCCTCGCCGGCGAGCGCGCCGATCCCGAAACCATCAAATGGGCGGAGCAAAAACTGAACGTGCCGGTCATCGACCATTGGTGGCAGACCGAGACCGGCTCGCCAATGACCATCAACCCCGCGGGCCTTGGCCTGCTGCCGGTAAAATACGGCTCACCCGGCGTGCCGATGCCCGGCTACGACATCCGCGTGCTCGACGATGCCGGCCACGAGGTGCCGCGCGGCACGCTCGGCAATGTCGTGGTCAAGCTGCCGCTGCCGGCGGGCTGCCTGCCGACGCTGTGGAACGCCGACGCCCGTTTCCGCCAGGCCTATCTCGACGAGTTCCCCGGCTTCTACAAGACGGCCGATGCCGGCATGATCGACGAGGACGGCTACCTCTACGTGATGGCCCGCACCGACGACATCATCAATGTCGCCGGCCACCGGCTGTCGACCGGCGCCATGGAAGAGGTGCTGGCAACGCATCCCGATGTCGCGGAATGCGCCGTCGTCGGCATCGCGGATGCGATGAAGGGCCAGGTTCCGCTCGGCTTCGTCGTGCTCAACGCTGGTGTCTCGCGCGAGATCGGCCTTATCGAGAGCGAAGTGGTGGGGCTGGTGCGCGAGCGCATCGGCCCGGTCGCCGCCTTCAGGACGGTGGTGACGATCAAGCGGCTGCCGAAAACGCGGTCGGGAAAGATCCTGCGCGGGACCATGCAGAAGATCGCCGACAAGGAAGACTGGACCATGCCGGCGACGATCGACGACCCGGTCATCCTCGACGAGATCACGGCCGTGCTGAAGGAGCGCGGCATCGGGGTCTAGATGATCGGGCGCAGCAGACCCGATCCTTCCGTTTGTTGAGCGGTCGGCGCCAACTGTCACATCTGGCCAATCTTTTGTTGTGCAATGCAACAACAGACTCTAGGGTTTGGCTTGGGGGGCCATTCCAAAGGCACGGCATGGCTCAGCACAAGGCGACATTCGGCGGCGTCGACATATTGCGTTTCCTGGCCGCCGTCATGGTGATGTTCTATCACTATGGCTTCTGGGTATGGGCATTCCCTGACGGGGTTTCGGCGCGCGCGACCGGCGGCATCCCGCCCCATCCCGAAATGGCCTTGGTCGGCTCCGGCTGGGTCGGCGTGCAGATATTCTTCGTCATCAGCGGTTTCGTCATCGCCTTCAGCGCCGAGAATTCGACGCCGCTGCGGTTTTTCGAGGCAAGGGTGAAAAGGCTGGCGCCGGCGGTCTGGATCTGCGCGCCGGTGACCGCGGCGGTGCTGCTGCTCACCGGTCTGAGCTGGCCAACCGATGCCGTGATCAGGCTCGTTCGCACCGGCCTTTTCGCGCCCTACGGCCCTTGGGTGGACAGCGTCTACTGGACGCTCGGCATCGAGATCGCCTTCTACGCTGTCGTCTGGACCCTGTTGCGGCTTGGCCGCTTCCACCTGATGGAGACGGTGGCAATCGCGATCGGCCTCGTCAGCACGCTGTTCTGGTGCCTCTATTATCCGCTCGGCTGGTCCGACCTCGCCGAGACACGCTGGCTGCAGCTCGTCCTGGTGCACCATGGCTCTTTTTTCGCCGTCGGCGTGCTCATCTGGCTGATGCGGTTCAAGGCGGTGACGGCCTCGCGCCTGGCCTTCTGCCTGCTGTTCCTGGGCGGGGGCGTGCTGCAAATCGCCAGCTCGGTCGACGTCCACAGCATCAAGGTCGGTGCCGCGATGCCCTATGCGCCGCCGATCCTTGTCTTCCTGGTCGCCATCGCCCTAATGGCGTGGTCGCTGCGGCTCGACCTCAGCTGGAGCGGCTGGCGCCGGATCGGCTTGATGACCTACCCGCTCTATCTGATCCACGACGTCATCGGCGCGGCGATGCTCGGCGCGATGGTCGGCGCGGGATTTCCCTATCTCCTGTCGATGGCAATGGTCGGCGCGACCATGATCGCGGCAAGCTGGCTGGTGGCGACCGAAGCCGAACCGCGCATCCGGCTGCTGCTCGACCACACGGTGTTCCGCTACCGGCTCAGGGCCGCCTAGTCGCGATCTTGTTGACCAATTGACCAACGGGCACCTCGGTGCCTTCCTCGCAGGAGCGCACTGTCCAGCCGCAGGGTTCCGAGGCCTGGATAGTGAGTCGCGGCCCTGTACAAAGTTAGGGACCAATCGATGCGGATCGTCAGGATAGCCGAACTGGAAATCGATCCTGACCAGATCGACAGCTACAAGGCCCTGATTGCCGAAGAGATCGAGGCCTCCGTGCGAATCGAGCCGGGCGTGCTTTTCCTTCATGCCGTGTCGGAAAAAGGTGCGCCTGAAAAGGTGCGCGTGATCGAATGCTACGCCGATCAGACGGCGTACGAAGCCCATCTGACCACACCGCATTTTCTCAAGTACAAGACGCAAACGGCGAACATGGTGCGGTCGCTTCGGCTTATCGAAACCGACCCGATCGCGCTGTCTGCGAAACCCGGTCAGAACTCAAACTGACCAGGGCTTGGATCGACACCGCCGTCCATCCAGAGCGGACGACCGACCTGCCGTCGAAATCGCTGGCAAGCGAAATAGACTGATCTGCTCTGGGGCCGACCTGCTTCCAATCCATGTCGCCAACCTCAAAGCGCGTCGATTCCGCACAATCCGATATTGCTCCGGATGTCATTTCATAGACATCGCCAATCAGCCAAAGAAACCGGGCGTCACGGGCTAGCATGGCGTCTTTGGATCGGGCGCGGCTGCTTGAATCCGCCAAGCAGTACGGAAGCTACCTCGTTATAAATTCGACCCTTGAAGATGCCCGTACTTGTTTCGCCGGCTTGTTCGCTTTACGAACGGCAATGACCCTCATCTCTCGCATTGCCGCCCTTGCTTTGCTCGCCGTCATTGTCTTCGCGACGCTGTCGCCAATCCAGATGCGGCCCCACCTGGGTGACCCAGATTTCGAACGCGCCCTCGCCTACGTTCTGTTCGGCGTGGCGATGGGGCTCGGCTTTCCAAACCGCTTGGCTGGAACTGTCACTATAGTTGTCGTCGTAGCCACTGTGCTGGAGCTGATGCAGCTCCTCGAACCCGGACGGCATGCGCGCCTTTCGGACGGCTCGCTGAAGGCTTTGGCAGGCATCCTCGGAATAGTTGTCGTCCATCTCAGTCTTTTGGTGGCCAGCCGCTATTGGCCGCGTAAGCTGACATTGCCTGCCGGATGATGCCCGGGTTTAGACTCCCACTGTAGCCCGCCGTGGCCACATAGGCGATGACCTGCCTCGTCACTCAGGCACGGAAATCGCCACGGTTGAACTCAGACCGTTGTCTTGCTGCGCACTTCGGTCTTGTCGAGATAATAGCTCGAGTACTGGCCGAAGAATTTTTCGGACGCTCCGAACGAGCCGTATTTGGCGAGCTTCTTGAGATCGACCTTGTTCAGCACCGCGCCGACGATCTTGTTGGCGACATAGGGTTCGGATTCGAGCATCGACCTCACCATCGCGCGCGGCGTGCGGCCCCATTCGGTGACCAGCACGAAGCCGTCGACAAGCGGCGCGAAGGCCTTGGCGTCGACCACAGGCCCCAGCGGCGGCAGATCGACGACGATGTATTCGAAGGTCTCCTTGGCGTTGTCGATGAAGCGCCGCATGCCGGCCGAGGAGAGAAGCTCGCTGGTATGCGAGAAATTGCCGCGCAGCACGGCCGGAATGATCGCCAGCTTCGTCTGCCGGTCGATCTTGCCGACCGACTGCCAGGTCTGGCCGCTCACCACCGCTTCCATCAGTCCCTGCTCGGCCTCCATGCCGAGGCTGCGGCTCAAGCCCGGATTGCGCAGGTCGCCGTCGATCAGCAGCGTCCTGGCGCCGTTGGCGGCGAGCAGTCCGGCCAGATTGGCCGCGACCGTCGACTTGCCTTCGCCGGGAAGGACCGAGATGACGCCGATGACGCGGCTGCCCTGCCCTTCCATGACGACGTCGAAGGCGATCTTTGCGCTGCGCAGCGTCTCGGAGAACATCGACGCCGGAGCATCGACGCTGACGCGCATGCGCGCGCGCTTTTCGGCCGCGGCCGGCGATTTGGCGGTTTTGAGATCCGGGTCGGCCGGCTTTTCCTCCCTGGCGGTCTTGCCGCCGATGACAGGCAGATAACCGAGGAATTTGAGGCCGACGCGGTCGCGGACATCCTCGCCGGTCCTGAAGAAACGCTCGTTGAATTCGTTCAGGCCGCCGAGCCCGGCACCCATCAACGTGCCCAGCACAAGCGAGAGCGCCAGCACAACCACCGTGCGCGGGCTGGAGGCGCTGAGCGGCGTCGATGCATCCGAGATGATGCGGATCTTGCCGACCGGGAAGGATTGCTGCTGGGCGGCTTCCTCGTAGCGGCCGAGGAATGTCTGGTAGAGCGTGGAGAGCGCCGTCGCCTTCTGGTCGAGTTCACGCAGCTTGACCTGCGACTGGTTGTCGATGGCGCTTTTGCCTTGCGCCGCGGCGACATTGGCCCTGAGCGCGGTCTCGCGCGCCAGCGCCACTTCATATTCGTTGCGATAGCTTTCGGTCAGTTGCTTCAACTCGCCGAATATCTGCGCCGATATGTCGGCCTTCTCCTTGGCGAGCGCCACCGCCTGCGGATGCTGCGGCCCAAAATTGGCCTCGACATCCTGCTGCCGCTTGGCGACGGCGAGATAGCGCGTCTTAAGCGCCGCGATGACCGAGCTGCTCGGCTGGTCGCTCGATATGGCGGCATCCTTGAAGGCGTTCTCCGAACCGCTTTCAACGATGGACTTGTATTGCTGGTAGCGGGCGCTGGCCCGGGCCGTATCGGCCTGCGCCACGATAAGCTGGGCGTTGAGGTCGGCAAGCTGCTTGGCGCTCATCAGCTGGCCGTCGCTGTTGGCGGACAGGCCGTGCTCGGCCCTGAATTTCTCGACCGCGAGCGATGCCGCCTGCGAGCTTTCGCGCAGTTCCGTCAGCCGGCCCTGCAGCCAGACCGCTGCGCGCTCGGTGGCATCGAAGGAGGCGTCGAGCTGGTCGGCGAGATAGGCATCGGCATAGGCTTTGGTGATCGCGGTCGCCAGTGCCGGGTCCGTCGCCTGGTAGCCGAGCGCGATGACATAGCTTCGCCCGACGCGCTCCGCCTGCACCTCGTTCTGCAATTTGAGGATAGCGTAGTCGCGACGAGAGGTCGCGATCAGCGCATCGCGGGTGGCGGGGTCGAGCTTGGTGACGTCGCCGACGCCCGGCATGGGAGGACTGGGGCGAACATACTGGATCAGGCCGCGGATCAGGCCGATGCCCTGGGCGAGCGCCGACTGGGGCGGGTTCATGAACGCGTCGTTGCGGTCGAGCTTCAGCTTGTCGACGACCACGGCGGCAAGCCGCGTCGAGGTCAGGATTTCGATCTGGCTCAGGATGGCCGAATCGGTCTGCATGGTCGTCGACGCCGCCGAAATGTCATCGACGATCTTGTTCAGCCCCTCATCGATCAGCACGCTCGAGACCGATTGGTATTTGGGCGGCGTGGTCTGCAGATAGAGCAGGCCCAGGACAAGACCAATGACCGCGCCCAGGACAACCACCTTGGCCTGCCGCGCTGCCATGCCAAGCAGCCGCTCGACATCGATGAAGTCTTCGCCGTCTCCTGCTTCCGAATTCGGCAATGGCATCCTCTTGTCGAGAGGAAAGTTGGCATAGTTCATCTTCGGTCCAATTCCAGAGCCCGTCCATCCCAATCATCGGGATGGGCTCTATCTCACTGTTTGAACATGATCTTTTCCGAAAACCGCCTTGCGCTTTCCGGGATCATGCCTTGGCTCCCAGGCACTTCGAAGATCGGGAGCATTGCCAAAAAGCAACGCAAATTCCATGCCGGACGCCACAGGGCGTTCCGCGCATCGCACCGTCAGCCGTCCGACAATGCTCCCGAAAGATGGGCATTATGCGGCTTCTTCCTGTCGTTCATGCGACCGGACGAACTCCTGGAGCATCTCGAAAACCGGACCCTTCATGTCATCGCGCGCCAAGGCGAAGGCGATGTTGGCCTGGATGAAGCCCTCCTTCGAGCCGCAGTCGAACATGCGACCCTTGAAAGGCTGGGCAAAGAAGGACTGCTCCTGCGCCAGGCGGACCATGGCGTCGGTCAGCTGGATCTCGTTGCCGGCGCCGCGCTGCTGGTTGCCGAGCAGGGCGAAGATCTCGGGCTGCAGGATATAGCGGCCGTTGATGTAGAAATTCGACGGCGCGTTGGCCGGCGCCGGCTTTTCGACCATCGCCGTCACCTCGAAACCGCCGCCAATGTCGGCGCCTCGGCCGACAATGCCGTATTTGTTGGTCTCGGTCGGGTCACAGCGCTCGACCGCAATGACGTTGCCGCCGGTCTCGGCATAGAGGTCGGCGACCTCGGCCAGGCAGCCGCGGCCGCCGAACGAAACCATATCAGGCAAAAGCAGGGCGAAGGGCTCGTTGCCGATGACCTCGCGCGCGCACCAGACGGCGTGGCCAAGGCCTTGCGGGGATTGCTGGCGGATGAAGCTGGTGGCGCCGGCCACCGGCAGCAGGCTTTCCAACGACTGCAATTGCGCCTTCTTGCCGCTCTGCTCCAGTGTTCCGATCAATTCCGGATGCAGGTCGAAATAATCCTCGATGACCGCTTTGTTGCGGCCGGTCACGAACACGATGTGCTCGATGCCGGCCTCGAAGGCCTCATCGACGGCGTATTGCACGACCGGCCGGTCGACGACGGGAAGCATTTCCTTCGGCATCGACTTGGTCGCCGGCAGGAACCGCGTTCCAAGCCCCGCCACCGGTATCACGGCCTTCCTGATTTTCTTCATCGCAAATTCCTTCTGAGGAGATCGACTTCAGTCCATTCGCAGGCCAGGAAAAATCCCTCCATGTGCCTGCATCTTCACCTCCCCGCCCCTACGGCAAATTGTGCCGCTACTCGTCGCAACCGCACGGCGATCGGCATGCCCATATGGCTGACCGCCGCCGGGTCGCTGAGCGCCGTCCGGATCGCCTTGAGCGGGGACCGCGCCTTGATGTGCTGGACCATCGACAGGAACGAAGCCGCCTTGCGCAGGCTGCGGCTGCGCCGGGCGAAGGCCGCTTGCGCGGCCGCGTCCATCTGATGGCTTTGAGCGAAAATCGCATCGGCCTTGCGCATCGCCTCGACGTGATGAGGCTCGAGCACGCGCGAAATGGAGCCGCTGCGGATGTGATAGACATAGCCGATGTCAGGCTCGACCACGCACCTGCCGCCCTTGGCCAGGGCGTTGGCCAGGAAAATGTAATCCTCGCCGATGATCAGGTCCTCGTCGTAGCGAAGTCCGTTTTCTTCCAGGAAGCGGCGCTCGAAGATCGGCTTGAGATAGCCGAGATTGAACTTCGATTCGAAGACGACGTTGCCGGCGATATAGCTGGCCAGCGAGATCTCGCCCAATTCCTCCAGATAGCGCGTCGGGAACATCGCATCCTCGATCACGCCGTCCTCGCGGACGACCTGGAGGTTGTCGACGGCGATTTGCGCGCCCGCCCTTTCAGCCCGCGCGATCATGGCGGCGATGCGGCCGGGATAGACCGCGTCGTCGGAATCGAGGACCGCGACCCAGCGGCCGCGGGCAGCCTCGAGGCCGGCGTTCCTGGCGCCGCCGGGGCCCCTGTTCTGCGCGAGCGCCACGACGCGCACGATGTCCTGCGGATAGGCCCTTGCCACGTCGAGCGTGGCGTCGCGCGACTTGTCGTCGACGACGACGACCTCGATGCTGACACCCTTCTGCGCGATGGCGCTGGCGATCGCCCGGTCGAGGGTCGCCTCGGCGTTGTAGGCTGCAATGACGAAGGAAACGTCCGGGACGAAGCTGACGTCAGGCTGCACGCTTGCCTCCTTCCTGTGGCGAGGGCTGGCCGTAGAGACGAATCTCGCGGATGCCGACAAGGCCGCTGACGACGCCGACATGCATAATGCCGCGCAGCACGCTGCGGTTCCGCCGCACGGGGCTGGCAAGGAAGGGAAACGCCGCGGCGAAGCAATAGGCTGCCTTTGCCGAGGCAATGGCGACCTGTTTGAGCAGGCCAATGCCGCTCGCATTGCGCCCCAGGAGATGGCCATGCGTCTGCCCGACGCGGAAGCGGCGGCGGCCAAGCCAGTCGAACGCGGCCCTGGTCCGTGGCACGACCTCGTCCACCCAAGCCTCCGGAGAAAACGCGATCGTGCCGCCTGTCTTGTGCATCTGGTCGAAGAATTCGGTGTCCTCGCCGCCGGTCTGGCCACGCGCCAGGCTGAAGCGGCGCCCGCGCAGGCTGTCCGACCCCATGTCGAGCAGCACGTTGCAGGTGTAGCCGGTGCGGATCTCGCCGCGCACCCAGACCGGCAAGGTCGAATGGAAGTCGCCACGCCGCATCCAGTCCGGCGCATCGGCCCCATAGCGCGCCTTGACCGGGCCCAGCACGGCGGCGGCGCGACTTGCCTGGGCTGTTGCGACGAGCTCGGCAAGCCAACGCGGCGAAGCCGTCTCGTCGTCATCGATGAAGGCGACGAAATCCGACGTGCTGGCGTCAAGACAGGCATTGCGGGCGATCGAGATGTTGCGCGCCGGGCAGTGGTGATAGCTGATCGGCAGCGTCAGTTCGCGCGCCAGCGTCGTCACCAGATCCCTGGCGCTCGGCGTGTCGTCATTATCGGCGACGATGACACGGACATCGAAACCGGCCAGCCTGTCCATGGCGTCGAGCGAGCGCAGCGTGTGGGCCAATTCCGGCCGGCGGAACGTGCACACGCCGATATCGATGCTGCGGTTCTTGCCTGGAACCGCCATCACGCGACCCCGCGCTGTTTGCCAAGGCCGAGAAGCTGCAGCCAGAAACCGACGGACCAGCCGAAATGCATGACCATCGCCGAGACGCCGGCAAGCGCGATGTCGGCATTGCGCTGGCTTACCGCCGTCCACAGGCCATAGCCGAGGCATACGGATGCCCAGATCAAAAGCGGCACCGCCGCCAGCCAGTGCACGAAGGAAAAGGCCGCGAGCACCACCACCGGGAACACCAGCAGCGGCACCATCTGCCGGACCTTCGGGATGACGCGGTGCTTCAGGACATTCTTGGCGCGTCCGCGGCCGTAGCCGAGATACTGGAAATAGAGGCCGCTGAGCGACGCGCGCGGATAGTAGACCATCTGCGTCCTGCCGCTCATCCAGATCCTGTAGCCGGCCTGTCTCAGCCGGTAGTCGAGCTCGGCGTCCTCATTATGGCTGAACGTCTCGTCATAGCCGCCGACGGCCCGGAAGGCAGAAATCCGCATCAGCGCGTGATGGCCGTGATCGACCCATTCTCCGGCGGACAGATGCCTGTGCTTGGAACCGCCGGTGCCGAGCTTTGAATTCTGTGCCGCCGCGGCCGCCTTCTGCACGGTGCCGCTGCCGCTGGTCAGCATCGAGACCACGACAGAATCGGCGCCCGTGGCCAGCGCTTCCTCGACCAGCCGGTCGCAATAGTCGGCGGGATAGCCGCCATGGGCATCGATGCGGATCAGATATTCGGCACCATCGCCGAATCTGGCGACGGCAAGATTGATCGCCGCGCTCTGGATGCGCTTTTCATTGTGGAGCAGGATGATGCGGGGATCTTCCTTCGCACGCTCGCCGACAATGGCCGGGGTACCATCGGTGCTGCCGCCATCGGCAACGACGATCCTGGCGCCGAGCCTCGCGGCCGCGGGGCTGAGCTGGTCGAGCAGCACACCGATATGGGCTGCCTCGTTGAGGCAGGGAATCACGATCAGGCTGGAGGGGAGCGCTTGCATCATCGGGCGATCTCCATCCTAGGCCAAAGCCTCGGCCGCGAAGGGTTGGCGCATGGCGGCCAGGCTTCGAAGCTTGTCGACCAGCGCCTGGCAATCGCTGCGATCATAGCTCCATATCCTGGGGTTGCGCGACAGAACGCGCTCCTTCAACGTGCTGAAGCGGCGCTCCTCCATCTTGCCGATGGCGGCTTCGAGCGCGTCGGGTGAGGCTTCGGGCAACAGAATGCCGATGCCTTGCCGGCCGAGGAACCGCCCAGTTTCCGTGTTGGCCATCGAGATCGGCACCGCGCCGAATCGGCAGCCTTCATAGAGGCGATTGGGCAGCAGCCATTCGGAATTCTGGCCCGCCTCGAAGAAATCGATCGCCCAGGAGAAATGCACGTCCCGGTAGATCGCCGCCATGTCCTCCGGGTTGCGGTAGGGTCCGCGAAACGAAAGCCAGGGCTCGGCCTCGACGAAGGCGTGGAAATCCGGGAATTCGGTCAACGCCGGGCGGCCGCGCAGCACGATCTCGAACCGGCCGTCGGCGCGGCGCGAGAAATCGGCCAGGAGTTCGAGCGAGCGGCGGCAGCGCAATGCCCCGAACCAGCCGATGCGCCAGGGTGGCGCGACAGGCGCCTCGGCCATCTCATGCTCGGCCGGCAGGATCGCCGCTGCCTCGAAATATTTGTTTTCGACCAGTTCGACCGGCGCCGTCACCTGGCCGAACGGCGCGAAATAATTGGCGGTGAACGCGGGCGAGCTGGTCACCAGCAGCTTTACGTCCCTGGCAAGGTAACGTTCCGTGGCGCGCAGCGCCCTGCCGACCGCATCGCTGCGAAGCATCAGGCGATGGATGTCGAGGCATTCATAGACGATCGGCACCGCCGCGCCGAACGCCGTGTTGGCGCGGCGGGCGAGCGCCAGCATTTCCAGGTTGCGCGCGATGATGAGATCGGGTCTCGGCATGCCGCGGAGCCTGGTGCCGATCGAAACCGCCGCCTTGGCGACTGCCGTCAGACGCTGGGCGAATCGCCCGTCACGCGTCGCGCCGAGATCCAGCGGCCGCAATCCCTCGACGTCGGCAATGGGATTTGCCGTGCGACGGAAGCCTGTGAGCGTGACCTGGGCGCCACCTGCCCTGAGCATGGTAATCCGCCGGCGCACTGCCGGGTCGGAAACGTCATGCACAAGGTACAAGACATTCAGCATGAAAACTCGACCGCTGTTGGCCCACCCACGGCGAACCTAGTACAGGTCTTGCTGCATCGCAACATTTTTGGTGCAGCGTAGCAAAATCCACGTTTTTTGTTGCACTGCAAAATAAATGCCGTAATTTGGCCGCGGCGGCGGTTGCAGGGTTCCTGGTCGGAACCTGCACAAGAATCAGGAATCCTGAATTTGGAAGCCAATCCATTCGATCCGCCAGAAGGCTCGCTGCGCAAATCGGTCGGGCGTGGCGCGGTCGTGACGGCCTTGTCGCAGTCCGTGCGGGTCGCCACGCAGATCATTTCCGTCATCGTGCTGTCGCGTCTCCTGTTGCCGCAGGATTTCGGCGTCGTGGCGATGTGCGCGCCGGTGCTGGCCTTCATCGCGCTGTTCCAGGATTTCGGCCTCACCCAGGCGACCATCCAGAAATCGGGCATACGGCACGACGAGGTGAACTACCTGTTCTGGATCAACGTCGCCGTCAGCGCCATCCTGGCCTGCGTGCTTGCCGGCGCGGCACCGCTGGTCGCCGCCTTCTACGGCGAACCGCGTGTGGCTGGCCTGGTGGCGGCGCTGGGCCTGCAGATCATGGCCTACGGCCTCGGTGCGCAGCATCTGGCGCTCCTGACCCGCCGCATGCAGTTCGGCCGCCTGGCCATCATCGATGTCGCAGGCGCCGTGGCTGGTCTTGCCGTGTCGATCGCCTGGACATTCGTCGACCGCTCCTACTGGGCACTTTTCGCCGGCACCTTGACCGGAGCCGTGCTGCCGACGCTGTGCTACTGGGCCAGTTCGCGCTGGCGGCCCAGCCTGCCCCGCAAGGTCGCCGGGATCAGCGAGCTGATCAATTTCGGCGCCGGCATAACCGGCTTCAACTTCGCCAATTTCTTTGCCCGTAATCTCGACAACGTGCTGATCGGAAAATACTGGGGCGAGGCGCAGCTCGGCCTCTATGACCGTGCCTACAAGCTGCTCCTGTTCCCGCTGAGCCAGATCACGAACCCGCTGTCGAAGGTGATGGTGCCGGCCCTTTCCAGGCTGAAGGACGAGCCCGACCGCTACCGCAGCGCCTATCTTCGCGTCATGCCGCTGATCCTGCTGGTGGCGCTTCCCGGCGTCGCTTTCGCCACCGCCATGTCCGACATACTCATCCCCTTCGTGCTCGGTGAGCAATGGCGCGCAAGCGCCTCGATTTTCCTGGCGCTGGGCTTCGCCGGGCTGCTGCAGCCGCTCAACAATCCGGCCGGATGGCTGTTCGTCAGCCAGGGCCGTTCCGGCGACTTCATGCGCTGGGGCATCATCACGGCGGCGACGTCGGTGCTCGCTTTCGTGCTGGGCCTGCCTTATGGCGCGCTCGGCGTGGCGATCGCCTATGCCGTCAGCGAATATCTGCGCACGCCTTTCCTGTGGCTCTATGTCGGCAGGAGCGGGCCGCTGCGGGCAAGCCACGTGCTTCGCGCGGCGACGCCGTTCGTGCTCGGCGCGCATGTGGCGCTGGCGGTGGTCTGGTTGGTCAAGCCGCTGCTGCCGCAGCAGCATGTCATTGCCTTGGCCAGCGGCGCGATCCTTGCCTATCTCATCACCATCGTCATCGCGCTGGCCTTCGCAGCCGGCCGTGAAGCCTTGCGCGAGGCCTTGAAAATGCTGCCGGCAAGGCCGCCGGCGGCAGCACCGCGCGAGGCGCAATAATTTTGGCGCTTTCGACCCTTACCGTTCACCCGAGCATCAGGCCTGATCCATGCATTACCGATCGATCTCAGACATGAACGACGCGATCGTCAGCAACCTTCACCGGTTGCCGCGCGACATCGACCTGGTGGTCGGCGTCCCCAGAAGCGGCGTGCTGGCGGCGACGCTGGTCAGTCTCGCGGCGAACATACCTATGACCGACCTGGACTCCTTCCTCGAGGGTCGCGTCTACACATCGGGCATCACCAAGCGCCGTGCGGTGCTCGACCGCAAGGTCGCGGAAATGCGCAAGGTGCTGGTGATCGACGACAGCGTCTCCGGCGGCAACGCCATGCGCGACGCCCGCGCCCGCATAGAGGGTGCCGGCATCGAGGCCGACTACACCTTTGCCGCCGTGTTCGGGCTTGAGCCGCAGCATGCCGAGACCGATGTCGTCTTCGAGGTCGTGCCGCATCCGCGCATGTTCCAGTGGAACTTCATGCACCACAAATTCCTGGCGCAATGCTGCGTCGACATAGACGGGGTGCTGTGCCTCGATCCGACCGAGGCGGAAAACGACGATGGTCCGGCCTACGAGAAATTCCTTAGCGAAGCGCGGCCGCTCCACACTGCGACCCGCAAGATCGGCTGGCTGGTGACCAGCCGGCTGGAGAAATACCGCGCGCTGACCGAGGCATGGCTGGCCAAGCACGAGATCAAGTACGATCATCTGATCATGCTCGACCTGCCGAGCAAGGCGGAGCGTCAGCGGCTTGGCGCGCATGGCAGTTTCAAGGCCGAATTCTACCGCAAATCCGATGCCATCCTGTTCATCGAGAGCGAGCACGAGCAGGCGCTGAGGATCACCGAGCTGTCGGGCAAACCGGTGCTGTGCGTCGAAACGCACATGGTCAGCTTTCCCAACGCGCTGTCGCTCCCGGCGCTCGGCCAGGCGGCGCGCAACCTGCCGGCCAGGTTGCGACAGGCCAAATCACAGGAAGGCCGCAAGGGCGCCGCCAAGGCCCTTGCCCGCGCGCTGCTTGGCGCCCGCGGCTACGAGACGCTGAAAAGCCGGGTCAAGCGCCTGGCCTGATCCGCCAAGGCTGCGAATCCAGATTAACGGGTTCCTTCGGAGTGTTTCGCCGGCGTGCCGGTCGAGAAGCATCAAACGAAAAACCCGCCTGTGCGGCGGGTTTCCGGCGCAACTCAGCACCATGACCAAAAATCTACCATAGCTGCCTTCACCCTGTCAAGAAAAAATTCCTATTACAGGGCTGCCAGGTCCGGTGCCAGCCTGAGCCCTGGCTACGCCGCCTGTCGCGAACGCTGCTGTGTGGCCTTGTCCAGTATGGAAAAGAAGGTGAGGAACTGGCGGTCCGGATCGAGCTCCGGACGCTCGGAGAAGCTGCGCGCCGTGGCCGAGAGCCGGTCATATTCCTGGCGGTCGTTCCACAGCAGCCTGACAGCCGCGATCCAGTCGGCGAGCGGCGCATCGTAATCCAGCACCACGCCGCCCGGGCCGATCGCTTCGGGCAGCCCGCCGCGCCGCGAGCCGATGACGGGAATGCCGCTGCAATGGGCTTCCGAGGCCACACGGCCCCAGGCCTCTTCCCATTTGCTGGGCGCCAGCAGGATCCTGGTGCGGCCATAGACGGTCTTCATGTCGCCGGTGCGGTTCTCCAGCCTGATGTTGGAGAACGGGGCGATGGTTTTCTCGATGCGGGCGCGATGATCGTCGGCAAGCTTCCAGCTCTCCACGAACAGGAACGGAATCTCGGGGCAGGCGCCAGCGATGCGCACGGCGAGCTCGAAGCCTTTCTCCTCGTACGGATTGATCAAGGTGACGAACTGGCCCGTGGTCGGCGTGCTGTAGAGGGCGGCATTGATGGTCGGCGGCAGCACCGCCGCATCGATGCCGAACTTCTGTTTGTAGGCGCGCGCAGTGAATTGCGAATTGGCGATGTAGAGCGCCGAATGCAGCTCGCGCAGATCGCCGCCCAGCTCATGGAACTCGACATTCCTGAGATAGACGACCAGCGGCACGCCTTCGGCCTGCAGCGCCTTGCCCACCGGAACCGACTTATGGCACTGGACGACGGCCACGTCCGGCTTCAATCTGCGGACGGCAAAGTCGGCCGCCTTCCAGGGAAACCAGGCCCGCACCACCGGATAGCCGGGAAAACTGTCGATGACCGCCGGCTGACGCAGCAGCTTCATCTTGGCGCGCGCCTTGAAGCCGAAGACACCGTCGCCGAACAGGGCGGCCAGTACGGCCGCCTCATGGCCGTGCTCGATCAACTGCTCGGCCAGATGATGGGTGCTCGACTGGACGCCGCCGCTGAATTCGGGCGTGTATCCGTTGCCGCCTGCAAAAAGAACTTTCATGGTCATGGCTCCTGGTTCTTTCGCGTTTCGTTCAATGTGGCCGGAGAGCTTGCTCCGGCACCGCCTCAGGCACTCTGTTGCTCGAGATTGGCGAACGGATTGGTGCATGGCTGCCATCCGGTGAACCGGATCGGATCGCCAGGCGAACTGCGCCAGGCGTAGTCGGTCAGCATGTGGAATTCGGCGATCAGCCAGCGGTCGAAATGTAGGAGGTCCTGCTTCTTCTGCTCCGGCAGCAGAGCGCGGGCTTTGCCCAGCCTTGTCTCCTCGAGCAAGGTGACGGCGTCGCTGAGTTTCTTGCTCGGGAATATCCACGGGTTCCTGTCGCGGAACGCCAGGACGAACTGCTGCAAATGCTCGATGCGCATGTTGAGCTTGCCGAAATATTTCTCGAGCGTGACGCGCACCAGATCCTCATCCGAAAACGAGGACACTGCCGCGTAGGCAATGCCGGTCGATACCACCCCGCCCGCCATGACGGCCAGTGCGGAGCGTCGCGAGATCTCTATCATCTGGTTTGCTCCTCTCACGCCATCCGGCTCGCCGCCCGCAGGGACAGCGCTGCCGCGGTCAGGCTCGGATTGGCGCATGAACAGCTCGGATATGTGCTGGTTCCGACCACGACCAGGTTCCTGAGCTGGTGATGAATCATGCAGCTGTCGACCACCGAATCGGCCGGGCCCGTTCCCATCCGGAGCGTACCCTGGACATGCGATTCGGTTGGCCGGATGCCGCGATCGAAAAGCTGTTCGACCGGCAGCGGGGCGAGCAGCCCGGGCAGTTTCTCCAGCGCCCGCGCCATGCCCTTGACCGCGTAGTCCGACGGCGCCTTGAAGCTGACGAAGGCGTTGTCGTCCTCGTCGAGCGTGACGAAATTCTCATGGTCGAGCAGGTTCTCGGTCACCACGACGAGCGGCAGCGCCTGGCGCAACCGCCCCTTCTCGGCGCGCATGCCGTGTTGCCAGCGGTTCTCGAAATAGACCAGCGCCGCGGCGTGCTCGGACCGGTGCGGACCGTCATAGAGGCCGAAATTCAAGCCGGTGGTGATGGTGCTGCCGTCGAAATTGTCGACACCGTCGAGATAGACCTCGAAATTCCAGCCATAGGATTCATGCAGGCCGCGGCCGACGAATTCGCCTCCCAGGCCGGAACGCAGCATGATCGCCGCGCTCTGGATGGCATTGGCGCCGAGAACGAAGAGGTCGCCGCTGACCTGATATTCCTTGCCGGCGTGGACGAAGGTGACCGAGCGGACCGTCCCGCCGACATGGTCGAGCCGGCGCACTTCCGAACCGAGGCAGACCGACACGTCGGGATGCTCGAAGACATGCATCAGGCCGTTATTGGCGGTGAACTTGGCGTCGACCGGGCATAGCCAGCATCTGAGGTTGGCGCAGCACGAGGTGCGCTGCGCGGTCGGCACGCGGGCGCGCGCGGTGGGCATGACGAAATGCTGGCCTGGCTGCGCCGCCTTCATCATCCGGTCGGGCGTCGACATGCGGTGCGGCGGCTGCGGAAAGGGCTTCGAGCGCGGCAGCATCGCCGCCATGTCGGGATCGCCCGAGATCGACATGATGTCTTCGGCGTCGCAATAGAACGGCTCGACGTCGTCATAGCTGATCGGCCAGTCATTGCCGATGCCGTAAGTGCTTTTCAGCCTGAAGTCGTTGGGATGGAACCTCGGCGTCTGCGCGAACCAGCAGTTGGTGCCGCCGCCCAGCCCGATCGTGTAGTTCCAGGGCTTGTCGGAATTGGTCTTGTAGGTCGACTCGTCCTCGATGTCGGTGTTGACGTTCTGCTTGAGCTGCCATTCATGCGTGTTGTGCCGGCCCCATTCCAGGAGCAGGATGCGCGCCTTACGCCGCTTCGTGAATTCGTGCAGGAAGAAGGCCGAACCGAAACCGGAACCGATCGCGACAACGTCGAAGTGGTCCTTGGTGATCTGCTCCGGCTTTACGTCCAGCACCATCAGCCGCAACTCCTTTCCGGGTCTTGTGCGTTCGTCATGGCAAGCACACCGGCCGGCCGCGGCGATCCCACATTGGATTGCCCAAACCCGGTCTCATGCCGCCATCCTGCCGATCGAGTGATATTCGATGCCGTGGCGGGCGATGACCTTGGGATCATAGAGGTTGCGGCCGTCGAAGATGATCGGCGTGGTCAGCGCGTCCTTCAGCGCGTCGAAGGACGGCGCGCGAAAACTCTTCCACTCGGTGGCGATCAGCAGCGCATCGGCGCCGCGCAGCGCCGCTTCCTTGGTGCCGCACAGAAGCAGGTCGTCGCGCAGCCCATAGATGGCCTGGCATTCCTGCATCGCCTCGGGATCATAGGCCTGCACGGTGGCGCCGACGTTCCAGAGTGCCTCCATCAGCGTGCGGGCGGGCGCCTCGCGCATGTCGTCGGTGTTGGGCTTGAAAGCCAGGCCCCAGAGCGCGAAGGTCTTGCCCTTGAGGTTGCCCTTGAAATAGCGGTTCACCTTGTCGAACAGCACGGATTTCTGCTCGTTGTTGCGCTCCTCGACGGCGCGCAGCAGCTTGGCGTCGAACTTGACGCCTTCGGCGGTCTTGATCAGGGCGCGCACGTCCTTGGGAAAGCAGGAGCCGCCATAGCCGAGGCCCGGATAGATGAAGTGGTAGCCGATGCGCGGATCGCTGCCGATGCCCTTGCGAACCTCCTCGATGTCGGCGCCGAGCTGTTCGGCAAGGTTCGCCATTTCGTTCATGAAGCTGATCTTGGTGGCGAGCATGCAATTGGCCGCGTATTTGGTGAATTCGGCGCTGCGCACATCCATCACGATCATCTTCTCGTGGTTGCGGTTGAAGGGGGCGTAGAGCTCGCGCATCACCGCCTCGGTGGCCTCGCTCGACGTGCCAACGATGATGCGGTCCGGCCTCATGCAATCGGCGACGGCGGACCCTTCCTTGAGGAATTCCGGATTGGAAGCGACGTCGAAGGTCAGGTCCTCGCGGCCTCTTTTCTTCAGCGTTTCGGCGATCCTGGCCTTGATCTTCTCGCAGGTGCCGACCGGCACGGTCGACTTGCCGACGACGATCTTGGGCGCATCCATTTCCCGGCCGATCGCCTCGGCGACCGCCAGCACATATTTGAGATCGGCCGAGCCATCCTCGCCGGGAGGCGTGCCGACCGCGATCATCTGGATTTCACCATGCCTGACGGCGGCGGCCGCGTCGGTGGTGAACTTGATGCGGCCGGCGGCATGGTTCTCCCTGACGATGCTTTCCAGGCCCGGCTCGAAAATTGGGACGAGACCTTGATTGAGCCGCTCGACCTTGTTCGCGTCGATGTCGACGCAGACGACCTGGTGGCCCACTTCGGCAAGCACAGCAGCCTGCACGAGACCGACATAGCCGATACCAAACACCGTCAAATTCATTCTGTTTTGTTCCTGTCCAGGGCAGCGGACCGTGGTCGGCCCGGCCGGTTCAAATCGACTTTCCCAATAGGTTCTACTTTACGCTGCATGCCAGCGATTCCGGAAACTGGCAGGGTTCGCCCTGCGCGGTGAAGGCGACGCGCTCGATTTGCAGCGAAAGCTTGCGTCCGGGATCGGCGAATGCGCCCAACCATCCGGTCATCGTATCGCTGCCCCAGAGGCTGAAGAAGATCTTCTGAGCATGGCTGGGCAGCTTTGCCGGATCGGTGATGGTGTTCACCAGCTGGCCGTTGACGTACCAGCGCAAACTGTCCTTCTGCCAGACGAAGGCGTAGTCGTTGAAGGCCTTTTCCGTGCCGCCCGGCACGTCGACCAGCTTCTCGTTCTTGCCCTTGCCGGCGATGTAGGCATTGACCTGCACCTTGGACGTGTCCTTGGTCAGGATCTCGAAGTCGATCTCGTCCCAGGGCTGCTTGTCCGACGGTCCGATATAGGAGAAGAAAGCCGCGTTGAGGCCGGGACCGGTGTCGGTCTTCATGCGCGCCTCGTAGGTGCCGTAGCCGAAGCGCTGCTTGGTCTGGATTTCGCCGCAAGCGTAGTCGCGGTCCTTCGTCTTCTGCTTCTCGAAACCCAGCGACAGCACGCCGTCCGCCAGGCTGACCTGCCCCTTCGCCCAGGTACAATTCTGATGGCCGCCATTCGTCCAGCCATCGGAGACATACCAGCGCTGGCGGTTGAAGCTGGTGAAATCATCGACGAATGAGGGCGCCGACTTCAGATCTTGCGACCAGGATGGCGCCGGCCCGGCGAACAGGCTAGCGAGAGCCAGCGCGACCAGGGCAGCCCTGCGTCCGGTGGAATCGCCTGGGCGGGCTTGCCTGGCCTGGCGCGTTGACGATATGCCGCGAACTGCGACGGTGAACGTGGTTCTCGGATCCGCATTCATACGAAACTCAACCTTTGCGCTGTGCATCCCCAACCCAAAGTAGCCATTCGAGCCGTTGCCAAACGGCGCTTTCTTTCTCTCGTCAGCCCCTCCCCAAGCTGCCTTCTCGCCTCGCGCCAAATCCACCCTTCAGCCTTCACCCTCTGCCGGCGCCTGCCAGTTTGGCGAGCCCCTCGCTGGCCGTCATATCGGACGACCCGTCCTCATCGAAAACCATATCCAGCGAATGACGAAGCTCCCGGACCATGCCGTTCTGGCGCGACAGCGCCGCGATGCGGCGCTCGCAATTCAGGATCGACGTCGTCAATTCATCGACCTCGGCGGAACGGCGCGCAGACGCCGAGCCGTTCTCCATGGCCTCGACCAGAAAGGCGGCGTTGGTGGCCGTCGCCTTGTAGCGATTCTCCAGCCCGTTTCGCTCGGCCTCGATCTCGGCCGCGATCTGCTCGAACAGCTTCGCCAGGCGGTCGAGGCGCGAGATGTCGGTCTGGCGGTCGCGGGCCGGATTCCTTGATCTGAAGCCGAATATCGAGGCCATGCGTTCAAAGTCCTGTGGTAGTCCGGCCGTCGGCCGGGCCCCTTACCGGTTCAATATCGGGCAGTCCGATCGGAGGCCGGTTCATTGGCCATCCTAATTGCTGCACCGCAACATAGACTGCCATCCTCCGGCCGGCTAGGCAACCACCCAATTCGTAAACTCATAAATCCGCCGGAAATGCTTTGCGCGACGGGCTGGCAAGAGCGCGGCCGGACGCCCGCATTCAAGGCTGCTTGCCCGTGCTGGTGCCGGCCATGAGAAAACGCATTGGCGGCACATGTTGACGACGGGAGGCGAACCCGACGCGGCGAAACAGCGCCTCGAGCTTGTCGGACGCCACGCCCTGGACGATGGGAACCAGGTTGGATTGGCTTGCGAAGGCATAGGCCGCGGCCGACGCCAGGCCCCGCTCGGCCTTGACGTCGAGGAAATTGCGCAGCCGGTATTTGTCGCGCACGTGGCGCTCGTGGCGGCGCAGCACCGCTTTGGAACCCTCAGGCAGGCTGTCGATCGCCAGCAGCGCCAGGTCGGCGTCGGCAAGACGCTTCAGGTCCTGGGTCTTGTGGCGGCCGCTCAGCGAATCGGCCCGCACGATGGCGCCGTAACCGCAGGAGCGGATGACCTTGAAGCGCGCGCCGCTGGCGACCGCGCGCGCGTAGAGTTCGTAATCCTCGCCCAGACGCAAGCTCTCGTCATAGCGCAAGCCGTGCCTGTCGAGAAAAGCGCGGCTGATCACCGGCTTGAGGAAACCGAGTTCGCCTCTGCGCACGTTGCGCCTGGAGATGTTGCCTTCGACGAAGCGCTCCAGGTCGAGGAATTCCGGCTCGGCCGCGAACTGCGGAGCGACGATCTGGGTGACATCGCTCAAGGCGTCGTCCCTGATGAGCATGATGTTGTCGGCCGCGAAATCCCAGTCCGCGCCGGCAAAGAGGTTATGAAACCTGCCCGCGAGAAAGAAGTCGTCGGCGTCAAGAATGGCGATGAATGGCGATTGCGAGGCCGCGATAGCGGCGTTGCGGGCGAAGGAGGGGCCGCGATTGACGTCGAGCCGGATCACCGCGAGCCGGCCGCTGCCGTCATCGGCGGCGCGGGCGACTTGGGCCGTGTCATCGGTGGAGGCGTCATCGACGACGACGACTTCGGCCACTTCCGGTTCGCGCAGCGCGGACGCGATGGCGACCGCGATTGTTCGCGCCGCGTTTCGGGCCGCGATGATCACGCAGACCTTTGATTTTGTCATCGACATGAATTTGCCTCTTGCACAGGTTCCATTCTGCCCTCGCCCTGTACGTGTTCGATGCACGACAGGCTTCCCGTCACGGGCTGCCCTGCCGTTCGAAGATGCGGCGGCTGATGTCGGCCGATGCCGCCCAGCCGGCTTCCGCCAGATAGCGGACCGGCGCACGACCGCACAACTCCCACAACACGGTGCGCCGCTGCGGCCAGCGCAGGGATGACAGCCATGGCGCGATGACCATGTTGAGCAGGTCCTCATTGCCGATACGCGACAGCATCCGCGCGGCGCGCTGCGACAGGAGCGTGTCGGCGCCGCCGAGGAGCACGTCGGCGGCGCGCAGGCCAAGCAGCAGCGTGTCGTCCAGCCCCTGCGCCGCGGCGGCATCGAGCAGGCGCTGCTGCTCGGCTTCGTCCAGGCGGTCGGCGCTGGCGCGCACGTCGCAGACGTAACCGGCGCAGGGTTCCCGGTTGAAAAGCGCCTTGGCGACGCTGATGCAGGACAACAGCAGAGTGTCGGCCGCCGATGTGAACGGCACCTCGACGCCGGTGATCTCGACCTGCCGTTTGCGCCGCAGGAAGCCATCCGCGTCGCGCGGGCTGGGCGAGCCGGGTTGCTGGAGCCGATAATGCAGATCGACAGTGGATTGCGTCGGCCCGTCGCCGCGGATCATGTGCTGTTCGCCGAGGAAACGGACCCACCAGACCGAGCGCGACTTGCCGGCGATCTCGTAGCCGATCGAGCGGAGCGCCTCGCGCGCCCTGAAAAACCCGGCCGGCGCCACCAATATGTCGACATCGCCCGAAGGCTTCATGAAATGATCGTCGTAAAGCAGATGCTGCTGGAAGGGACCTTTCAGGAAAACGAAATCGATCTGCCTGTCGCGCAGCGCCGCCTGGATCGCCATCGAATCCATGATGCAGGACGCGTTCATCGAAACGGTCTTCCGGCGGTAGGCGTCGAGCCATTGGGAGAACTGAGCCGGCGGCCCGTTCGCGGGTGCGCTCGACAGCACCTTGAGGATAAAGGTCGCGACCTTGTTCAACCTGGCTATGTCGGTGACATTGGCCACGGAGAGGCCGGAGGCATCGCCGGGCGCGGCGCCGGATCGCGCCGCGAAGAACAGCCGCAGACAGGCCTGCACATAGGCGATCTCGCTGGCGCAATCGGCGGCGCGCAGTCGCTCATATGAACGTTCGGTCAGGGCCATCGGGCGCACGGTTCTCCAGAAGCGATCGGCGCGACGCCTATGCTGCAGGTGCGAAGCAAAGCATCGCCAAAAACTTTTGCGCCGTCCAGTTTTTCCTTTTGCAGCGCAAAAATCCGGCCCCGACGTTTATCGAAACCGGCTCGGGCGAACGATGAGGAGAACTGCTGGACCCCAGGGGACGAGTGGCCTTTTCGGCGTTCCGTAGCAAACCTACCGGGAGACCCGGTGCTAGGGCATTATTGTCGCCATGCCTTGAAGTGACAGGGCTTAAAAAGTTTATATATGCAAATCAATTTCTTATGCTGACCTAGTGCATTAGGCCCATATGCAGGGATCTCGAGGCGATCAAGGCCAAAGCTTGAGATCGTTACTCACGACTGTGTCTGCGCGCGCAGTCCATAATTGATTAATGCGCGGTAAATCAGGCTTGACTCATAAATGCTGCCATGCAGCTATTGCATCGCAGCATGAAAGTGCCGCCGGCAATCGACAGGCCGTTTCCAGTCCTTGATGGAGTGTAAAATGGAACAGAATGTTGAAAAGCAGGAGTACGAAACGCCCAGCCTGACGGTTCATGGTTCGATTGAAACCATCACTCAGGGCGGTGGCGGCAACACGGCGCTCGACGCAGCATTTCCTGCGCACACGCCGATTGGCGACCTGACGTTCTCCTGAGCCTGTCCTGATTCTGGAGGGACACGTTGGGCCTCTGGAATCCAAGAACCATAAAGGGAGTCGGGGTGAAAATCCCGGCTTCTCTTCATTGCCTGACCCGGCTTTTCTTCATCGCCAGAATGGTCGGCACGCATTGCGGACAGTGTGTAGCAAACGAGGTTTTCGGATGAACTGGAACCCATCTGACCACGATCGCGTAAGTGCGACCAAGGAAGCGGTTGCCTGCGAATTCGGCAATGGCCTGGCGCTTCTCAACCTGAAATCCAACATCTACTACAGCCTCAACGGGGTAGGCACGTTCATCTGGGAGCTGATTCAGGAGCCGAAACCAATTGCCGAAATCCGCCGGGCCGTGCTCGCGCGCTATGATGTCGACGCCGAGCGCTGCAGGGCCGATGTCGACGCGCTGTTGAAAGGTCTGGCCGATAGCGGACTTGCGAGGCTGCATCATGAGGAACCTGTCTAGGCAGGTTCCGCAAAAGCGGGTCACGGTTTTGCGGCAAGAACCTGCGACGGAGAAAAGTCCCGACCAGACGAAGCACCGGCGGCGTCGGCTTCGAGCTCTCTCCCTGAGTGGCCCGGAAATGCTGTTCCTCTGCCGCTGCCTGCTGGTGGTCGCGGCCGTTCGCCTGGGGCTGACCCTGTTCTCCTACAACCGCCTTCGCGGCATCGTCACCCGGCTGGAGGCGCGTGAATGCGCCAGCACGGGAGAGCTGCGCCGTGTCGCCTGGGGCGTTGCCGCCGCGGCCCGCCTGGTGCCGCGCGCAAGCTGCCTCACCCAGGCGCTCGCCGGCCAGTACATTCTCGCCCGCCAGGGCAACGCCTCGAAGATCCGCATCGGCATCGAGCGCGACACCGGCCGGCAGCTGAAGGCGCATGCCTGGCTGATCAGCGGCAACCATGTCGTCCTTGGCGGCTCGATAGACAGGTTTGTCCCTCTCGTCGACTATGGTCAATGACTGATGAGCGGCGTGGCCGGTATCCTGCACGGGCACGAGGCGCCGGAGTCCGCAGCCGATATCCAGCGCATGCTGGCCCGCATGCGTCATCGCGCCCGCGACGGCAGTTCGTGGTGGACCGACAAGGCTGTCGCGCTCGGCCACGCCTGGCTCAACACGACCGATGAAGCCGGCCCCGGCCCGCTGACGATAGCGGGCGGCAAACTGGCCGTCACCGCGGATTGCCGCCTGGACAATCGCGACGAGCTGATGGCACGGCTCGGCGTCCGCGACGCATCGGTTGCCGACGCCGTGCTCCTGATGCGGGCCTATCTGCGCTGGGGCGAAGCCTGTCCCGTGCACCTGCAAGGCGATTTCGCCTTCGCCATCTGGGATGCCGAGCGGCAGGTGCTGTTTTGCGCGCGCGATCATTTCGGCGTCAAACCGTTCTACTATCACGCGGACGGGCAGCGCTTTGTCTTTGCCTCCGAAATCGGCCCGATCCTTGGCGTCACCAGCGCCGGCGCCCGCCTCAGCGAACATCAGATCTCGGGTTTCCTGGCCGGGCTGCCAGACGATCCGCAAGCGACGCCTTACACCGATATTTTCCGCCTGCCGGCGCGCCACAGCCTCACTGTGACGGGGCAGCGCGTGACGCTGCAGCGATACTGGCAGATCGAGCCGTCGTCGCGGCCTATGGGGCCGGACGCCGCCGAGGAATTCGCCCACCTCTTCTCGCAGTCCGTGCGCAACCGCATGCGCGGAAGCGCGGCGGTCGGGGCCATGCTGAGCGGCGGCCTGGACTCCTCTTCGATCGCCTGCGTGGCGGGCCGGCAAAACCTGTCCGAGGGAAAGCCGAGGCTGCCCACCTTTTCGCTGGTTTTCGAACGCGGCTCGGCGATGGACGAAACCCCCTTCATAGACGCGGTGCTGGAACAAGGGCGCGTCGACGGCACGCTGATCCCGGTCGGCAACTACGCGCCGTTCGCGGAATTCGAACGGGTGCTGGAAGAGCAGGAAGGAACGTTCCTGGCGCCGGGCCTTACGCTCACCCGGGAGGTCTACAGGACGGCGGGCGCCAAAGGCGTCAAGGTGCTTCTCGACGGCCATGGCGGGGACGAAGTCGTATCGCAGGGGCACGGCCATCTGCACGAGCTTGCCAATGCAGGCAAGTGGCTGGAGCTGTGGCGCGAGATCCGCAGCGCTTCCAACACCTATGGCGACGGCATGCTCGGCATGTACTTCCAGTTCCTGACCATCTACGGACCCGCCTGGCGCGTGGCCAGGCTCAGGCACACCGCGAACCGGCTCCTGCACAGGCTGCGGAAACCGGCCCAGGGCGGAAGCTGGCGCGACCTGATCAATGCCGATCTTGCCGGCCGCACCGAGCTTATCGAGCGGGTTCACCGAGCCGGCTACAAGCCGGCCGACGTCAGCGCCAGCGAGGCGCTGACCCACCGCTGGATTCTTTCCAACGGCTATGTGCCGCATGCTTTCGAAGTGCTCGACAAGGCGGCCGCCAATTTCGGCGTCGAGCCTCGTTATCCCTTCTGGGACAAGCCGCTGGTCGAGTTCTGCCTGGCGTTGCCGGGTGAGGAGAAGCTCAGCCGCGGTTTTGGCCGGTACGTGCTGCGCCGCGCCATGCAAGACGTGCTGCCGGCGGCGGTCCAGTGGCGGCGCGACAAGATCGATTTCACCGGCAATCTCGTCAACGGCATGCTGCGCAACCACCGCGACCTCCTGGAACAGGTGCTCGGCCCGGACGCCGGCCGCATCGAGCCCTATATCAACCTGCCGGCCGTGAAGGCTGCCTATGCCCGGCTGCTCAGTCGGCCCGACCGGCCGGCGCCGCTCGACGTCCAGTATGTCTGGCGCTCGGCGTCGCTGTCGCTGTGGCTGCGGCAGGTGCAGCGTGCCGGGAGTGCCGCATGACGCCGTTGAACGAGCCGCTGGCCCTCCGCCCGCGCGCGCAAGGCTGGCCGCGCGGACAGCGCCGTTTTTATCGAGCCTACGGCCTGACCATCGCTTCCGAGGTGACATTGCCAGAACTGGAGCCGGCCGAACCCGCAGCGGCGGATATCGTGATCAGTGTCGGCGCGATCGATATGCCGAAGCCTTCGCCCGAGGCCGCGACCATTTTCCGCTTCGAACCGGATCGGCAATATCTGGCATGGCACGCTGTCGCCGCGTTCCTGATCAGCGACGCCTGCCGCATCGAGGTCGAGCCGGCGCCCGGCATCGACGACGCACTGATCGCGTTCCCGCTGCTGGGACCGGTGATGGCGCTCATCCTGCACCGGCGGGGCCTGCTCGTGCTGCATGCCAGCGCCGTCGCGATTGCCGGCAAAAGCGCCATCTTCATGGGCGACAAGGGCGCCGGAAAATCGACGACGGCAAGCGCCATGATCCGTGCCGGACACGAACTGCTTACCGATGACGTCGTGGCGCTCGATCTCAGCCATCCGGACGAGCCGATGATCGTGCCGGGTTTTCCCCAGATCAAGCTGGCGGCCGACGCGGCTGCCGCGATTTCGCTCGAAGGGGCACAAGTGCGGCCGCAGGTGCATCCGGCTATCAACAAGGCCCAGCACCGATTGCACGGGGCGTTCTCGCGCGACAGGGTTCCGGCGAGCCGCATCTATATTCTCGAGCGCGGCCAAAAGACTGAGATCTCGCCCATGCCCGGCATCGCCGCTTTGCCGGCCGTGATCAGATTTTCATACGTCACGCGTTTCGGCCGCGCCGCCCTGGTCGGCGATTTCGCGGCGGCGCATCTCGGGCATTGCGCACGGCTCGCCGATCGCGTCGGCGTGTGCAGGCTCGAAGTGCCGACGGGGCTCGACAGGATCGGCGAGGTCGTGAGCCTCGTCGAGCATGACCTGATGGCCGGACAGGGATAGCAGGAACAGGGATAGCAGGAGATGTCGAAATCATCGCTCCTTCGCCCGTCATTGTTTCGGGAAATCGCCGGGTTCGGCGCCGTTATCGCCCAGATAGGCGGGCGGCGGGCCTGGACGGCGCTGCTCTTCCTGATCCTGGGCAGCCTGACCGAAGGCATCTCCATCCTGTTGCTGGTTCCGCTGTTGCAGCTGGTCGGACGCTCCGGCCAGGACTTCGCGATCAAGCTGCCCGACAATGATTTCATGCGTTGGCTGGTGCCGGACGGCACGCTGAAGCTGACCACGATGCTGTGCATGCTGGTGGCGCTGGTCGCGCTGCAGGCCGCCTTCAACCGCTTCAAGTCGGTCTACATGGCCAGGCTTCTCTTCGATTTCATCAACCGCCTGCGCATGAACCTGTTCGAAAGCATCGGCAAGGCACGGTGGGGCGTCTTCACGCGCATGCGCGGCTCCGACCTCGACCATGCGCTGACCGGGGACATAGACCGCGTCCAGGGCGCGGCCTTCTCGCTGCTGATGCTGGTGCAGATCGCCGTGCTTCTGGCCGGCTATCTCGTGATCTCCATGTTCATTTCGCCGGTCATGACGCTGTTCGCCGTGGTCATTGGCATCCTGATGTTCCTCGCGCTGCGGCCATTCCGGTCGCGGGCGACCGCCTTTGGCCAGGTCCTGACCACCAACCGGCAGGATCAATACCGGACGGTCTCGGAATTCCTCGGCGGCATCAAGGTGGCCAAGAGCCTGAACATCGAGGCGACCTATTTCGCGCAGTTGCAGGCGACACTCGAAAGGATGAAGGCCGACAACATCGCCTATGTGCGCAACAGCTCGACCGGCACCGCCCTGTTCCAGGTGGCGAGCGTGATCGGCTTGAGCCTGTTCATCTATGTGGCGCTGGTTCGCTTCGACCTCTCACTGGCCGAGATCGTGGTGCTGCTGCTGGTCTTCATGCGCATCGCGCCGCGCTTCATGGACATGCAGACGCAAGCGCAGCAGGTCCTGATCAACCTGCCCGCCTATGCCGCGATGCGCAGCCTGCAGATGCGTTTCGACGCCGAGCGGGAACCTGGCCATGCCGGGATCCAGGACGCTCGAAAGCTGTCGCTCGATTTCGGACTGAATGTTCGCGGCGTCTCCTTCGCCTACGAGGACGGCGCCGCCAAGACGGTGGTGAGCGACATCACCTTCGGCCTTCCGGCCGGCAAGGTCACCGCCCTTATCGGCCCTTCGGGATCAGGCAAGAGCACGATCGCCGACATGCTGCTCGGCCTGCTCGAGCCGACAGCCGGCACGATCCTCGTCGATGGCGTCGAGATCGACGCCGCCAATCGCCGGGGCTGGCGCGACCAGGTCGCCTACGTGCCGCAGGACGTGTTTCTCCTGCACGACACGATCGCGGCGAACCTACGCCTGGCCGCACAGCAAGCAAGCGACGATGAACTGTGGGCCGCATTGCGATCGGCCCATGCGGCCGAATTCGTCGAACGGCTCGACCTCAAGCTGGAAACGGTGGTCGGCGACCGCGGCGTGCGGTTGTCGGGCGGCGAACGCCAGCGGATCGCGCTGGCGCGCGCCTTGCTGCGCAAGCCGTCACTGCTCATCCTGGATGAGGCGACCAGCGCGCTCGACTGGCAAAACCAGGCACTGATCGCGCAATCGATCGACGGGCTGAGCGGCTCGATGACGATCCTGACCATCGCGCACCGGCCATCGATGATCGCGTTCGCCGACTGGGTGGTCGCGATGGAAAACGGCCGTGTCGTCGAGGTCGGGCAATATCGGCGGCTGAAGGCGAAAGCAGGAAGCCGGTTGTCCCGGATGCTTTCGGGCGAACAATCTGAGTCCGAACCCGCCGACGTGGCCTGAGGCCAGCCTGGTCTGGGTCAGTGAAGGCTTCGCCCGGCGCCGCCCAGCTTTTCACCCTCGGCCACCTCGGCCGAACTCAGCTTTCTTTCGGCCTCGCGTGTCCTGTCGGCCGGCGTCGGCGCGCTTTTGACGATCATGGCATAGACGAGCACGAAGTAGCCCGCCTGGATGACCACGGCACAAATGATGACGCGCAGCAGCGTCGTGCCTATTGAAGCGCCGCCCAGCCATGACCAGCCAACGACGATCGCAAGAGCGAAAATCATCCCAACGATGAATTTTGGAAGCGACATACCCAACAGCCCACAAACCGGCCCGGGTATATTCCAATCGTTGCCCCACCCGAGCGTCGTCCCTTGTCATGCGGGCTTGTTAAGTCGCCCGCTCCCGGCCGGTTGCTTCCGGCCTTTCAACCTGTCGCCACTTTGACAGGTATAATTTGCAATTCTATTAAGGCGAGCAAAAGGCCGCAAGGGCAACTGCATTTATTTTTAGGTGAGCTTTTGCGCTCGACTCGCTCATGCTGCAACGCACACGACGGGATTACGCGCAACTTCGGCTCTTTGGTGTTTTTCAGTAGAATCTACAATATTGAATAGTATT
Source organism: Mesorhizobium sp. B2-3-7 (assembly GCF_006442695.1). Taxonomy (NCBI): domain Bacteria; kingdom Pseudomonadati; phylum Pseudomonadota; class Alphaproteobacteria; order Hyphomicrobiales; family Phyllobacteriaceae; genus Mesorhizobium; species Mesorhizobium sp. B2-3-7. The sequence goes on along the minus strand of NZ_VFVV01000011.1, from coordinate 46,676 downwards.
TTATATGAATACCACCGAATATCGTGCCGCTCTAAAGCACCAACGAGCTCCATTCAAGGGCATAAAGAACGCCCCGCCTAGAAGCTGCCCCAAAAGCGCCTCTATTTTTCCGGCTATGCCCATTTATTGTCATAAATGTGCTAAATATTCCGAAATTTGTGCAGGGCGCGCTTATTATTTAGTCAATTCATGACGTGACTATTTCAAAGGTGCGGGAAATTGTGTGTTGCGCTGCAACATTTTTTTGATATCGTGCCGTAAACCATCCGGTCAACGCATGGAGTTTTGGCATGAGGGATGTTGCCAAGTCGGCCACAGCGGAGTTTTCGCAGGCTGGCGTCGATTTTCCACCGCCGATCGGCGGCCTTATCAAGCGCAGTTTCGATATTGCCGGTTCACTGGCCGCCCTGATCGCTCTCAGCCCGCTGTTCGTGATGATAGCGCTGCTCGTCAAATTCTCCGATGGCGGATCGATTTTTTACGGTCACCGGCGAATCGGGCGTGGCGGACGGGTTTTCCCTTGTCTCAAGTTCCGCACCATGGTGCCGGACGGCGAAAGGGTGCTGGCCGCCTATCTGGCGGCCAATCCGGAAGCCAAGGCGGAATGGATAGCCACCCGCAAGCTGAAGAACGATCCGCGCGTCACCCGGGTCGGCGCGGTCCTGAGGAAACTCAGTCTCGATGAGTTGCCGCAGGTCATCAACATCCTTCAGGGCGACATGAGCCTTGTCGGACCTCGCCCGGTCGTGCGCGACGAACTGGAGATCTATGGCAGCGCCGCTGTGTATTACCTGAAGTCCCGCCCCGGCCTGACCGGCCTGTGGCAGGTCAGCGGCCGCAACGACGTCTCCTATGACAGCCGAGTCGCGTTCGATCGCCACTATGTCGAGAATTGGTCACTTTTTGAGGATATTCGCATCATCATCAAGACAGTTCCGGCTGTCTGGATGTCGCGCGGCTGCTACTGAGCGGTCGCGAACCGGATCGCACGCGGGGGATCTCTCCCGGCAGGCATCGGGCGCAGGCTCATCGGGCTGGTGGGGCCAAAGCGGATCGGAACATTCAGTTGAAGATAGACATGTTCGAAGTTTTTTGCAGCGGCCCGCATTCGAGCCGCTCGCGGCGTTTGCGGCTCGTAGCCAGTTGCCTGGCCCTGTCGCTCGCCCTGCCTCGGATCGCCATTGCCGACGAGTACCATCTCGGATCGCAAGACAAGCTCACCATCCGTATCGCGGAGTGGCAGACCGTCGAAGGCACGTTCCGCGACTGGTCGGCGGTGAATGGCGTATACACGGTCGGGCCGGCCGGAATGCTGTCGGTGCCTTTCGTCGGCGAGCTGCCGGCATCCGGCAAGACAACGGCCGAAGTCGCGGCGGCGATCGGCGAGGCGCTGCAGCACAAGCTCGCTTTGTCGGATCGGCCCGAGGCATCGGTCGAAATGGCGCAGTTCCGGCCGTTCTATATTTCGGGTGAGGTGCAGAACCCCGGCCAATTCCCCTATGTGCCCGATCTTACGGTGTTGAAGGCGGTCAGCATCGCCGGCGGCATCCGGCGAAGCGCCGACTACGGCCCGCAGCTCGGCAAGGACCTGGTCACCGCCAAAGGCAATTTCGATATATATGACGATCAGCGCGTTCGACTGATCGTCAAGCGCGCGCGCATCGATGCCGACCTTGCGGGCAAGTCGAGCTTCGACGTGCCGAAGGAGGTCGAGGGCGATCCGAGACTGCAGGCCATCGTCGCGGACGAGATGACGATCCTCACGGCTGACCAGAAGGCGCTGAAGCTGAAGCTCGAGGCGCTCAGCGATCTGAAAGGGGTTCTGCAGGCCGAGATCGAATCGCTGCAGAAGAAGATCGTCAACCAGCAGAAGCAGGTCGACCTGGCGCAGCAGCAACTCACCAGCATCGGTCCGCTGGCCCAGAAAGGCCTGGTCGCCAACGCAAGACTGCTGGATTCGCAACAGTCCGTCACCGACCTTCAGGGCAAGATCCTGGACTACGAAACGGCCATCCTCACCGCCAAGCAAGCGATCAGCAAGGCAACGCAGGATGCCATCGATGCCCAGAACACGCTGAGCTCGAGCCTCGCCGCCGACCGGCAGCAGACCGAAGCCGACCTGAACGAGGCCGCGCTGAGGGTCAACATGCAGAAAGGATTGATGGCCCAGGCCACCGATCCCGCCACCGTGGCCGCCAGCGCAACCAACGAAGAGCCCACCCTGATCTATTCACTGCTGCGCGCTGCCGAGGGCAAGACGAGCGAGATTGCGGTCAAGGAAGACACCCCCGTGTTGCCGGGCGATGTGATCAAGGTCAAGCTGGCGCCAATGCCCAGCCAGTAAGTGGTCGAACGGCCGAGATAAGAGCAGCTCACCGTTCACGAAAACGGTGAGCTGCTCTATCCCTTTGTTTTTGCGCAATTCCGGACGGAAAGCGCTGCGCGCGTTTCCCGGGGAAGCCGTACACACTTTCCTGAAATTGCTGGAGCGGGGCGGCGTTTGAGGGAATCGCCAGCCGCTCTATCGCCTTGCTTTGACGCAATCCCAAACGGGAAACCGATCGGTATTCATCGAGCGGCGTCCGTGCCAGGCTCGGGGCCGCTCCAGCCTCTGGCGGCATTTGCCTCTTCGATCCTTGCCGCAGACAGGCGAGGACGGGCAACGGGCAGTCGCGCCAGCTTGAAGAAGCTGAAATACATCAGGAAGGAACCCATGATGTAGGGGTTGAGGATCTCGACCTCGACGAAGGAGCGGATCAGGAGCAGCACCATGACGCCGGCCAGAACGACCGAATCCGCCCGCCATGTTCCGAACGCGACCGCCGAGACATGGCCGTAGAGCGTGCGCAGGATGACCAGCGAAACCAGCGTCGCCCCGACGAAGCCGAGTTCGACAAGGGCTTCGATGTAGGTATTGTGGAAGTGGAAGCCGGTGCGGGTGGTGATGTAGAACTCGTTCCACAGGCGCTCGGCCTCGGCAAAACCCTGGACCCAGTATGCGGCATAGCCGACGCCGAGCATGGGCGACCTCTGCGCGGCGTTCCAGCCCTGCTCCCACAGATAGGTGCGTCCGGTGAGCGTCGAATCCTTGCCGAACAGGCCGAGGACGAAGTCCATGAGGCCGAGGTTCAGCGCCACAAGGATTGTGACGACCAGCATGCCGGCGCCGATCAGGAAGATCACCCGGCGATAGCGTCGCGACAGCACCTTGCTCATGGCAAGCAGCATCACCAGCGCCAGCACCGCCGGTGTCGAGGCCATCGAGGTGGCCGAATGCGAGATGACCAGCAGATAGGCCGACAAAAGCACCACCGGCACCGTCAGGAACAGGCTTAGCCGGCCGTGCCTGAGGAAGGCGATGAAGACGACGCTGAAATAGATACCGAGCGAGGCGACGAAGCCGATCTGGTTCTTGGAGGCGAAGGCGCCGACGAAATTATAAGTGCCGTCGAGGACGTCCTCGGAATAGGCCCCGACCTTGAGAGAGTAGAGCAGGACGACGAATATGCCGACCAGGGCGCCTATTGTCAGGGTCCGCACACTGACGGCTCGCGCCGCGACATAGGCGCAGGCGATGTGGGAGAAGTACTGGACGGCCGTTCTCGCGGTGATGCCGGGAGCATCCGACCAGAAGACGGAGAAGCATACATAGGCCGCGAACGACAATGGCAGCCAGGCGCTGGACAGATGCCGCAGGAACCGCCTGTAGTCGACCATGATGAGGGGCAGCCACACCGCATAATAGGCCAGGATCAGCACCTGGCCGAATATGACGGAGTAGGAGAATGCCCAGACCGAGACGGCAACGGCAAAACTGCCGTAGACCGAGTTCCTCTCGGGATCGACCAGCAAGGACTTTGGAATCTTCATCTCAGGTTCTCGCCGAGCCTACCCCGGACCGCCGCGTAGCCGGCAGGCATCTCCGTAAGAAGGGTGCAATCGACGGCATCTCCATTGTGCAGTGCAATATAACCTATCGCGCCGCGCGCTCAATGGCAAATGCGGTCACCTTGTCTTACAGCCAGGCGAGCGCCGAGAGATCAGGTCCGGGACACGCCCGGACGGGATCGGACTTCTCTTTCCATTGCCGGCCTCTCCATCGACGCCGCAACCAGCCGTGCGCGCTACCAAAGTGCTCCGCCGGTGACCTGTATGTTTTCCATGGTGATGCCCTTGGCCATATCCGAGCAGAGGAACACGGCCAGCGCCGCGATCTCCTGCGGCTGGAGGATGCGCTGCTGCGGGTTGCCCCTGGCGATCTCGGCCATCGCGTCCTCGGCCGTGCGGCCCTTGCCCTCGCGCTCGACGACCTGCGCCACGTTGCGGCGCATCAGTTCGGTCTCGACCCAGGTCGGGCTGATCATGACGCAGGTGACGCCATGCGCCGCCCCTTCGAGCGCCACGCAACGGGTGAGGCCGAGGAGACCGGCCTTGGAGGCGCAGTAAGCGGGATTGTCCTTCCAGCCGACCGAGGCGGCGGTCGAGCCGATGTTGACGATGCGGCCCCAGCCGCGCTCGATCATGCCGGGCAGCACAGCGCGGGTGGCGCGGAAGGCGCCGGTGAGATTGGTGTCGACGATCTTGTCCCACAGCGCGTCGGAATGGCCGCAGACCGGCTGCTCGGCCGTGGTGCCGGCGGCGTTGACCAGGATGTCGACAGGACCCACCGCCGCCTCGGCGTCGGCCGCGAAACGGTTCGTGACGTCGGTGTCGCGCACGTCAAGATGGGCGGTGTAAATCCTCGTTCCATGCGCGCCGAGAGCCGAACGCACGCGCTCTATCTCGTCAGCGCCGGGATAGTAGGCGGCGTCGGATCTCTCCACGCCGCCAGGTGCGACATAGGAACCGACGGCGACATTGGCGCCGGCCTGCGCCAATGCCGTGGCAATCGCCAGGCCCATTCCGGAGAAGCCACCGGTGACGATTGCGCCGCGGCCGGAAAGGTTTGTCATCGGGCATGGCCTCCGCGCGGCACGGGACGGTCCATCAGTCCCGAGAGTATCTGAACTTCATAGGCCAACATAACCTTCGGAGCCGGTGACGAAACTTGTGTCCTTGCCATCAGCTTTCCTTGTCCATCGGCTCCAGCGGCTCCAGCGGCTTGCCCAGCCAATCGCGGTAGAAACCTTCCAGGTCGGGTTCGAAATCATGGACGATGGGATAACCCGGCGCCGCGGCCTCGACCTCGTGCAGCGTGCCGCATTGCGGACAGATGAACTCGCGGATTTCCATCCATTCGGGATCCGGCAGGTCGCTGTTGGGATAGATCTCGCGCAGCGCCTCCTCGCTGTCGCGCACGATGATCGAAGCCTTCAGCTTCCAGTTCTTGCGGTAGTCGCCGAAGGAATGGCCGCATTCGCAACGGGTTACCCGCTCATCGCCGCTCTGGCAGATGAAGAGGTGGTCGCCAACAGGGAGCAGTATCGGATCGCTCCAGCCGACACGGTCCTGCAAAACCGCGACATATTTGAAGAACCGGTCGTCGTCCTTGTAGGCGCTCATGACGCGGCGCGTCTGCGGCCAAGGCAGGGTGCCCGCGACCAGATCGGCGATGACTTCCTTGCTGTATGAGGTCATGGTCCCTACTCCACGCCGAAGGTCGATTTGGCGTCGACATCCCAGAAGGTTGAAAAATCCCTGGTGAAGCGCGGCGAGAGCTTGATGGCGCTGGCATACATCTTCTTCACCTCGGGCGCGAAATCGACCGCCTTCACCCGCTCGCGCTCCTTGGCCATCCACTCCGAGACCGGCCTGGCCCGAGCGAGCCGGCGCGACCGCATCTCGGCGCGGTGGCGCTTGGTGGCTTCGAGATTGGCGACGGGATAGCCGTCCTCGTCCTCGTCAAGCACGATCCCGAAGACATTTTCGGCAGCTTCCCTGGTGAGATAGCCGTTCTCGACGTCCGATGCTGTCTTGAGCGGGTCGCGCTCCAGCACGTCGCCATAGCCGCCCCCGCCATTGTAGGAATGGGTGAACACGTCGCCGGTTTTGTGGGGTGCGGTGATATAGGGCCCTTCCATCGTCACGTGCTGGCCTTCGAGCCGGACCTCGAGTTCGGAACGATAAGGATTGGTGCCGGTATGGTGCGCCAGCGGCGCGCCCTTTTGTGCAAGCTCGAAGATGTTGCTGTCGCGCACCGCACGGTGTTTTTGGCAGGTCGGCGCCGGATAGCCGCCGCAGAGCCCGCCATTGTCGAAGACGCGCGAGGAGTGTTCCGAGGTGACCAGCCGGAGATGGTCGGTCTTGCTGACCAGCCAGGTCGACAGGAAGGCGCAGCCGCCGCGATATTTGCCGGCGCCCCCGGAATTGGCAACGATTGAACGGCCGATATAGACCATCGGCATGTTCTGTTCCCAGATCTCGATGTTGCCCATGTCGGATTCAGGATTCCAGCCGACATAGGCGGTGTCCAGCCCATCCTTGATGGCAAGCGCGCCGGAACCGGCGGCCGCGCATTCGAAATGCGCCATGCCGAACAGCGTGCCGTACTGGCTGGTTCCCCCCATCTCGATCATCGGGCTGTTGACCTGGCCGACGAAGGCCTCCTCGACGAAGCCGCGGGCGATGAATGATCTCGACAGGAGCCGCTGGAAGACGCCATAAGCCGGCAAGAGCAGCGCCCAGGACGTGGCGGTGGCCACCATCTCATTGTCGGGATTGGTCCAGGTGCCATGCGGCAGCTTCAGCTCCGTCGCCATCCAGGCGCCGTCATTGACCAGGCCTTCGAAATTCATGTGCTGGGTCAGCGTCACGAACATGCCGCCATCCATGCCGGCCGGCGTGCAGTTCATGGAATGGTAGCCCCAGGGCTGCGTGCCCTCGAAATCCATGATGATCTTGCCGCCCGTGGTGATCTCCATTTCGATCGGAATGTTGTAGAGCCAGTCGGGGTCGCCGAGCGGCTGGTAGCCCGGCTTGCCCTTGGTGACGTGACCGTAAAAAGTATGCCCCCGATAGATGCCGGGAACGGTCAGTTGCCGCGTGCGGGCGAGTTGCGCGCGGCGGCCCTCCTCGATGAATTCCTTGGACACCTTCATCCAGTAGTCGAGGCCGATCTCGTCGATCAGCGCCTTGACGCTTTCGCGCATGTCGATGCAGGAGGCGACCTTGGCCTTCTCGTCCAGCACCCAGTAGATGGGCATGCGCAGATTGCGCTCGCAGCGGATCACGTAGTCGCGCCGCAGTTCGTCGTTCTGGCCGACTTTTTCGGCACAGACGAACAGGCCTTCGGTGAAGCGCTCCTGGGCCAGCGCCACGTCGCCGCCCGGCGTGATGCCGCCGGCCTCCAGCTCATGGCAGACGGCGCCGGCCCAGCCGACGAGCTTGCCCGAGTGGAAGATCGGCACCACGTCCATCACGTCGGGCACCTGCACCGTGCCGATGAAGGCGTCGTTGTTGGCGAAGATGTCGCCGTCGACGATGCGGGGATTTTCCTCGTAGCCTTGTCTGATCATCCATTTGATGAAGCGGCTCATCGTGTGCACATGCACCATGATGCCGTTGGAGAGCGCGATCGCGTCGCCCTCGGGCGTGTAGATGGCGACGACCATCTCGCCGACCTCGCGCACGCCGGGCGAAGCCGAGATGCGACGCGCCATCTCGCGCGCCGAGACGCAGTAGGCGCGCAGCTTGGTGTGCAGCGTCTCGAATTTCAGCGGATCCTGGTTGCGCAGTTCGAGATCGGTAATGCCGTCATAGCAGCCGGTCTCGTCCATGAGCCGTTCGGATTCGATCAGCCGCTCGCGGAGGCGCAGGGCGGAGGCGGGTTTGTCCAGCATGGCGTTCGCCCTCTCAAGCGTGGGAGTAGTGGAGCAGCGTCCATTCGTCGACGAAGACACGGTCCCGCGGATGGACGACGAGGGTGGTGGCGGGGTGTTCGATGATGGCCGGGCCGGTCACCTCATGCCCCGGCAGCAGAAGATCCATCTCGTAGAGATCGGCCTTGTGCCAGCGGCCGCCAATATAGGCCTCGCGCACGCCCTTGTGCGCGGATGCGGGGCTTGAGGGGCCGAGCGGCCGCTTGAGCAGCACGGGCTTGACCTTGTCGGCGGTGGCGATGAGACCGAGTTCGGTGATCGAGAAGCCGGCTTCACCATAACGCGAGACGCGATGGTTGACCTTGGCGTAGACCGCTTCGAACTCGTCGATGACCTTGCGCATGTCGTCGGCCGAATTGATGGCCGATAGGGGCGCCATCACCTCGACGTCCTCGAGCTGGCCGGTATAGCGCATCATCAGGAACGGCACCGTCCTGATCTTGTCCAGCGCATGACCGTCGGCCACCATCTCGTCGACCGCGGCCCTGGTGAGATCGTCCCAGACCGCGGTCACTCTGGCACCGAAGGCCAGCAGTTCGGCCTCGCTTGCGCGCGCGCCGATGTCGATCTGCGTGGATACCGAATGCCGGCGCATGAAATCCGCCGTGGTGCAGCCGAAGGCGGAGAAGGCGGCCGCGAACTGGAAGGTGATGATATCCTTGAAGCCGATGCCCCTGGAGCAGCCGGCCAGATGCAACGGCCCCGAGCCGCCATAGGAAAGCAATGTGAACTCCGAAGGATGGATGCCCTGGCCGGAGATGACGCGGCGCAGCGCGTTGTTGGCGTCTGCTTCCAGCATGTCGATCATGCCTTCGGCGGCTTCATCCACGCCGACGCCGAGCAGACGGGAGCACTTTTCCTTGAAGGCCTTGCGCGCCTTCTCGACCTGCAGCACGACCTTGCCGCCGAGGAAATAATGCGGGTTCAGCCGGCCAAGGATGGCGTCGCAATCGGCGATGGTCGGCTCGGTGCCGCCCCTGGCGAAGCAGATCGGGCCGGGATCGGCACCGGCGCTTTCCGGCCCGAGCGAAACTTTCTTCGTCAGCGGATCGACTTTGAGGATCATGCCGGCGCCGGCGCCGATCGTGTCGAGATGCAGCGTCGGCACATTGAGCTTGAACCGGTCCATCAGCGGCTCGTTCTCGATCCGGGTCTGGCCGCGCGTGATGACGCCCATGTCGAAGGAGGTGCCGCCCATGTCCGAGCAGATCAAGGAATCATTGCCGATCAGCTTGCCGACATAGGCCGCGCCCAAAATGCCGCCGATCGGGCCGGAGATCATGGTTTCGTGCAGGCGCGGATGGTTGATCGAGGTGAGGCCGCCGAAGGAGAGCAGCGTCTGGACGCCATATCTGAAGCCGTATTTCTTCGAGACGTCCTCGATCCCCTTGAGCTGCTTGCGGCCGCGCGAGGTGGCGTAGGCCTCGATCAGCACCGAGTTCAGCCGCGACTGCTCGCGGATGACCGGGCGCACCTCATGGCTGCTGTAGACGAGGATGTCGGCTCCGGCGGCGGCGATCTCCTCGCGGCAGATCTCGGCGATGCGCTTCTCATGCACCGGATTGACATGCGAGAAGATCGTCATGATGCAGACCGCCTCGACCTTGTCGGCGATCAGCTTTTTCGCCGCGGCACGGACCTCATATTCGTAGAGCGGCAGGATGATGTCGCCGAACTGATCGATGCGCTCGGTGACGCCGTGAGTGCGGCGGCGCGGCACCAGCGGATCGGGATGATGATGTGTCACAGCGTGCAGCCGGTCGGCATAGGAATAGTCGGCCCAGGCCTGCAGGCCGCGACCCATCAGGATCATGTCCTCAAGGCCCTTGGTGGTGATCAGGCCGAGTTTCCTGCCGGTGCGCGACAGCAGCGTGTTGAGCATGCCGGTGCCGGAATAGAGCACCACATTGACGCCCGAAAACAGGGCCTCGAGCGAGATGCCCCAGGCGTCCGCCGCGTCCTCGGCCGAGGCGAGGAACCCCTCGGCCTCGTTCTTCGGCGTCGTTGCCGACTTGCCGATCTTGAAGCGGCCGTCCTGATCGACAAGGATGGTGTCGGTCATGGTGCCGCCGGCGTCGATGCCGATGACGATGGGATTGGTAGAGATATGGTCCACGGGTCGCCTTCCCTTGCCGAGCATGACCACAGGCTAGATTCGCGGGACCGGATCGCGCCATATGCCTAAAGGCACAATGACGGGCGGGAGCTCGTCGCCGAAAAAGAGGCATGCGCATGGGCAACATCTGGGCGCCGCTCGCCATGGCGATCGCCGCCACCGGCACCGACAGGCATGTCGACTGCCTGATCGACCTGATCGGCGCCGACATCGCGCATGACCTGGTGACGGTGACGCGCTACTCGGCGACGCAGACGCCGCAATTCGTCAAGCACCGGCGCTTCTCCGACGAGATGGTGCGGCGCTATCTTGATAATTACTACGTGTTCGACCCCTTCTACGCTTCCTGGCGGCGCGAGCGCCGGCTGGGCATCATGCCGCTCAAGCGACTGGCCGACGACGAGGCGAAACGCGGCCAGTACATAGCCGGCTTCCTCGCGCAATCGGAGATATGCGATGAAGTCGGCATCATGCTGGCCGATGGCGGCGACTGGTGCCTCGGCATTTTCCTCGATCGCTCGACGACGGCGTTCAAGGACAGCGAGATCGCCCTGCTGACCGAGCGGCTGCCGGTGTTCGAGGCGCTGCACGCGCTCGACATCAAGGCGCGTGGAAGCGATTTCTCGCGCAGTTCGGCGCCCTCCAGCCCCGGCGCCTCGCCGCGCCAGCAGCCCACAATCCCGGCGAGCCTGTGGCCGGAACTGTCGCTCAGGGAAAGGGAGCTCGTGCAACTGATCCTGGCCGGCCATCCGACCGCCAACATTGCCGAGCGGCTCGGCATCACCGTCGGCACGGTCAAGAACCATCGCCGGCGCATCTATGAGAAACTCGACATCACCACCGAGCGGGAATTGTTCCTGCAGTTCTTCCTGTACCGCTCGGACAAATAGGCCTGGCGCTGGTGCAAGCGCTGGACAGGCAGATCGAGGGGAGCCCGGCATAACGCGCCTCAGGGATTGGCCCAGACGATCGAGGTGCATGCCGGCTTGAACTTGGCCGGCGGCGACCTCACAGTCACCCCCGAACATGGTTTCGCCGAGCGGAGCCGATTTGCGCCAGGACAGGGGAAAATGAGATGCCGACGATTTTCGCGGAACGGTTTGCCGGACGCTCGGCGGTGATTACGGGCGGCGCATCCGGCATCGGCCTCGCCGTCGCACAGAGGTTGGTCCAAGAAGGCGGGCGCGTTTCGGTTTGGGACCGCGATCCCGCCCAGATCGAAGCGGCCAGGGCTTCGATCCCGGCGCTGCATGGCCAGACCGTCGATGTCGCCGACCCGGCGGCGGTGGATCGGGCGGCGCGGTCGACGATCGAGGCGCATGGCGGGGTCGACATCCTGATCACCAGCGCCGCCATCACCGGTCCCAACATGACCGCCTGGGACTATCCGGTGGAGGACTGGCGTCTGGTCATCGACATCAACATCAACGGTGTCTTCTACTGCAACAAGGCGCTCGTCCCGCACATGCTGGAGCGCAATTACGGCCGCATCGTCAACATCGCCTCGATCGCCGGCAAGGAAGGCAATCCCAACGCTTCCGCCTACAGCACATCCAAGGCCGCGGTGATCGGCCTGACCAAATCGCTCGGCAAGGAACTGGCCAAGACCGGCATAACCGTGAACTGCGTCACGCCGGCGGCGGTGCGCACGGCGATCTTCAAGCAGATGAGCCAGGAGCATATCGATTTCATGCTCTCCAAGATACCGATGGCGCGCTTTGGCGAGCTCGACGAGGTGGCGGCGCTGATTTGCTGGATCGCCTCGGAGGAATGTTCGTTCACGACGGCTGCCGTCTTCGACGTCTCCGGCGGCCGCGCCACCTACTGATGTGGTGCGGCGCTTTCCGGCTGGCGGCAAGCCACTACAATTGCGCGTGAGGAAGCAACCAACGGAGCTGGACAAGCGTACAGTGGCCGAAGCCGGAACCCGGCAACGGCAACAATGAGGGAGAAGACATGACCAGGCGTGACAGTTCGGCCCGCGCGCAATTCCTGCACCTTTCTCCGACAATCGCGACGACCGGACCGGAGCTTGCCGCATTTGCTTAAGGTCGAGCCTGCCATCCTGTCGGACGACGACCTTCTGGATCGTTTCCAGCGCGCGGCCTTCGGCTATTTTCTGGAAAACGTGAACCCCGCAAACGGGCTGGTCGCCGACACGTCGCGGTCGAATTCACCGGCCAGCATCGCGGTCGTAGGCTTTGCGCTCTCTTGCTATCCGATCGGGGTCGAGCGCGGCTGGATGGAGCGGGAAGCAGCGGTGGACCTGACGCTCGCCGCGCTGCGTTTCTTCTGGACCAGCACGCAAGGCAGTGGCGCTGACGTCACCGGCCACAAGGGTTTTTACTATCATTTCCTCGACATTCGCACCGGACTTCGGGTGTGGCGCTGCGAACTGTCGATGGTGGATACGGCATTGCTGATGGCCGGCATTCTCGTGGCGGGCGCCTATTTCCGGGGCGACAATGACGAGGAAGCCGAAATCCGCCGGCTGGCCGAGGCACTCTACCGGCGCGTCGACTGGCGATGGGCGCAAGGCAGCAGTCCGACGTTGCGACAGGGCTGGAAACCGAAGAGCGGCTTTCTCCACTATGGCTGGGAAGGCTACAATGAGGCGACGATCCTCTATGTCCTGTCGATGGCCTCGCCCGACAGCCCGACGTCCGACGACAGCTACGCGGGCTGGACGGCGACCTATCAGTGGGAAAACATCTACGGCTACGACGTGCTTTATGGCGGTCCGTTGTTCATGCACCAGTTCTCTCATGCCTGGATCGATTTCGCCGGCATCCGCGACGCTTTCATGCGCGAGAAGAATTCGGACTATTTCGAAAACAGCCGCCGCTCGACCTACCTGCACCGCGACTATGCTCGGCACAACCCCCATGGCTATGATGGATACGGAGAGAACCTCTGGGGGCTTTCGGCCGGGGACGGACCGGGTGGCTTTCGCAGCAGCATACAACGGCGGCGGCGCCGGTTTTCCGGCTACGTCGCGCGCGGTGCGCCTTTCGGGCCGGACGACGGCACGATCGCGCCGTGGTCCTATCCGGCGTCGCTGCCTTTCGCGCCTGACATCTGCATGGCGGCGCTGCGCCATCTCGCGGATCGCTACCCCCAGGTGATCGACAATTTCCGGCTGCCGAGCGGCTTCAACCCGACGCTGGCCAACCGGCGAAAATTTGGCCGCGACGGCTGGGTGTCGGAAGGCCATTTCGGCCTCGACCAAGGCATAGTGGTGATGATGATCGAGAACCACCGCTCGCGCCTGGTGTGGGAGCTGATGCGTTCCAACCAGTACATCCGCCGCGGCCTGAACAAGGCGGGGTTCACAGGCGGATGGCTGTCGCAGCCGGCAAGCCCGGATGGCCGCGATGTCGCTTGAAGGGACGAAAGCTGCCGGTTTTCCGGCCGACCACAATGATGTCGAGCTGGTCAGGGGCGCCCATCCGCCGCATTGGCGAAACCCGCCGCCCACCGGAGCATACAATCTCGTCGTCGTCGGCGCCGGGCCGGCCGGCCTGACGGCGGCGAGCGAAGCGGCAAGCCTCGGCGCGAAAGTGGCGCTGATCGAACGCGGGTTGATCGGCGGCACGTGCATCAACACCGGCTGCATCCCGTCCAAGTCGATCATCCGCACATCCAGGCTCTATGCCGACATGCGCGATGCCGAGAATTTCGGAGCCGATGCGCCGGACCATCTTCGCGTCGATTTCCAGCGCGCGATGACCAGGATGCGGCGCATCCGGCAACGGATCAGCCATGCCGACAGCGCAGAGGCGCTTGCTGCGCTGGGCATCGACGTTCATTTCGGCGAAGCCCGGTTCGACGGAAGCGATTGCGTGACCGTCGCGGGAACGACGCTGCGCTTTCGCAAGGCGCTGATTGCGACAGGCGCGAGGCCGGAGTTTCCATCCATTCCCGGCCTGGTCGAGGCCGGCTATCTCAGCAACGAGACGATGTTCGACCTTGTCGACTGCCCGAAGCGGCTGCTGGTCATCGGCGGCGGGCCGCTTGGCTGCGAGACAGCGCAGGCCTTCTGCCTGCTCGGTGCGAAGGTCATCCTGGCGCAGAGCGATCCGATGTTCCTGCCCGGCGAGGAACGCGACGCCGCGCAGATCCTTTCGGAAGCGCTGGCGCGCGAGGGGGTCGAGGTCCGACTGAACACCGAAGTGGTGGCGGTGCGCAGGGAAGGCGACAAGAAGCTCGCCGACCTGGTGCGGGACGGCGACACGACGACCATTTCCGTCGACGAGATCATCACCGGCATAGGCCGCTCGCCCAATGTCGACGGTCTTGGCCTCGACGAGGCGGGGGTTGCCCACGATGCCAAAGGCATCAAGGTGGACGATTATCTCAGGACCTCAAACCCGCGCATCTATGCGGCGGGCGATGTCTGCCTCGACTACAAATTCACGCATACCGCTGAAGCAACAGCCCGCATGGTCGTGCAGAATGCCCTGTTTCTCGGGCGCAAGAGGCTGAGCGAATTGGTCGTTCCGTGGTGCACCTACACCGATCCGGAAATCGCCCATGTCGGCCTCTATCCGGTGGAGGCGCGACGCGACGGCATTCCGGTCAAGACCTATACGGTGCTGATGCACGATGTCGCCCGCGCGGTGATGGACGGCGAGGAAGAGGGTTTCGTCAAAATCCATGTCAGGGAAGGATCAGACCGCATCCTCGGTGCGACCGTGGTCGCCGCCCATGCCGGCGAGATGATCAACGCGGTGTCGCTCGCCATCAGGTCGGGCATGGGATTGCACGCGCTGGCCGACGTCATCCATCCCTTCCCGACACAGGCGCAAGGCATCAAAATGGCCGGCGACGCTTACCGGCGAACGCGGTTCACCCCTTTGTGGAGGCATCTGGCGGCACGCTGGCTGGCGTGGTCCAGGCGATGACACTTGTGTCCCGTCGGCGTTGGCGCGGGCTTCAGCCGTGCAGGTCCCGCGAAATCGGCGGGCCGACCGAAAAGCCGGTGAAAGTGACCTCGAAGCCTTCGCGCTGCGGCGAACAGCACATCATGCCGACATCGACCGCCTTCGAGACCGGGAAGTAGGCGAGCCGCACCGGCTTCCAATGACCGTCGGAGACATCCAGGTACTGGACGCGGATGGTCTCGGCATGGCGGGTCAACCGGATCGCAACGCCGTCCGGACCGGCCGGAATGGTGGCCAACGACCAGTCCGAGGCATCGTTGGTGACGACAACCGAGAAGTACATCACGCCGTCGGTATATTCGATGCCGGCCTTGATCCAATGCGTTTCGCTGAGGCGGAGCATCAGCCCCGCCTGGTCGTAGAGCACCTCATAACGTCCGGTGACGGTGACTTCCGCGGTGAAATCGCCCTCTACGCGCTTGTAGAGGAAATGGCCGTTGTCGCGCCAGAAATCATAAAAAGTCTCGCGCCAGAAATCCGTCTCCTTGCCGGTGCGCACATGAACCGCATCGCCGTCGATGGAATGATGCGGCGGCGGATTGAGCCAGGTCAGATCCTTGTCTTGAACTGTCATCGCCTTGTCTCTTGGTGCACGCGAAGGCTTCGCCGGCCCGGTCAGCCGGCGCCCCGATCAGCCTGCAAACGTGTAGGCGGTCTTCACGGTGGTGTAGAATTCCATGGCGTATCGGCCCTGTTCGCGCGGACCGTAGCTCGAGCCCTTGCGGCCACCGAAGGGAACATGGAAATCGACACCCGCCGTCGGCAGGTTGACCATCACCATGCCGGCCTCCGAATTGCGCTTGAAATGCGTGGCGTGCTTGAGGCTGGACGTGCAGATGCCGGACGTCAGCCCGAATGGCGTATCGTTGGCGACGGCGAGCGCCTCGTCGTAGTCCTTGACGCGGATGACGCTGGCAACAGGCCCGAAAATCTCCTCGCGCGAGCTGCGCATGGCGTTGGTGGCATCGGTCAGCAGCGCCGGCCGCAGGAAGAAGCCCGGCGTCTTGCGGTCGAGCCGCTCGCCGCCGAAGGCGAGCGTGGCGCCTTCCCTGACGCCGATGGCGATATAGTCTTCGTCCTGCTTGAGCTGCGTCGCATCGACAACGGGACCGATCTGGGTCTGCGCGTCGAGCGCATCTCCGACGACCAGTTTGTCCATCCGTTCCTTGAGCGCTTCGACGAAACGGTCATGAATGCCGTTCGTCACGATCAGCCGGGACGAAGCCGTGCAGCGCTGACCGGTCGAGAAGAAAGCGCCGTTGATCGCGCAATCGACAGCCGTAGCGAGGTCGGCATCATCGAGCACCACCAGCGGGTTCTTGCCGCCCATTTCGAGCTGGAACTTGCGCATGTGCTCGACGCTCGCCGCGGCGACGCGCTTGCCGGTGCCAACCGAGCCGGTGAAGGTGATGGCGTTGATGTCCGGGCTGTCAAGCATCGCCTGGCCGACCACCGAGCCCTTGCCCATGACGAGGTTGAGCACGCCCTTGGGCAGACCGGCACGGTGCAGTATGTCGACGATGGTCCAGGCGCTCTCGGGAACGAGATCCGCCGGCTTGAAGACGATGGTGTTGCCGTGGGCAAGCGCCGGGGCGATCTTCCAGGCGGGAATGGCGATCGGGAAGTTCCACGGGGTGATGATGCCAACCACGCCGACCGCTTCGCGCGTGATCTCGACACCGACGCCCGGCCGCACGCTGGGCACGACTTCGCCCGAGAGGCGCAGTGTCTCACCGGCGAAGAAATCGAAGATCTGGGCGGCTCGAATGGTCTCGCCAATGCCTTCGGCCAGCGTCTTGCCTTCCTCGCGCGCCAGGTTGCGGCCGATCTCGTCCTTGCGCGCCAGAATCTCGTCCGACGTCTTCTTCAGCACCGCGTGGCGGACCAGCAGACCCGAGCGCGACCAGGCGGGAAAGGCCGCCTTGGCCGCGGCGATCGCCTGTGCCGCCTGTTCGACACCTGCGGAAGCGTATTCGCCGACGATGTCGCCGGTATCGGACGGGTTGATGTTGCGGGAGCCGGCATCGCCGACCCACTCGCCGTCGATGAGGTTCTGTCGAAGCGGTGCCATGTCGTGTCTTTCCTGCTGGTTCGCCGCGCGGCGGCATCTGTGTGATTGTATTTGCCAGACAATTGCGCTGCGGGAAAGCACGCTTTGCGCGGACGGCCGCGACAAAGTCTCTCGGTTCGCGGCCCCGCGCGACCTGCTGCCCGCGTCGCGTCGTCCTTGGCCCAACAGGTTCGGCGACACATCGTTCCAATCACCGCGAAACGGGTCTGTACATATATGTCCATAGTCTTGATTTGCCCGGGGCGGCGTGTCATGCGTCGTGCCGATGGAAGCCACCGACACGACAACCCAGCGCGCCGGCGCCACCGGCAACATCAAGGTCACCCGGGAAGACTGGCTCAAGCTCGCGCTTGAAACGTTGATTTCGGACGGCGTCGAAAGCGTCCGTGTGCAGACGCTCGGCCAGAAGCTCGATGTGTCGCGTTCCAGTTTCTATTGGTACTTCAAGAGCCGCCAGGACCTGCTCGACCAATTGCTGGATTATTGGCGGCAGACCAATACAAGGTTCATCGTCGAACGCGCCGCGCGGCCTTCCGCGACCGTCATCCGCGGGGTGATGAGCATCTTCGAGTGCTGGGTGGACGAGAAGCTGTTCGATCCGCAGCTGGATTTCGCGATCAGGGCGTGGGCCCGGCGATCGCCCGCCATCAGGCGGGCTCTCGACGAGGCCGACGAGGAGCGCGTCGACGCCATTCGCGACATGTTCAGGCGCCACGGCTATGACGAGGAAGACGCCTTCGTGCGCGCCCGCGTGCTCTATTTCATGCAGATCGGCTACTACTCGCTCGAGCTCGACGAACCGATGAGCAGCCGCCTGCCGCACGTCGCGTCTTATCTGCGCAGCTTCACCGGCCAGGAGCCCACGGCGCAGGATGTCGAGGATTTTTCACGCTATGTCGAGGAAACGCTTTCGCGCAGCCGTTAGCGACAGCCGCCGCTTTCACACCACGGCACGAACTAGACATATATGTACAATCGCGTTACGCCTCACCCCATTGAACCAACCTCCTCCAGCACGCCATGACCAGACGCTATTCAGCTTTGTCGCTCTTGAAGGAAGGCCTCGCCGGCCAGACCGGCTGGGAGCCGGCCTGGCGCTCGCCCGAGCCGGAGCCGTCCTACGACGCGATCGTCATCGGCGGCGGCGGCCACGGGCTGGCGACGGCCTATTACCTGGCGAAGAATCACGGCATCGCCAGAGTAGCGGTTTTGGAAAAGGGCTGGATCGGCGGCGGCAATACCGGCCGCAACACGACCGTGGTGCGCTCCAACTATTACTATCCGCAGAGCGTCGAGCTCTATGGGCTGGCGCACCGGCTCTATGAGGGACTGTCGAAGGACCTCAACTACAACGTCATGCTGTCGCAGCGCGGCATGGTCAGCCTGTGCCACTCGACCGGCGAAATGGAGATCGGGGCACGCACAGTCAATGCCATGCAGATCAACGGCATCGATGCGGAGCTGTTTTCGCCCGAGGATGTGCGCCGGGTGGCGCCGATCTACAATTTCACGGCCAATGCGCGCTTTCCCGTGTTCGGCGGCATCTGGCAAAGCCGGGCCGGCACCGCGCGCCACGACGCGGTCGCCTGGGGTTATGCACGGGCCGCGAGCCGACTCGGCGTCGACATCATCCAGAACTGCGAAATCACCGACTTCATCGTCGAGGGCGGGCGCTGCCGCGGCGTCCAGACGACGCGTGGCGCCATCCGCGCGGACCGCATCGGCATGGCCGTGGCAGGACATTCCTCGGTGCTGGCGGCCAAGGCCGGCTTTCGGCTGCCGATCAATTCCTATGCGCTGCAGGCCTGCGTAACCGAACCGGTCAAGCCGATCCTCGACACGGTGGTACTGTCGCCCGGCACGGGCGTCTATGTCAGCCAGTCCGACAAGGGCGAGATCGTCATCGGCGGCGGGCTCGACCGCACTCCCTCCTATGCCCAGCGCGGTAACCTGCCGACGCTGGAGGGGGTGATCGCGGGGCTGTTGGAAATGTTCCCGATCTTCGGCCAGTTGAAGCTGATGCGGCAATGGGCCGGGATCGTCGACGTCGTGCCCGACTCCTCGCCGATCATCGGTCAATCGCCACTGCCCAATCTGTTCCTCAATTGCGGCTGGGGCACGGGCGGCTTCAAGGCGATCCCCGCCGGCGGCACGCTTCTGGCGAACCTTTTGGCAACGGGTAGGCACAACGACATCAGCCGCCCCTTCGATCTCGACCGCTTCGCCAGCGGGCGGCTGATCGACGAAGCGGCTGGTTCCGGCATCGCGCATTGATGCATGTCGCGCAAAAGCGCCGAGCGGCCTTAGGGCAACGACATGCATAAAGACGAAGACTGAGGTTTGCCATGCAGCTTTTCCCTTGCCCGTTCTGCGGCCCGCGCGACGAGACCGAATTCCACTATGGCGGCGATGCCGGCAATGTCAGGCCTGAGGGCGCCGAGGTGCCGATCGAGCACTGGGCCAACTATCTCTATCTGCGCTCCAACCCCAAAGGCGCGGCGCGCGAGATATGGCTGCATATGAACTGCGGCGAATTCTTCGTCATGGAGCGTGATACGGTTACGCACAAGGTGCTGTCTTCGGCTGCCCTGGGCGGGGAGCACGCGGCGTGACGGCCTCGCGCCTTGCCACGGGCGGCAGCGCCATCGACCGCTCGCGCCCGATCCGCTTCAGCTTCGACGGCGCCACCGTGCAGGGATTCACAGGCGACACCATCGCCTCCGCGCTGCTGGCCGCCGATGTCGCGGTCGTCGGCCGCAGCTTCAAATACCACCGGCCGCGCGGCATCTGGGGCGCGGGCGTCGAAGAGCCGAACGCGCTGGTGGATATCAGCGGCCCGAGGGCGACGCCGAACACGCGTACGACGACCGAGCCGGCACGCGACGGGCTGGTCGCCAAAAGCGTCAACGCGACACCCAATGCGCTGGCCGACCGCAACGCCTTCCTCGACCGCTTTTCCCGCTTCATTCCGGCCGCCTTCTACTACAAGACCTTCATGTGGCCGGACTGGCACAGGTTCGAGCCGCGCATTCGCGCCATGGCGGGACTGGGTCAGGTCGACAAGGACTGGACGTCGCCCGGCCCGGCCGACCAGATCAACCATCATTGCGACGTGCTGGTGATCGGCGCCGGACCGGCCGGGCTGGCAGCGGCAAGGCTGGCGGCCGGCGCGGGCCGCTCCGTCATGCTGGTCGACGACCAGCAAAAGCCCGGCGGGTCGCTCGGGCACCGCGCCGGCGAGGTCGACGGCAAGCCGGCGGCCGTGTGGGTCGAGGAGACGGTTGCGGGGCTTTCCGCCGGCGGTCACCTGGTCCTGCCTTCGACCACCGCATTCGGTATCTACGACCATAATCTGGTCGGGCTTAACCAGCGTCATTTCGACGGCCGGCCGGACACGCTGTGGCGGGTCAGGCCGCGCCGGATCGTGCTGGCGACGGGCGCCATCGAGCGGCCCCTGCCATTCGCCAACAATGACCTGCCGGGCATTCTCTCGGCGGACGCGGCGCTCAGCTATCTCAGGCGCCATGCGGTGCTGGCCGGCCGCCATATCATCGTCGCCGCAAACAATGACAGCGCCTATGAAGTGGCGGAGGCGGCCGCCGAGGCCGGCGCCGACGTCACGCTTGTCGACATCAGGCGCGACGGTATGCCCGCCGCGCCCGCCAAGGTGCGGATGCTCAAGGGCCGCGCGCTCACCGCCGCGGCCGGCAAGCTGCGCGTCGAGGGTGTGATGCTGGACGACGGCACCAGGCTCGATGCCGATTGCGTGCTGGTGTCGGGCGGCTGGACACCGACCATCCATCTCTTCGGCCAGGCCAAGGGCAAGCTCGCCTGGAGCGAGGCGCGCGCGGCCTTCCTGCCGGGCGACCCGGTCGAGGCCATAGCGGTGGCCGGAGCTGCCGCCGGCGCGGTTTCGTTGTCGGAGGTATTCGCCGGTTCGCAGAAAGCCGTCGCGTCGCTCGGCCCGACGAAGGCAGCAGTGTCGCGCAGCAGCGGAACGGAGGCGACCAGCGGGATAGTAGCGGCATGGCCAACGCCGGGTTCGAAGGGACGCATCTGGATCGATTACCAGAACGACGTGACGGTGAAGGACATAGAGCTGGCGGCGCGCGAAAATTTCGTCTCGGTCGAACATCTGAAGCGCTACACGACGCTCGGCATGGCGACCGATCAGGGCAAGACCTCCAACCTGCCGGGCCTGGCGCTGATGGCCGGGATCACCGGCCGCACGGTGCCGGAAGTCGGCACCACGACCTATCGTCCGCCGTTCACGCCGGTTCCGCTGGCGAGCTTCGCCGGCGCGCGCGGCGGCGAACTGATGGCGCCGGTGCGGCGGCTGCCGCTGGAGAGCGTGCATCGTGCCAGCGGCGCCGTGTTCCAGGAGTATGGCGGCTGGCTGCGCCCGGCCCACTACGGCGGCGGCGGCGATACGGATCGCTCGATCCAGGACGAGGCGCGCCGCGCCCGCCAGTCCGTCGCATTGTTCGATGGCTCGACGCTGGGCAAGATCGAGGTGATCGGACCCAAGGCGGCCGCGTTCGTCGATTTCGTCTATTACAACACGATGTCGACGCTGAAGCCGGGCCGCTGCCGCTACGGCTTCATGTTGTCCGAGAACGGCGTGGTCTTCGACGACGGCGTGCTGGTGCGGCTGGACGAGCATCGCTTCGTCGTGTCGTGCTCGTCCTCGCACGTGGCCGCCGTGCATGCGCGGCTGGAGGAGTGGCGCCAGGACCGGTTCGGGCGCGGCGCGGTCTACATCCACAACGCCACCGCGGAAATGGCGACCGTGACCGTTTCGGGACCGAACGCCCGGAAACTGCTCGAGACGGTTGATCTCGGCCTTTCGCTCGAGGATGGCGAGCTGCCGCACATGGCGGTCGGCCAGGGCAGCTATGACGGCGACGAGGTGCGCATCACCCGCGTCAGCTTCACCGGCGACAGAAGCTACGAGATCTCCATCCGGGCCGATCGCGCCGAGCCTTTGTGGGCGCGCCTGCGCGACGCCGGGCAGGCGTTCGATGCGGTTGTCATCGGCCTCGAGGCGCTGATGATCCTGCGCGCCGAGAAAGGCTTCATCGTGATCGGCAAGGACACCGACGGCACCACGCTGCCGCACGACCTCGGCGTCGAGGGCCCGCGGGCAAAGCGCCAGACCGAATTCGTCGGCCGCCGCTCGCTGTTCACCGAAGAGGCTTCGCGCGGCGACCGCATGCAGCTGGTCGGGCTGGCGGTCCCGTCCGGCGAAGCGCCGCTGCCAACTGGCGCGCATGGCATCAAGCGTAGCGGCGGCAAGCTGCGCAGCCAGGGCTTTGTCACATCGAGCTACCGGAGCCCCACGCTTGGCCGGCCGGTTGCGCTCGGCCTGATCGAGCGCGGCGCGGCCCGCCACGGCGAAACGATCGAAATCCAGCATCTCGGCAAGGCGATGACGGCGACGATCACCTCGCCATGCGCCTTCGACCCGGCAGGAGACCGGCTCAATGCGTGATCTCGCCCAAAAATGGCCGGTAGCGCCGGACTGGCAGTCGGCAACCATCAGTGCACCGGGTCTCGAGGCGCGCACGATCCCGGGCCTTCACCAATTGCTGGTCAGCGGCAACCTCGACGCCTGGGCGCGGAGATCCGGCATGGATGGCAACGGCGTGGGCGCCTTTGGCAGCGCGCAAGGTGACCGCTATGCGGCGCGTCTGGCGCGCGACCGCCTGCTCGTCGTGTCGAGCACACCGCTCGCCATCGCCGCGGGTTGGCGCGCGGAAGGTTTCGCGGTGACGGCGATCAGCGCTGGACTTCATGTGTTCGAGGTCAAAGGCTCGGCGATCGACGCTTTCATCGCGCGCGGATCAACGCTTGACCCAAACAAGGAAAGCGCCAGTGCCGCACTTTCCTTCGCCTGCGTCAGCGCCATCGCCTACCGCCACCGGGACCGACTGCGCATCCATGTCGATCGCGGCCTGGCATCCTATCTCTGGACGTGGATCGAAACGGCTCTCAGAGCGTGAACGACCAGAACAGGCAGGCCAGCGTGGCCGCCGCGAAGATAACGAAAAACAGACTGCGCAAGAGCACGTTGCGGCGAAGCTCGTTCATGACGAAGTGGCAACCGACGATAGCCGCCGCAAACAGGAACCGCCAGTTCAGCAGCGCCCATAGGGCGTCGCGCTGGCCGAATGCCCATCTGGCGACGAGACAGCCTACGATGGAGGCAAGGAGCACGATCACGGTCCAGAAGATGGCATCGGCTGCATGGGTGAGCACGATGCTGGCGGCTCTGATCGGCAGGATCATCATCAGCAGCGCGCTGAAGAAATAGACGGCGGCGAGTGGAATGAACATCCCGGCATCGGCAATGCCGTCGAGGCGCCTGACGCCGATCGCACCGTAGGGGTAGCCGTGCCTGGCCACCACCAGGCTCAAGGCCATGAGCAGCGCTGTCAGCACCGCGACCAGGGCGAAGGACGTGAGGGCTTTGCTCATGACGGTCCCGTTCAAAGCGAATCAAACAGGAACCGTTTTAGTCAATGGCCGCATATTGCGTAAGCACCGGCGCGCCCGACGGCAGCGAAATCGGCAGGCAGCCCAGCATCAGTGGAGCGGGCGGCCAGAACGAAACCGCCGCGTCGACCGCCTGAGCGGCGCGCTTCAGGCTGCGGCGGGCAGCGATGTCCAAAAATTCCGAAGCTGAATCCGGTTTCTACAACCCCGAAATTTGGAAAAGTGACTGTTTGGTGGAGCCAATCGGAATCGAACCGACGACCTCTTGAATGCCATTCAAGCGCTCTCCCAACTGAGCTATGGCCCCACTTCCGGCAGTCAACCGGCGCCGTTTCCGGCGAAGAGATCCGGCGCGGGTTGGAGACCGCGCCGTTAGTGCAGGCGGCTTCTAACCCCGCCCTTCGTCAATATCAAGCCTTCATCAGCGGCTTTTTCTTCACAAGCTGCGAAAGCCGGCAAACGCTTGCGTTCCCGGCCTTGTCAGACCTCGTCGTCGTCGTCGCCGACGCCGATCATGTCGGCGACATCGTCGTCCTCTTCCTCTTCGTCGGCGAGGAACGTATCGTCCTCGTCGTCGCCCAGGTCGACATCATCCTCGTCGTCGCCGAGATCGGGCAGATCGTCGCCCTTGACGTCTTCGTCAGCCTCTTCGAGCGAGACGACTTCTACGCCCTCCTCGTCCTCGGCGTCCACTTCCTTCTCGGCCACTTCCTCTTCCTCCTCGAGGGCGGCGATCTTGCCTTCCTCGAAATAGGAACGCGGATAGGTCTTGCCGGTGTAGGGCGAGACGATCGGGTCCTTGTTCAGGTCGTAGAATTTTCGACCCGTTTCAGGGTCGATACGCTTTGTGCCAAGTTCGGTTTTTGCCACGGCAAGCCTCGTCGATAAAAGAGTGGTCCCCTTAACCACTGTTTGCAGCGCTGTCAAAGCCAAAAGCCGGCGTCACAAAACCATGCGTTGAAAGGGCTAGCGTCAAGCGTCGACCATGGGGGATGACCATTTCGGCCCACCGTGATACGAGACCGCCGCAACAAATGAAAAGCGCCGGCCCGCCGGCATTCCGTCCAGGGAACTTCCATGTCTCACGCCGCCGCTTCCAAGCCGGCCACCGCCCGTAAATGTCAAGCGCTTTCCGGTACGGCGCGCGTGCCGGGCGACAAGTCGATCTCGCACCGCTCCTTCATGTTCGGCGGGCTCGCCTCCGGCGAGACCCGCATCACCGGCCTGCTCGAAGGCGAGGACGTCATGCGCACCGGTGCCGCCATGAAGGCGATGGGCGCGCATATCGAGAAGCGCGGCGACGAATGGGTGATCCGCGGCACCGGCAACGGCGCGCTGCTGCAGCCGGAAGGGCCGCTCGACTTCGGCAATGCCGGTACCGGCTCGCGGCTGACCATGGGGCTGGTCGGCACCTATGACATGGAAACGACCTTCATCGGCGATGCTTCCTTGTCAGGCCGGCCGATGGGCCGCGTGCTGGAGCCGCTGCGCCAGATGGGCGTGCAGGTGCTGAAGGCAACGCCCGGCGACCGCATGCCGATCACGCTGCATGGACCAAAGCATGCCGCCCCGATCACCTATCGCGTGCCGATGGCCTCCGCGCAGGTGAAATCGGCGGTGCTTCTCGCCGGCCTCAACACGCCGGGCATCACCACCGTCATCGAGCCTGTCATGACGCGCGACCACACCGAAAAGATGCTGAAAGGCTTTGGCGCCAATTTGTCGGTCGAGACCGACGAGCGCGGCGTGCGCCATATCTTCATCGAGGGCCAGGGCAAGCTCACCGGCCAGACGATCGCCGTGCCGGGCGACCCATCCTCGGCCGGCTTCCCGCTGGTGGCCGCGCTGATCGTGCCGGGTTCCGACATCCTGATCGAAAACGTGCTGATGAACCCGACCCGCACCGGGCTGCTTTTGACTTTGCAGGAGATGGGCGGCCAGATCGAGATCTTGAACCCGCGCAATGCCGGCGGTGAGGATGTCGCGGACCTGCGCGTGCGTTATTCCGAGCTGAAGGGGGTCACCGTGCCGGCCGAGCGGGCGCCGTCGATGATCGACGAATATCCGGTGCTGGCCGTTGCCGCCAGCTTCGCCGAGGGCGAGACGCTGATGCAGGGGCTGGAGGAACTCAGGGTAAAGGAATCCGACCGGCTGTCGGCGGTCGCCAATGGACTGAAGCTTAATGGCGTCGACTGCACAGAGGGTGAGACATCGCTCGCGGTGCGCGGAAAGCCCGGCGGCAAGGGGCTCGGCGGCCATCCCAATGGCCCGGACACGACCGTGCAGACCCATCTCGACCACCGTATCGCCATGAGCTTCCTGGTGATGGGGCTGGCGACTGAGAAGCCGGTGACCATCGACGACGCCAACATGATCGCGACAAGTTTCCCGGAGTTCATGAGCCTGATGACAGGGCTGGGCGCGGAGATTGGGTGAGAGTTGATGGGTTGGGGCCAAACTGAAATGCCGGCAGGACAGCGCCCCCCTCTGTCCTGCCGGACATCTCCCCCACGAGGGGGGAGATCAGCCGTCATAGCGGCCTTCGCAAATCGCCCGCGTTGCAGAAGTGAGCGAGGCGCCGGAACTGCCAATCTCCCCTCTCGTGGGGGAGATGTCCGGCAGGACAGAGGGGGGCGCGACGGATCGCAAGCTCTCTCCGGACCGCTACGCTGTTCGGTTTCAGGTATGCTGGCCTGCCAATGACACACGTCTTCACCATCGCCATCGACGGTCCGGCCGGAGCCGGCAAGGGCACCCTCGCCCGGCGTCTGGCCGATCACTACCGACTGAACCTGCTCGACACCGGCCTCACCTACCGTGCCGTCGCCCATGCCTTGCTGCGGCTTGGCTTGCCGCTCGACAATGTCTCGGCGGCCGAGACGGCCGCGCGCCAAGTCGACCTGGCGAAGCTCGACCGGGCCGTCTTGTCGGCGCATGCGGTTGGCGAAGCGGCCTCGAAGGTCGCGGTGTTTCCAACGGTGCGGCGCATCCTGGTGGAGAAACAGCGCGAGTTTGCCAAATCCCCTCCGGGTGCCGTGCTCGACGGTCGCGACATCGGCACCGTGGTGTGCCCCGATGCCGACATCAAACTCTATGTGACCGCGAGCGCCGAGGTGCGGGCAAGGCGCCGGCTGGCGGAGATCGAGAGCATCGGCGGCACGGCTGATTTCACCGAAATCCTCGCCGATATCCGGCGCCGCGACGAGCGCGACATGGGCCGCGCCGACTCGCCCTTGAAGCCTGCCCCCGACGCGCACTTGCTTGATACCAGCGAAATGGCTATAGAAGCCGCGTTTCTCGCGGCCAGAGCTGTCATCGACGACGTGCTGTCCAAGGGAAACAAGGCCTGATCCGGGTTTTCCCTCGAGTTTCCGTTGCTGGAGGCAAAGAAAATACCCATATCGGGCACGAACCAGCCTGCCAGCATTCTTCATGCGCCGGACTTGCCGCCTTAAGCGGCCAAGGGCTCTTTGCCCGGAACGCCGGCAGGCCAACGCAACGCTAACCCACGGCGCACGCCCCGCTAAAGATGCGGGGTATTCCAGGAGAAACAATGTCTGTAGCAAATCCCTCTCGCGACGATTTCGCGAGCATGCTCGAAGAATCATTCACCGCCGGCCATTCCGGCGAGGGCCAGGTTGTCCGGGGCACGATCACCGCGATCGAAAAGGACATGGCCATCATCGACGTCGGCCTCAAGGTCGAAGGCCGCGTGCCGCTGAAGGAATTCGGCGCCAAGGGCAAGGAATCCACCCTCAAGGTCGGCGACACGGTCGAAGTCTATGTCGAGCGCATCGAGAACGCGCTTGGCGAAGCCATGCTGTCGCGCGAGAAGGCTCGCCGCGAAGAGAGCTGGGTGCGTCTCGAAGAGAAGTTCACCAAGGGTGAGCGCGTCGAAGGCGTCATCTTCAACCAGGTCAAGGGCGGCTTCACCGTCGATCTCGACGGCGCCGTGGCGTTCCTGCCGCGCAGCCAGGTCGACATCCGCCCGATCCGCGACGTCTCGCCGCTGATGCACAACCCGCAGCCTTTCGAGATCCTGAAGATGGATCGCCGCCGCGGCAATATCGTGGTGTCGCGCCGCACCGTGCTCGAGGAGAGCCGCGCCGAACAGCGTTCGGAAATCGTGCAGAACCTCGAAGAGGGACAGGTTGTCGAAGGCGTGGTCAAGAACATCACCGACTACGGTGCGTTCGTCGACCTCGGCGGCATCGACGGCCTGCTGCATGTCACCGACATGGCATGGCGCCGCGTCAACCATCCGACCGAGATCCTCAACATCGGCCAGACGGTCAAGGTGCAGATCATCCGCATCAACCAGGAAACGCACCGTATCTCGCTCGGCATGAAGCAGCTCGAGAGCGATCCGTGGTCGGAGATCGGCACCAAGTTCCCGATCGGCAAGAAGATCAAAGGCACCGTCACCAACATCACCGACTACGGCGCGTTCGTCGAGCTGGAGCCGGGCATCGAAGGCCTTATCCACGTTTCGGAAATGTCGTGGACCAAGAAGAACGTGCATCCCGGCAAGATCCTGTCGACGACGCAGGAAGTCGATGTCGTGGTGCTCGAAGTCGATCCGGCCAAGCGCCGCATCTCGCTCGGTCTCAAGCAGACGCTGGAGAACCCGTGGGAGGCTTTCGCTCGCAGCCATCCGGTCGGCAGCCAGGTCGAGGGCGAGGTCAAGAACAAGACCGAGTTCGGCCTGTTCATCGGCCTGGAAGGCGACGTGGACGGCATGGTGCACCTTTCCGACCTCGACTGGACCCGTCCGGGCGAGCAGGTGATCGAGGAGTACAATCGCGGCGACATGGTCAAGGCGCAGGTGCTCGACGTCGACATCGAGAAGGAGCGCATCTCGCTCGGCATCAAGCAGCTGGCCCGCGACACGGTTGGCGAAGCGGCGACTTCAGGCGAGCTGCGCAAGAACGCCGTCGTCACCTGTGAGGTCATCGGCGTCAAGGATGGCGGTCTGGAAGTGCGGCTGGTGGAAAGCGGCATCGAGACCTTCATCAAGCGCTCCGACCTTTCCCGTGACCGCGACGAGCAGCGCCCCGAGCGCTTCACCGTCG
The DNA here is from genome assembly GCF_006442695.1 of Mesorhizobium sp. B2-3-7. Classification (NCBI taxonomy): domain Bacteria; kingdom Pseudomonadati; phylum Pseudomonadota; class Alphaproteobacteria; order Hyphomicrobiales; family Phyllobacteriaceae; genus Mesorhizobium; species Mesorhizobium sp. B2-3-7. Next base: position 18,162 of record NZ_VFVV01000011.1, on the reverse strand, counting down.
GCCAGAAGGTCGACGCCCGCGTCATCGCCTTCGACAAGAAGACCCGCAAGCTGCAGGTCTCGATCAAGGCGCTGGAAATCGCCGAGGAGAAGGAAGCGGTCGCCCAGTACGGCTCGACCGACTCCGGCGCCTCGCTGGGCGACATCCTGGGCGCCGCGCTGAAGAAGCAGGGCAGCTAATCGCCCTTTCGCACAGGCCCGAAACAAAACCCCGCCGGAGCGATCCGGCGGGGTTTTTCTTTGTCGGAAACTCGGACGCAGCCCGGGGATCGTCGGAATCAACTATGCGCCTTATGCGCGACCGTAGAGCGGCACCAGCGTGCCGCTCATCGCCTGGTTGGCGGGCGAGGCAAGGTAGGCGATGGCCTCGGCCGCCGCTTCAAGGCTGACCCATTTGCTGAAATCGGCATCCGGCATGTCGGCACGGTTGGCCGGCGTGTCGAGCGTCGAGGGGGCCACCGCATTGACCAGGATGCCCTGGTGCTTCAGCTCTTCCGCCATCGCCACCGTCATCGCCGCGACCGCTGCTTTGGAGGCGGCATAGGCGACCATGCCCGAGCCGCGGCGCGGATCGAGCCCGGCGCGTGCCGTGACATTGACGACGCGGCCGGCGGTGCCCGCCGCCAGCATCGAGCGCACCGCCGCACGGCTGCACAGGAACGCGGTGCGGGCATTGGTATCCATCATCTCGGCAAAGGAGGCGGATTCGATCTTCTCCACAGGCGCCTTGGCAAAGCCGCCGGCCAGATGGATCGATCCCCACAGGGCGGGAACCTGGGCATAGAAGGCTTCGACCTTGGCGGAGTCCGACAGGTCGACATTGTGTGCCAGCCTGACGTTCTCGTGGGTGGTGAAAGGGAAATGCGAAGGTGCCGCGGCATGGGCGTTCGGCACATGGCAGACCGCGCCCTCGCCCAGCAGCTTGCCGACGACCGCGCCGCCGAGCGCACCGGTCCCACCGGTCACAACGATGTGCCTGCCCTGAAGTGTTTCCGTCATCCTGGACCGCTCCTGTCTTTTTTGATTATGTCGCTTGTTTCGCCGCGCCGACGCGAAGCGTCGCGCCTTTCGTGCGATCACTCAATTGATATCTCGACATGGCAGCCGTCGCGTCTTTGCATGTGTCGGGCAGCGGCGATTGTTGCCGCGCAAAAGCCAAGCCGGCGAATGACCACGATGCAAGTAGGAAAATCGACGCCGGCGTGAAGCTTCACTCGACCGTGATTTCGATGACGCGCGGCAACCCCGTTGCCCGGGCGCGCTTCAGCGCGAGTGGTAAGGCGCCGGTATCGGCGATCCGTTCGGCGCCGATGCCATAGGCCTCGGCCAGTTTGCAGAAATCCGGCGGTGCCGGGGACACGCCGACGGGTTCCACGCCGACGTCGAGCATCGAAGTCTCGATCTCGCGATAGCCCCTGTTATTCCAGACGACGAAGATAACGGGTGCCGCAGCATCAAGCGCCGCGCCAAGCTCGGGTAAGGTGAACTGGAAGCCACCGTCGCCGGTGAGGCAGACGATCGGCGCGTCTGGCATGGCGAGCGCCGCGCCCACCGCCGCCGGCGGGCCGTAGCCCAGCGCGCCGAAGCCGGTGGCGGCGTTGAACCAGCCGCCCGGCCGGTCGTGATCGTAATAGAGGTTGGCGGCGTAGACGGGCTGGGTGGAGTCGCCGACGATGATCGCGCCCGGCAGGGCGTCGCGGATGGCTTCCACCGCATGGACCTGCGCCGCATGGACGGGAGTCAGTTCGGCGCGAGCCGCCTTTCGCGCCGCCGCGGCGCGGTTCTTCCCGTCCTGCCTGCCCGCGTCGACCGAGCCGAGCGCGGCAAGCAAGGCTTCGATCGCCTCGGCGCAGTCGGCATGGATGGCCACCGTCGCCGGACGGCGCGCCAGCTGATCGGCGCCGATGTCGATGCGGATCAGATTGGCCGGCAGGACAAATCCGCCATCGCCATAGCCGTCATAATCGGTCGGGCCGAACTCGGTGCCGGCGGCAATGACCAGATCGGCCTCGTCCATCAGCGCGCGGACGGCTTTCAGGCTGGGACTGGCCGGTACGCAGAGCGGATGGCGGTGGAGCAGGCCGCGCGCATTGGTCGTCTCGACGACCGGCGCGCCCAGCCTTTCGGCCAGGCGCCGCAGCGCATCCTCGGCGCGCTTGGCGCCGCCGCCGGCCAGGATGAGCGGGAGCCGAGCCGCCGCACAAAGGCTGGCCGCCGCGGCGATGGCCGTCGCCCCGGCAGCCGGTGGCGCGGCATTGCTCAGCACCGCCGCGATCCCATCGGCAGGCTTGACCATGACGTCGGTCGGAATCTCGATATGCACCGGGCCCGGCCGCGACGAGGAAAACAGCGCGAAGGCACGGGCGAGCGCGCCGGGCAGTTCGCCGGCCTCGGTGATACGTTGCGAAAACAGCGCCACCTTTTCCATCATGCCGCGCTGGTCCGGCAGCTCGTGCAGGAAGCCCAGGCCCTTGCCAAGCGTCGGCGTGGCGTTGACGCCCGAGATTACCAGCATCGGCACCGAATCGGCGCGCGCCTGAGCCATGGCGGTGATGGTGTTGGTCAGCCCCGGGCCGGTGATGACGAAGGCGACGCCCGGCCGGCCGCCGGCGCGCGCATAGCCGTCGGCCATGAAGCCCGCGCCCTGCTCGTGGCGCGGCGTGACATGGCGGATCCTCGAACGCGCCAACCCGCGATAAAGCTCGACCGTGTGGACGCCGGGAATACCGAACACGGTGTCGACGCCATGCGCCTCGAGCAGTGAAATCAACGCTTCGCCAATGGTGGTCATTAGTGTTCTCCCCTTTCCGGCTCGAGGCCGAGCTCGGCTTCGACAGCCTTGATCCCAATCGCCGCCAATTCGCCGGGCGAGAACATCTCGCCGGCCAGGCAGCCTTCGATCCAGAGTCCGTCGATGATCGCGTTGATCGCGATGGCATGGTGGCGCAACTGGCTTGCGTCCGGCTTGCACTGTTCGGCGGCGAGCACTTCGGCCACAACCGCCTCCACCTCGTTGCGAAAGCCGAGATAGCCTTCGCGGTGGGCACGGGCCAGGGTCGGATCCGCACCGGCGCGGCCGATGAAGGTTGCCCAGAGCGAAAAAACCCGCGCGTCGATGATCGGCGCGTTGAGGTTGGCGGTGACGAAAGCCGCAAGGCGTTGCCGCGGCGAGGCATCTTCCATGACCAATGCTGCTTTCGCCTGCTCGGTCATGCGGCCGACCAGTGCCGTATAGGCCTCCTGCAGCAGTTCTTCCTTGCCGGGGAAATAGTGCCGGATCAGCCCCGCGGTGACGCCGGCACGCAATGCGATGGTGCGCAAGGTGGCGCCCTGCAGCCCATGTTCGGCCACGCTGTCCAGAGTCGCCTCGATCAGATCCTGCCGCCGCCGCTCCTCGCCCTCGCGACGAAACTTGCGGCGGGATGGCGCATTCATTGGCGCAGGATCGGCCGCGTCAGGCATGTCGGCCCACCTTCGCAGGCGATGCAGAGCGCATCCGCCTCGAAGACTTCAACCATGCAGCCCGCGGCCTCCATCGCGGCCTTGGTCTTGGGAAAGCCTGCAACGGCAATGACGTTGAGCGGGCTAGTCGGCAGTACGTTAAGGCTGAGGCCGTTGGAAGCAGCGAACTCCTCGGCATCGCCTTCGACCAGCCGGATGCCGCGTGCCTTCAGCATTTGATAGAACGGGGCCGGCAAAAGCGGCGAATAAACCAGCGCGAGGTCGTCCGCCAACGGGCTGATCACCGACATCAGATGCAGGCACGCCTCTTCGCCCTGCCACAGCGGCAGATCAAAGCCGTAGACGGAAACGCCCAGCGGCGTCAGCAGGTTGGAAACCTGCTGGATACCTTCCTGGTTGGAGCGGACACCGCGCCCGATCGCCAGCGTGCGGGCGTCCACCCAGACACAATCACCGCCTTCGACCTGACCAGGAGCCTCGACGCGGCCGAGGATCGGAATGCCCAGCCTTGTGTAGGTTTCCTCATGCAGCGAGGGCTCCCTGGCGCGTAATGGCTTACCCATGGACAGGATCAGCGCGCCGCGACCGGCCATCAGCGATGGGTCGTGCGTGAACACCGAATCCGAAAGTCCGTCGGCCTTGTCTTCGATCCATTCGATTTCAGCGCCGGAAGCCGCTACCAACTCAGCAAGGGCCGCGTGCTGCGAGGCAGCTTTCGCCGGATTGAACCCCGGGCCATAGTGCCAGGCAGATCTGTCGGCGTCGCGCATGGCGTTGGCCGCCGACCGCATCAGCACGCGCCGCAGCGTCGCCGCCATGGACTGTGATCCGAAAGCGCTCATCGGTGCCCTTTTTAGCTGAAAAAAATCGAGAAAATTTCATGAAAGGCTATTTATACACTTGCACAACAAGGCCGCAAGTGCCGTAATGAGCGGGATTGACGGGCTCGCGCAGTTGGGTCCATGCTGAAGTCTGGAGCGGGGCAGTACAGCGTATGTTGATTAGCCGGGTAGACGTTCGACGAGCTGCCATCGACTACACGGAGGTCACCTGTTGAGCACGGCGGGAGTTGCCGCAGCCCCATCCGGTGAGGCGCAAAATGGCGCCGCCGAAGCCATCCACGTCGAGAACCTGCACAAGAAATTCGGTGAGCTGCATGTGCTGAAGGGCGTCTCGCTGTCGGCGCGCGACGGCGAGGTCATCGCCATCATCGGCGGTTCGGGCTCAGGCAAATCGACGCTGTTGCGCTGCATCAACTGCCTGGAGAATCCGACCAGCGGCATCATTCGCGTGAATGGCGAGGAGATCAAGCTGAAGGCCGACAGCCACGGCCATACCGTGCCGGCCGACCGCAAGCAGATCGAACGCATCCGTTCCAAGCTCGGCATGGTGTTCCAGAATTTCAATCTGTGGAGCCACATGACGCTGATCGAGAACGTCATCGAGGTTCCCGTGCATGTGCTGGGCGTCAAGCGCGACGCGGCGATCGCCCAGGCCGAAAAGCTGCTCGTCCGCGTCGGCCTCGCCGAAAAGCGGGACGTCTATCCGGCCTATCTATCGGGCGGCCAGCAGCAGCGCGCCGCGATCGCTCGCGCATTGGCAATCAATCCGCGCGTCATGCTGTTCGACGAACCGACGTCGGCGCTCGACCCCGAACTGGTCGGCGAGGTGCTGAGAGTGATCGGCGACCTGGCGCGCGAAGGCCGCACCATGGTGCTGGTCACCCACGAGATGAAGTTCGCGCGCGAGGTCGCGACGCATGTCGTCTATCTCTACAATGGACTGGTCGAGGAGGAAGGCCCGCCGGAACAGATCTTCGGCGCGCCCAGATCCGAAAGGCTCAAGCAATTCATTCGCAACATCGGCTAGCAAACCGAGGGCGGAAGAAAACCGGGAACCAACAACAAACTGGGAGTCGTAAAATGAAGACTGTTCTGAAGACGTTCGCCGCAGCGCTGCTGCTCGGCGTCGCCGCCATCGGCGTGGCCAAGGCCGATCCGGTCAAGATCGGCATCGCCGCCGAGCCGTATCCGCCGTTCACCTCGCCGGATGCTTCGGGCAAATGGGTCGGCTGGGAGATCGAGTTCATCGACGCCGTCTGCGCCGAGGAGAAGCTCGACTGCGTCATCACGCCCGTCGCCTGGGACGGCATCATCCCGGCGCTGACCACCAAGAAGATCGACCTTATCGTCTCTTCGATGTCGATCACCGACGAACGCAAGAAGACGATCGACTTCTCGGATAAGTACTACAACACGCCGACGGCGATCATCGGACCGAAGGACCAGAAATTCGGCTCCGCGCCGGACGATCTCAAGGGCAAGATCCTGGGCGTCCAGGTATCGACCGTGCATGCCGTCTACGCCAAGAAGCATTTCGGCGCCACGGCGTCGGAGATCAAGGAGTACCAGACGCAGGACGAGGCCAACAACGACCTTGCCGCCGGGCGCCTCGATGCGGTGCAGGCCGATTCCATCGCGCTTGGCGAGTTCCTCAAGACCGACCAGGGCAAGGCCTGCTGCGACCTGAAGGGCATGGTGGCTCCGGACGACGAAGTGCTCGGACCGGGCGTCGGCGCCGGCGTGCGCAAGGAAGACACCGAGCTGAAGGAAAAGATCAACGCCGGCATCAAGGCGATCCGCGCCAATGGCAAGTATGACGAGATCTCGAAGAAATACTTCGATTTCGACATATATGGTGGCAGCGGCGCGCAGTCGAACTGACGTGGCGATGCCATGCAGCCGGACTGACGCGGCGGTGCCACGAAGTCGGACTGACGACCATCGCATGGGCTGGAAGACAAGGCACTGACGCCAAGTCCTCCAACCCGACCTTTCCCACGCACCCTTGCCGCCGGCGGCTTGCGCCGGCGGATTGAGCCAGCAATCCGGGGGCGAAGCTGATCGATTCATTTCTTCCGGCCTCTGCGGCCGGCATCATCGAACTCCTGTCGCCCGCGCCCGTCGGCTGGGGCGGGACGCTCATGCTTGGGCTGCTGCATTCGCTTGAGATCGCCGTCGGCGCCACGATCGTCGGACTGTTGATCGGAACCGGCGGTGCCTATGGCAAGCTTTATGGCGGCCCCGTGGTGCGCGACCTGCTGGCGGTCTACACGACCATCGTGCGCGCGGTACCGGAACTGGTGCTGATCCTGCTCCTCTACTACGCCGGTACCGACCTGATAAACCAGATGCTGACCGCCATGGGCTATCAGCGGGTCGACATCAGCGGGCTGGTGGCCGGCATCGCGGTGCTCGGTTTCGTCCAGGGCGCCTACTCGACCGAGGTCATACGCGGTGCCATCCTTGCCGTCCCGCAAGGCCAGATCGAAGCCGCCCGCGCTTACGGCATGTCTCCCGGCCTTCTCTTGCGGCGCATCACGTTGCCGGCAATGCTGCCCTTCGCCATTCCGGGTCTCGCCAATCTCTGGCTGATCGCCACCAAGGATACGGCGCTGCTGGCCGTGGTCGGTTTCTTCGAACTGACGTTGGCGACGCGGCAGGCGGCGGGCGTCACCAAGGCCTACCTGATATTCTATCTCGCGGCCGGCATGCTCTATCTGGCCGTGACGCTGTTTTCGAACCTCGTCCTTGGTCGCGTCGAGAAATGGGCGCGGCGCGGCATGCCGTCGATCAAGGAGGCGCGCTGATGGCGAGCGAAGCGGCCATCATCAACAGCGCGGCTCGCGCCTCGCTCTGGCTGCAGCCGCATCGTATCGTGCTGATCCTGATTGCGCTCGGGCTGGTGCTGTCCGCGGCCTTCTTCATGCGCTGGGACTGGCTGCCGCAATATTACGGCCTGGCCCTGCTCGGCATCTGGCGCGCGCTGTGGATCCTGGCCGTCACCTGCCTGTTGGGCTTCCTGATCGCGGTGCCGGTCGGATTGGCACAGGCTGGCGGCCCGATCTGGTTCGCGGCGCCGGCGAAGGTCTTCTGCACCGTCATCAGGGGAACGCCGCTGCTGTTACAGCTGTGGCTGCTCTACTACGGGCTGGGTTCGTTGTTTCCGCAATATCCGTGGATCCGCGAATCCTGGATGTGGCCCTATCTCAGGCAGGCATGGCCTTATGCCGTCCTGGCGCTGACGCTCTCATTCGCGGGCTACGAGGGCGAAGTGATGCGCGGCGCCTTTGCCGGCGTGCCGAAGGGGCAGCTCGAAGCCGCACGTGCGTTCGGCATGAGCCGCTGGAAGATCTTCCGGCGTATCTGGCTGCCGCAGGCCTTCTACCGGGCGCTGCCGACGCTGACGGGGGAAACCGTGCTGCAGCTGAAATCGACGCCGCTGGTGGCGACCATCAGCGTCATCGACATCTTCGCCGTTTCGTCGAAGGTCAGACAGGACACTTACCTCACCTATGAGCCCTTGCTGCTGCTTGCCTTGATCTATATGGCGATCACCGGCATTCTGGTCTTCGCCTTCGGCAGGATCGAGGCGCGGATTCCGAACAAGATCGGCTAGGGACCTAGTGAGTAGGGATTGGTGAGTAGGAAGTGGCTAGCCGCCACCACCCATTGCTGACTACTCACTACTCACCACTCACCACTCACTAAAGGCAGTCGCCATGCAACTCAGTCTCGAACAGGCAACCGGGCTGTGCCGCATGGCGGCGCTGGGTGCGGGCGCCAACGAGGAAGCGGCGCAATCGCTCACCGCCTCGATCATATCGGCCGAGGCAGAAGGACTCTCGACCGTCGGATTGTCGCATTTCATCGACTATCTCGAAGCGCTGGAGGCCGGCCGCATCGACGGCAATGCCGAGCCGGTGATCACCCGGCCGGCGCTCGCAGTCTATCTTTCCGATGCGCAAGGCGGGCTGGCGCATACCGGCTTCGACCGCACGCTCGACGAGCTCGCCAAGGCGGCAAGACTGTTCGGCGTCGCCATCTTTTCGCAGAAGAATGCCTATACATGCGGCGCCCTCGGCTACTTTACCGGAAGGCTGGCAGCGCAGGGGCTGGTCTCCTTCGCCGCCACCAACGGTCCCGCCGTGCTTGCCGGTTCGGGCTCGGTCAAGCCGGTCTATTGCACCAACCCGATGTCCTTCGCCGCACCCGCCGCCGACGGCCCGCCGCTGGTCATCGACCAGTCATCGAGCGCCACCGCCTTCGTCAATATCCGCAAGGCGGCCGAGGACGGCAAGAAGATCCCCGAAGGCTGGGCGCTCGATGCCAGCGGCAATCCCACTACAGATCCGGCCGCAGCCATGAAGGGGGCCATGCTCGCCTTCGGTGGCCAGCGCGGCGCCAACATCGCGCTGATGGTCGAGGTGCTGGCGGCGGGTCTGTCGGGGGCAAACTGGTCGCTCGATGCGCCCTGGTTCACCGGCGGCCCGGACAATCCCGGCACCGGCCTGTTCGTGCTGGCCGTCGAGCCCAAGCTGCTCGATCCGGATTTCGAGCAGCGGATGAAGGATCAGCTCGACCGGCTGCGCCGGCGCTACGGCGTGCACATACCGGGCCGCTCCCGGGCCGAGGCGGCGGAGAAGGCCGCGGCACGGGGCATCAAGGTCTCCAAGGCCGTGGTGCAGCGCATTTCCGAATTCGCCGAGCGCTATTCGGCCTGAAATAAATTCTTCTTTTCAGCTCATCAGCTGCCGGCGCCTGCCCGCGGCATGGCCATGCGTGTTTTTTTCGCGCGCGGTCTGAACCTTTTCGAGCGTCGGGGCGACCAATGCCTGTCCAGGGCAGGATGAGCTTGCCCGATTCAGACCGGGGGAACAGCAAGTCACATCGAAACCTGCTCCACGCCAAGGCATGCCCTTCGCGTCCCGGAAAGCCCAACCTCAATGAAAGGATACCACCATGACCAGCACCAAGACAACCATTCTGACCGCAGTCCTTCTCCTCGGCTCGTTCATGGGCGCGACCCAGGCGGCCAACCTGAAGGCCGCGCCGGTCAAGCCGTCCAGTCCAGGCGTCATTGCCGCGCCGGGCGGCGGCGCTACCGAGGACCACTATTGCAAGAACGGTCACGCGAAATTCGCCAGTTGCAGCACCGATTTCATCGCGGCCTGCAAGAAGGTCGGTGGCACCATGTCGGATGTCCAGGGCTGGGGTGGGCGTACTTGCTTCACGCCCTCCTGATACCGTCTCAGGTCAGGCCGCTCCGTCGGCCCCTGGCTTCGCATGGATGTCATCCGGAAAACCCCGCCTCGGCGGGGTTTTCTGCGTCAGGCAAGGCGTTCTGAAGCGCATTTGTCCTGATGCAATTCCCAAGCTGTTTTTCCTGGGAAAGCCGCTTCACAGCGACGACGCGTCACCCTTTGCGTTTGACGCGAAACGGATTATGAAACGGCTTCAGCCAAGCTTTCGAGCGCCGGAGCCAGCCATGACCGAAATCCTGCAGACCCCCAAGCTCGTCGTCATTTTCGGCGGGTCGGGCTTTGTCGGCCGCCACGTGGTGCGGGCCTTGGCCAAGCGCGGCTATCGCATCAGGGTCGCCTGCCGCCGGCCCGATCTCGCCGGCCATTTGCAGCCGCTCGGCAATGTCGGCCAGATCCAGCCCGTGCAGGCCAATGTGCGCGTGCGCTGGTCGGTCGATCGCGCCGTGCAGGGCGCCGATCATGTCGTCAACCTGGTTGCCGTGCTGCATGAGAGCGGGCGGCAGAAATTCACGGCCGTGCACGAATTCGGCGCTCGCGCCGTGGCCGAAGCGGCACGCGCAGCGGGCGCCGGCCTGACCCATATTTCGGCCCTGGGCGCCGACCTGGAAGCCGCATCCAACTATGCACGCACCAAGGCGCTTGGTGAAAAGGCCGTTCTGGAGACGATCAAGGACGCCGTGATCCTGCGGCCGTCGATCAATTTCGGACCGGAAGATAGTTTCTTCAACCGCTTCGCCAACATGGCGCGTTATTCGCCGGCACTGCCGCTGATCGGCGGCGGCCATACCAAGTTCCAGCTGGTCTATGTCGGCGACGTCGCCGAAGCGGTGGCGCGCTCGGTCGATGGCAAGGTCAAGGGCGGTCAGATCTACGAGCTTGGCGGCCCGCAGGTGCTTACTTTCAAGGAAAGCATGCAGGAAATGCTCGCGGTGATCGAGCGCAAGCGCCTACTGGTTCCGGTGCCGTGGTGGGTGGCGAACCTGCAGGCGTCGATCCTGGGCCTCTTGCCCAACCCGCTGCTGACCAAGGACCAGGTGCTGCAATTGCGCGAGCACAATGTCGTGTCGGAGGAGGCCGCCAGGGCCAACCGCACGCTTGCCGGCCTCGGCATCCAGCCGCAGGCGCTCGGCACGATCCTGCCAAGCTATCTCTGGCGTTTTCGCGCGGCCGGCCAGTTCCAGCGCAAACCGGCGGTCTGAACATAGGCCGACGGCGGGCGATTACAGGCGCGAAGTGATCCGCATGGGCAGCCCGCCTTGCGGCTGGGTGGTCAGCTTCTGGACCGGCCACGGCCTGGTTTGCGCGATGGAATCGAAGCGGAAACGCGACAGCAGGACGGCGAGCGCGATGATCGCTTCCTGCATGGCGAAGCTGGCGCCGATGCAGACGCGCGGCCCGGCGCCGAACGGCAGATACTGAAAGCGGTCGATCTTTTCGCGGTTTCCCGGATGGAACCGCTGCGGCATGAACGCGTCCGGCCTGTCCCACAGCTTCCTGTGACGGTGGACGACCCAAGGCATGACCAGCACGGCCGCGCGCCTCGGGATGTGGAGATCCCTCCAGTTCTCCGGCTCGATCGGCTCGCGGTTGATCGACGGCGCCGGCGGATAGAGCCTGAGCGCCTCGTCGAAGGCGGCGCGGGTGAGCGGCATGGCGTCCAGCCATCTGGTCGGATCGGGCTCGCGCGCCAGCACGGCATCGATCTCGCGCTCGATCTTTTCCCGCTCCCATGGCGCCTCGGCCAGGCAATAGAGCGTCCAGCCCAAGGCTCGCGCCGTGGTCTCATGACCGGCACCGATGAAGGTGATGATGTTGTCCTCGACTTCCGAGCGTGTCAGCCCGTCCGGCCCCTCGGCCTTGAGCAGGAGGGTCAGGAAATCCTGCGGCACGGCATCGGCATCGCGCCTGAGTTTCTGTTCGCGTATCTTGACCGTATTGCTGACGATCTTGCGGAAATAGGCCATGGTCTTGCGGCCGCGGATGCGGGTAAGCCGTGGCAGCCATTCGGGCGCGCGCAGCAGGTCTAGCGGATCGACGCGGCCCATGGTCTCGAACAGCCGGTCGATCTCCTTGGCGAAACTGCCCGGCTCCCCCGCGATTTCCCCGGAGAACAGCGTCTCGGCCAGGATGTCGTAGGTCAGCAGCGTCATGTCGTGGGCAATGTCGGAGGTGCCGCCATCCTCGTAACGGGAGGCGAATTCAAGCGTGCGCTTGAGCATCGGCCCCGCGAAACCAAAGATGTGACGCGGCGTGAACACCGGCGCCATCGCCTTGCGCGAACGCTTCCAGACCTCGCCTTCGGCCGTCAGCAAGCCGTCGCGCAGGATCGGCCGCAGGATGAGCTGGCGCACCGTCGCCATCTTGTAGTTCCTGGCATTGTCGACCAGGACATGGCGAATGAGGCCCGGGTCGTTGGCGATGACCAGCGGTCCGCCGACGCCGTTCACCGAGATCCAGGGCTCGTTGTAGGTCGGCTCTCCCCACAGCTCGAGCGGGTTGCGGTAGACGATGCGCATCATCTCCAGCGTCGAGGGCGGCGATGTGCGCGGCCTCGGCGCCGGCGGAACGAAGGGGGCGGGCTGAGTGTCCATGGCTGCTCCGCTGGCAAGCGCGTCGCGCTAGTCCTTGCCTCCGTTCGATGTAGTGACTGACGCACGGCGCGTCCATGTGGCCTGACGGTAAAAGCCCGTGCCCCGACGGGACGGAGCGATGCTCCCATCATCCGATTGTGACCGCTCGCCAAACGGCGCGGTCTTGTCCATGACGGCGCTCTGCCGTAGGTCACAGTCACCAACAGATACCGTCAATCGAAGGAGCCCGCCTTGAAGCACCAGTTGAACATCATCATCGGCAGCACCCGGCCGGGCCGGGCCGGGCCGGTTTTCGCTCACTGGCTGGAGCGGTTCGCGCGCGAGCACGGCAAGTTCGAACCGGTGCTGACCGACATCGCCGCCTTCGATCTGCCGGTGCTGGACGAGCCGCACCATCCCAGGCTCGGCAACTACCTGAACGATCATACCAAGGCCTGGTCGAAGGCCGTCGATGCCGCCGACGCTTTCGTCTTCGTGGCACCGGAATATAATTACTTCGTCGCACCGGCCATCGTGAACGCGATCGACTATCTCTCGCGCGAATGGAAATACAAGCCCGCCGCCATCTTCAGCTATGGCGGCGTTTCCGGTGGCCTGCGCGCGGCACAGGCGCTCAAGCCGCTGCTGACCTCCGTCGGCGTCATGCCGGTTCCGGAAGGCATCGCGCTGCCGCTGTACCAGAAGCTGCTGGGGACCGACGGCTCCTTCGAAGCGAGCGAGCAGGTGCAGGGCGGGGCAAGAACCATGCTGGAGGAGTTGCTGCGCTGGAGCGAGGCGCTGAAGCCGATGCGCGCCGGCTGATGCAAGCCGGCTCGCCCGCGCCGTAGACAGGCGGAATGTCGGCAAACGACCGAACCGTGGGCGGTTCGGCCTGCGTTTGCCATGCGCTTTGCTGCCGGTGCTTTTTGATCGCCGTCGTCGCGGCGGCGGAAGGCACTTGCGCAAGCTCTGGCGGCTGGCGACCCTGCCAATGCCGAGCGGGCAGAAGGGGCAGCCGGCGCCAAGATAGAAGTTCACGATCAAAATTCCTGCGCGACCGGCTGGCTAAGGTCAAAGCCTCTCGCCAATAGCTGGCCGACGGTGCGCTTTTCCGCCCGGAAATGCCTGCAAACCTTGGAAAAACCACCTTTAACGCCTATATCTAGGCAATATTGAAAGCGCGATTCGGGGGCGATTTTTCGCGCTCCACCAGCCGCCTCTAGACAACAGGTTTTCATGAGCGACCAGACTGAGAACGCCAACGGCGCCGAAGCCGAATACGGCGCAGATTCCATCAAGGTTTTGAAGGGCTTGGATGCCGTCCGCAAACGGCCCGGCATGTATATCGGCGACACCGATGACGGTTCGGGCCTGCATCACATGGTCTATGAGGTCGTCGACAACGCCATCGACGAGGCACTGGCCGGTCATGCCGATCTCGTCACGGTGACGCTCAATCCCGACGGTTCGGTCACCGTCATCGACAATGGGCGCGGCATTCCCACCGATATCCATCCCAGCGAAGGCATTTCGGCAGCCGAAGTGATCATGACGCAGCTGCATGCCGGCGGCAAGTTCGACCAGAACTCCTACAAAGTGTCCGGCGGCCTGCACGGCGTCGGCGTCTCTGTGGTCAACGCCCTGTCGGCCTGGCTGAAGCTCAAGATCCGCCGCAATGGCAAGATCTTCGAGATGAGCTTCACACACGGCAATGCCGACGCGCCGCTGAGCGTTACCGGCACCTACGAACAGGACAAGCAGCCCGGCACCTATGAAGGCCGCAGCGGCAGCGAGATCACCTTCTTTCCGTCGTCCGAGACCTTCACGATGGTCGAATTCGATTTCGGCACGCTGGAGCATCGGCTGCGCGAGCTTGCGTTCCTGAATTCGGGCGTGCGCATCGTGCTGACCGACGCCCGCCACGCCGACGTCGTGCGGCATGAGCTGCACTATGATGGCGGCCTGGAGGAATTCGTCAAATATCTCGACCGGGTCAAGAAACCGCTGATCGACAAACCGATCGCCATCAGGGCCGAGCGCGACGGCATCACCGTCGAAGTGGCCATGTGGTGGAACGACAGCTACCACGAGAATGTGCTGGCCTTCACCAACAACATCCCGCAGCGCGACGGCGGCACCCATCTCGCCGGTTTTCGCGGCGCCCTGACGCGTCAGATCACCGGATATGGCGATTCCTCGGGCCTGACCAAGAAGGAAAAGGTCTCGCTGATCGGCGACGATTGCCGCGAGGGGCTGACGGCAGTGCTGTCGGTCAAGGTTCCCGACCCGAAATTCTCCTCGCAGACCAAGGACAAGCTGGTCTCCTCGGAAGTCCGGCCCGTGGTCGAAGGGCTGGTCAACGAGGCGCTCGGCACCTGGCTCGAAGAACATCCGAGCGAAGGCAAGGTCGTGGTCGAGAAGGTGATCCAGGCCGCGGCGGCGCGCGAGGCCGCGCGCAAGGCGCGCGACATCACCCGCAAGACCTCGCTGGGCGTCACCTCGCTGCCCGGCAAGCTTGCCGACTGCCAGGAACGCGATCCGGCGAAGTCCGAGATCTTCATCGTCGAGGGCGACTCGGCCGGCGGCTCCGCCAAGGGCGGCCGCTCGCGCCAGAACCAGGCCATCCTGCCGCTGCGCGGCAAGATCCTCAATGTCGAGCGCGCCCGCTTCGACCGCATGCTCAGTTCCGACATGATCGGCACGCTGATCACCGCGCTCGGCACGTCGATCGGCAAGGACGAATTCAACGCCGACAAGCTGCGCTACCACAAGATCATCCTGATGACCGACGCCGATGTCGACGGCGCGCATATCAGGACGTTGCTGCTCACCTTCTTCTTCCGGCAGATGCCGGAATTGATCGAACGCGGCCATCTCTATATCGCCCAGCCGCCGCTTTATAAGGTGACGCGAGGCAAGAGCTCGCAATACATCAAGAACGAAAGCGCGTTCGAGGAATTCCTGATCGGCTCGGGACTGGAAGAAGCCTCGCTCACGCTCGGCTCCGGCGAGGTTCGCGCCGGACAGGACCTGCGGGCGGCGATCGACGATGCGCTCGCCGTGCGCCAGCTCATCAACGGCCTGCACACGCGCTACAACAGAGGCGTCGTGGAGCAGGCGGCGATCGCCGGCGGGCTCAATGCCGACGTCGTCGCCGATCTTGGCCGCGCCAATGCGATGGCGGAGCGGATCGCGCAACGTCTCGACATCATTGCCGAGGACACCGAGCGCGGCTGGACCGGCCGGATGTCGACTTCGAATGAGGGTATCGGCGGCTATGTCTTCGAACGCACGGTGCGCAGCGTCAAGGAATACGCCCATCTCGATATGGCGCTGATCAATTCAGCCGATGCGCGACAGCTCGACCGCTACGCGCAGCGGCTCAGCGACGTCTATGGAGCGCCGCCCGTGCTGCGCCGCAAGGATGTTTCGGAACCCATCTCGGGACCGTTGGCACTGCTCAACGCGGTGTTCGCGACCGGCCGCAAGGGCCTGACCATGCAGCGCTACAAGGGCCTGGGCGAGATGAACGCCGAGCAGCTTTGGGAAACCACGCTCGATCCGAACGTGCGTTCGCTGCTGCAGGTCAAGGTAAACGACGCCACCGACGCCGACAGCCTGTTCTCGCGGCTGATGGGCGACGAGGTCGAGCCGCGGCGCGAGTTCATCCAGGACAACGCGCTGTCGGTGGCCAATCTGGACATTTAATCCGGAGTCATCCCGGGACCATTGGCGCGCGTCGGTCGCGCCAGTGTTTCCCTTGCGAGATTCATTCGAACCGCCGGAACGGAAGCTTCTTTCCAGCATTGTGACAGTATCGATCACAATTCCTGGCGAAGGAGGCTCCCATGGGACGCGGCATCTTGCTCTGGTTACTCGGGGTTCCAATCCCGATCATCCTTCTCATCATGCTTTTCGCGCGATAGGGGGCTGTCATGCAGTCCACCCTGTCGATCACGGATGATCCCGGCGCGGTGGAATCGTCCGCCACCGCTATCAGCTGGGGTCCGATCATCGCCGGTGCCTTCGCCGCCTCGACATTGACCTTCATCCTGATGCTGCTCGGCTCCGGCCTGGGGTTGAGCATGGTCTCGCCATGGTCGGGCTCAAGCGCCTCTATCACCAGCTTCGCGGTTTCGACCGCGGTCTGGCTGATCGTCGTGCAATGGCTGTCATCCGGCCTCGGTGGCTATCTTGCCGGCCGGCTGCGCACCAAATGGGTGGGCGTGCATACCGACGAGGTTTATTTCCGGGATACGGCTCATGGCTTCCTGGCATGGGCGCTGGCGACGCTGCTGGTCCTCGGCGTGCTCGGCTCGGCGCTGTCGGCGGCTGTGGGTTCCGGCGTCCAGGCTGTATCCAGCGTGGCCGCCGGCGCCGCCCAGGGCGCTTCGGCCGGTGCATCGGCCAATGCAGGCGGGGCATCGACGGACAATGCCACATCCTATCTGGTGGACTCGTTGTTCAGGCCGGCGGACGCGGCGAGACTGGCGGCAGCCAATCCGCAAAACGACGCGGCGGCGGCGGCGCAGGCATCGCGCATCCTGGTCGCCAGCGCTGCGGCTGGCGAGGTTTCGCCCGAGGACAAGACATACCTGTCGCAGCTGGTCGCGGCACGCACCGGCCTGTCGGAAGCAGACGCCAAGACGCGTGTCGATACGCTGCTGGCAAAGGCGCAGGACGCCAAGGCCAAGGCCCAGCAGGCGGCCGATACCGCCAGGAAGGCGAGCGCCACATTTGCGCTCCTCGGCGCCCTGTCGCTGGTCATCGGCGCCTTCATCGCCAGCGCCGCGGCCGCCCTCGGCGGCAGGCAGCGCGACGACGAGGAGGCTGTGTTCCTGACCAGCCGTTGAACATCGTCTGAAATCCGCATGAAGAAGCCCGGCGAGCCGGGCTTCTTCATGCGGACGATGTGACCGGGTCAGTGATCCATGGCCTTGACGATTTCCTCGGTCATCTTCTTGGCGTCGCCGAGCAGCATCATGGTGCCGTCCTTGTAGAACAGCGTGTTGTCGATGCCGGCATAGCCGGAGCCGAGCGAGCGCTTGACGAACAGGCAGGTGCGCGCCTTGTCGACGTCGAGGATCGGCATACCGTAAATAGGTGAGGACTTGTCATCCCGCGCGGACGGGTTGGTGACGTCGTTGGCGCCGATGACATAGGCGACGTCGGCCTGCGCGAATTCGGAATTGATGTCCTCGAGCTCGAACACTTCGTCGTAAGGCACGTTGGCTTCGGCCAAGAGCACGTTCATGTGGCCCGGCATGCGGCCGGCCACGGGGTGGATGGCGTATTTGACGTCGACGCCATTGGCCTTGAGCTTGTCGGCCATCTCGCGCAGTGCGTGCTGCGCCTGGGCGACGGCCATGCCGTAGCCAGGCACGATGATGACCTTCTGCGCGTTCATCATCAGATAGGCCGCATCGTCGGCCGAGCCCTGCTTGACCGTGCGCTCGATCCCATCATCAGCGCCCGCGGCTGCGGTCTCACCACCGAAGCCGCCGAGGATGACGGAGATGAAGGAGCGGTTCATGCCCTTGCACATGATGTAGGACAGGATGGCGCCCGACGAGCCGACCAGGGCGCCGGTGATGATCAGCGCCAGATTGCCGAGCGTGAAGCCGAGTGCGGCCGCCGCCCAGCCCGAATAGGAATTGAGCATCGACACCACGACCGGCATGTCGGCGCCGCCGATGGGGATGATGAGCAGCACGCCCAGCACCAGCGATGCGGCAACGATGAGCCAGAAGACGAGCTTCGATTCGGTGGTGACCAAAAGCACGATCAGCACGACCAAGGCGATGCCAAGCGCGATGTTGATGAAATGGCGGCCGCCGATCATGATCGGCTTGCCGGACATACGCCCGTCAAGCTTCAGGAAGGCGATGACCGAGCCGGTGAAGGTGATGGCGCCGATGGCCACACCCAGGCTCATTTCGACCAGCGCCTGTGCGTGGATGTCGCCCGCCGTGCCGATGCCGAAGCTTTCCGGCGCATAGATGGCGGCCGCCGCCACCATCACGGCGGC
>NZ_VFVV01000010.1:0-251586 GCF_006442695.1 Mesorhizobium sp. B2-3-7 | reverse complement strand
CTCGGCATCTTCCTGCTGTTGCCGCTGATCATCGTCTTCAACGAAGCCTTCGCCAAGGGCGTCGGCGCCTACACCGAAGCGCTCGGCAATACCGATACGCGCTCGGCGATCCGGCTGACGCTGCTGGTGGCGGCGATCTCGGTGCCGCTCAATGTCGTCTTCGGCATCTCGGCCGCTTGGGCGATCGCCAAGTTCGAGTTCAAGGGCAAGGCCTTCCTGACCACGCTGATCGACCTGCCTTTCTCGGTCTCGCCGGTCATCTCGGGCCTGGTCTACGTGCTTCTGTTCGGCGCCCAGGGGCTGCTCGGCGCCTGGCTGAAGGCGCATGGCATCGTCATCCTGTTCGCCGTGCCCGGCATTGTGCTGGCCACCATCTTCGTCACCTTCCCCTTCGTGGCCCGCGAGCTGATCCCGCTGATGCAGGAACAGGGCAATGGCGACGAGGAGGCCGCGCTGTCGCTCGGCGCCAATGGCTGGCAGGCCTTCTGGTATGTGACGCTGCCCAACGTCAAATGGGGGCTGCTTTACGGCGTGCTCTTGTGCAATGCGCGCGCCATGGGCGAGTTCGGCGCGGTCTCGGTGGTGTCGGGCCACATACGCGGCCTGACCAACACCATGCCGCTGCATGTCGAGATCCTCTACAATGAATACAACGCCGTCGGCGCCTTTGCCGTCGCCTCGCTGCTGGCCGGCCTGGCGCTGGTGACGCTGGTCCTGAAGACACTGCTCGAGATGCGTTACGGCGCCGAGATCGCCGCGGCGCGTGGACATTGATGCATGTCGCCCAAAAGTGGAAACCGGTTTTGGGATAACGGCATGCATGAAACAAAAGACATGTCGCCCAAAAGCGGGAACCGATTTGGGATAACGGCATGCAGCCACTACAAAGGGACTGTTGATGGAAGTTCGCGTTGCCAATGTGCGCAAGGAGTTCGAGCGGTTTCCCGCGCTCCATGACGTGTCGCTCGACATCAAGTCGGGCGAGCTGATCGCGTTGCTGGGGCCGTCGGGCTCGGGCAAGACGACGCTGCTGCGGCTGATTGCCGGGCTGGAGCGGCCGACGCGCGGCAAGATCTTCTTCGGCGACGAGGACGCCTCGCACAAATCGATCCAGGAGCGCAATGTCGGCTTCGTCTTCCAGCACTACGCGCTGTTCCGGCACATGACGGTCTCGGACAATATCGGCTTCGGCCTCAAGGTCCGGCAGGGCTCGACGCGGCCGCCGGCGCAGGAGATCCGCCGCCGCGCCTCCGAGCTGCTCGACCTGGTCCAGCTCTCGGGCCTGGAGAAGCGCTATCCGGCGCAGCTTTCCGGCGGCCAGCGCCAGCGCGTCGCGCTGGCGCGCGCCATGGCGATCGAACCCAAAGTGCTTCTGCTCGACGAGCCGTTCGGCGCGCTCGATGCGCAGGTGCGCCGGGAACTGCGCCGCTGGCTACGCGACATCCATGACGCCACCGGCCACACCACCGTCTTCGTCACCCACGACCAGGAAGAGGCGCTGGAGCTTGCCGACCGCGTCGTGGTGATGAGCCAGGGCCGCATCGAGCAGGTCGGCACCGCCGACGACATCTATGACAGGCCGAACTCGCCTTTCGTCTATGGCTTCATCGGCGAATCGAGCTCGCTTCCCGTCAAGGTCGAGAATGGCGAGGTCTGGCTCGCCGATCGCCCGATCGGGCTGTCGGCGCCGGACGCCGCCAGCGGCAATGCCAGGCTGTACTTCCGTCCGCACGACGTCGAATTGCTGAGCGGCTGCTCTGGCTGCATCGCCGGCACGGTGGTCGCCAGCCGCCGCGTCGCCGGCACCCGCCGGGTGGAACTCGAGATCGGCGGCGAACGCCAGCGCGTCGAGATCGAGCTGCCCGTCGACCACCCCGCGGCACAGAAGAGCCGGGTAGCGTTCCGCCCGGGCCGCTGGAAGCTGTTTCCGGCGGCTTGATATTAGACCGAGCACTACTCCAGCCAGTTCTCGATCTTCAGGTTGCGGATTCGCATGAACTCGCCCGTATTGGCCGTTACCAAAGTGATGCCCATAGCGCAGGCGTGCGCAGCAATAAAAAGGTCGTTATGGCCAATGGGTTGGCCGGCGGCCTCCAGTTCTGCACGAAGGGCGACATACTCTGCATCCGCCGGCACATCGAGCGGCAAGACCGGAATCTCAGCCAGCAATTGCTCGACTTTTTTGAGCAGCTTGGTTGATCCCTTCCTGGCACAGCCATATCGCAATTCCGAGGCCACCACGATACTTGTGCAAATGGCGTGGTCTCCCTCGCGCTCCACTGCATTGGCGGCTTTGCCAGCCGGATTTCGAATCATGTCACTGATGATGTTGGTGTCCAGCATAAACCGCATCAAAAAATGTCCTCGGATTCGACTGGCGCATCATTGATTTCGGGAAGATCGTCCTCGGAGCCGAGCGGCGGCTCGTTTGCCCATTGGGCGAGCAACGCGCCGAGCCCAGCTTTGCGGATCGGCTCAATGACAAGGCGGTCGCCTTCACGGCTGATCAGGACCTTCTCGCCGGGGAGCTCGAACTCGACAGGAATGCGCACCGCCTGGCTGCGGTTATTGCGAAACAGCTTCGCCTCCTTCGACGGCCGCGTTGTTGAATGGCGGTGTTGGCGCATGGTTGCCTCCTTTGTATATGCATATTGGGCGGAACAAAATTCTAATGACAGCGTTCATGACGACATTTTTTCTTACGGTGGCACCGCGAAACTATTGCACGTGCCTCGTCGGGCAAGTGGCGCAGGACTATGGTGAGGTGATTAAGCACTACACGGAGCCTTATTTCATGAAGCGATTTCTCCTCGGCGTCGCCACCGTCGCCGGCCTGTTCCTCGCATCTTCCCAAGCCTGGTCTGCCGACAAGCTGCTCAACGCCTCCTATGACGTCGGCCGCGAACTGTTCGTCCAGGTCAACAAGGCATTCATCGAGAAGCACCCGGGCGTGAGCATCGACCAGTCGCATGCCGGCACCTCGGCTCAGGCACGCGCCATCGCCGAAGGGCTCGGCGCTGATGTCGTCACCTTCAACCAGGTCACCGACATCGACTTCCTGGTCAAGAAGGGCCTCGTCTCGGCCGACTGGCAGAAGGATTTTCCCGACAACGCCTCGCCCTTCTATTCGCTGCCGTCCTTCCTGGTGCGGGCGGGCAACCCCAAGCACATCAAGGATTGGAACGACTTGGTGCGCGACGACGTGCAGGTGATCTTCCCCAACCCGAAAACCTCGGGCAATGCGCGCTACACCTATCTGGCGGCGACCGCCTACGCCAAGGAGGCCTTCAAGGGCGACGACGCCAAGGTGAAGGAATTCATCACCAAGTTATTCAACAACGTGCCGATCTTCGACACCGGCGGGCGCGCAGCCACCACCACTTTCGTGCAGCGCGAGATCGGTGACGTGCTGATCACGTTCGAATCCGAAACCCGCGGCATCCGCAAGGAGTATGGCGACGACAAATTCGAGCAGGTCACGCCTTCCGTCAGCCTGCTGGCAGAATTCCCGGTGGCGATCGTCGACAAGGTCGCCGACGAACATGGCACGCGTGATCTGGCCAAAAGCTATCTCGATTTCCTCTATACGCCCGAGGGCCAGGACATCGCCGCTGTCAATGGCCTGCGCGCCCGCGACACGGCTGTCGCCGCCAAACACAAGGCCGACTTCCCGGACGTGCGCCTGCTGACGGTGGAAAACGTCTTCGGCGGCTGGGACAACATCCAGAAAGAGCATTTCGCCGCCGGCGGCCTGCTCGACCAGGCCTATGGCAGCCGGTAGGATTTTCACGGCGCGATAGCACGTACGGTAAGCAAATCAGGAAAGCCGGCGCTTTGCCGGCTTTCGCCGTTTGCGGCAAAATATGGCAAATACGACGCCAGCCGCGCAAAAGGTTACGAAGAATCAACGCGTTTGCGCCTAACGTGCCGACAAATTGGCTTGTTCGCGAAACGGCAGCGCTCCACAAGCCCCGTCATCATTTGCACACAAACAGCCGCCAGATGCGGATTGTTGGGGCTTCATGGGTTGACTCGGGCATGCTGACTAAAAAAGGCAAATACGGCCTCAAGGCCCTCGTGCATCTGTCCGGCTTGCCGGTTGGCCAATTGGCCTTCGTCAACGACATCGCGGTCGCCAACAACATCCCGAAAAAATTCCTCGATGCCATTCTGGGCGAGCTGCGCAATGCCGGCTTCGTCCAGAGCCGCAAAGGCAAGGAAGGCGGCTATCGCCTCGCCCGCCCGGCCTCGGAGATCAAGATCGGCCATGTCGTGCGTGTGCTGGACGGGCCGCTGGCGCCGATCCCATGCGCCAGCCGCACGCAGTATCAGCGCTGCGAGGATTGCGACGAAGCGACGTGCCAGGTCCGGCACATGATGCTCGAGGTGCGCCAGGCAATCGCCGAGGTGCTGGACAACCGCAGCCTTGCCGCCATGCGCGATGCCGACAATGATGATTTTCCGGTCGAGTTGACGTCGCAGATCTAGATCCTGCGCATGCGCCGCACTTGCCGGCGTAAGTCGCATGCCGGTATGGCGCCGATCAAGGTTCAGAACCGCCGCGTCATGCGCACCGCCTCGGCGACGAGGTCGGCGATCGGGCGCGTCGCATCGAGCGTCAGCGCCCGCTCATCCGCCGCCGGTGGCTCGAGAATGGCGAATTGGCTGTCGACCAGGCTTGCCGGCATGAAATGGCCCTTGCGGCTGGCGACCCGCAGCCTCGCCATGGCCGGATCGATCTCCAGATAGAGGAAGACGATGTCTCGGCAAATGCCACGCAGGCGCTCGCGGTAGCTTCGCTTCAACGCCGAGCAGGCAGCGACCACGCCCCGCCCCTCACCGGCCGACGCTGCGATGCGCTCGCCGATTGCATCGAGCCAGCCTTCGCGCAGTTGATCGGTAAGCGGCTGACCGCTTGCCATGCGGGCGACGTTCTCGGGGGGATGAAGACGGTCACCCTCGATGAAGACCGCGCCCAGCGCGGTTGCCAGCGCTGCACCGACGACCGATTTGCCGCATCCGGCGACACCCATAACCACAATGGCTGGGGGTACAGAGCCGGGGGCGGCCTCCGCCATCCGCTGAGCCTTTTCGTCCACTGTCAGCGGCTTGCCGGCGCGCGGCCGTAGAGCAGCAGCATGGCGACGATGACGACGCCGTAGATGATCTGCCTACCCGCCTCCGGCATCTGCATGACCGACAGTATGGATTGCAGGAGCGTGATCAGGATGACGCCGGCGACAGTGCCGAGATAGGAGCCGCGCCCGCCAAGGATCGAGGTGCCGCCCAGCACGACGGCCGCGATCGACGGCAGGAGATAGGCGTCGCCCATCGACTGCGCCGCCTTGGAGGCGTAGCCGGCAAGCAGCACCCCGCCGAAGGCGGAGAGCCCGCCGGAGACGGCAAAGGCGATCATCACCACGCGCCTTGTGTCGATGCCGGAGAGGTAGGCGGCACGCTCGCGGTTGCCGATGCCGTAGACGGTGCGGCCAAAGCCGGTGCGGGTCAGAACGAACACCATCGCGGCGCCGATCAGCGCCCAGATGATGACCGCGTTGGGAACTCCCGGAATGGCAAAGCCGGTGGCCAGGTAGCGCATGGCGCCGGTGGCCGAATCCTGGGGCGAGAAGCCGCCGGTGTAGACCACCATCAGCCCTTGCGCGACGGCGTTTGTGGCGAGCGTGATGATCATGGAGGGAATGCGCAGATAGGCGACGCCGATGCCGTTGACGATGCCGATCAGCACCCCGCACAGGATGCCGAATGGAATGGCCAACGCAACGCCGGCCGGGCCATACGCGGCAGCGGCGCAAGCCATCATCGCGCCCGCCGCCACCGACCACGGCACCGACAGATCGATCTGGCCGAGCAGGATGACCAGCATCATGCCGGTGGCGATGACGCCGAGAAACGAGGCCACCTTGAGCTGCTGCAAGAGATATTCAGGCGACAGGAAGCTGCGCGAATAAAGACTGCCCAGCAGGAGCAGGACCACGATGCAGGCAAAGGCCGTCAACACCGCGGGGTCGGCGCGGCGAATGAATTTCGGCATGCGGCCGGCAATGCCGCCCAATGTCGTCTCGCTCACAGGAACCACTCCAGCCGGTTGCGGACTCGAAACAGGGCGAAGGCGCCGAGGCTGACGGCGATCAGCAGGATAACGCCCTGGAACAGCGGCTGCCACAGCGGATCGAAATCGAAGACGAACAACAGATCGCCGATGGTGCGGAAGGCGAGCGCGCCGAAGATCGCGCCGATGGCACTCCCCTTGCCACCGAACAGCGAGACGCCGCCCAGCACCACGGCGGCAATGGAAAACAACGTGTAGGAGTTGCCGCTGGCATAGGCCGCTTCGCCCGTATAGGTGAAGAACGTCAGGAACAGGCCGCCGATCGAGGCCAGCAGCCCCGCCAGCGTATAGGCTGCGAACTTGCCGCGCCGGATGGGCACGCCTGACATGTAGGCCGCCATTTCCGACGACCCTGCCGCATAGGCCGCGCGGCCAAGCACCGAGCGGCTGAACGGCACCCAGATCACCAGCACGACGGCCAGGAGCACAACCATGCTGGCCGGCACCACGTCAAACACACGGCCCGTCAGCGCGTCGGCCAGATCCTCGTTGACCGATCCTCCCGGGAACGGCCGCAGTAGAAGCCCGATGCCATAATAGACCGCGCCGGTGGCGATCGTGGCGACGATCGGCTGCAGCCGCCCGTAGATGACGATGGCGCCGTTGATCGCCCCGCACAGCAGTCCGACGGCCAGTACCGCCAACACGCCAAGCGCCGTCTGCACCGGCGTGCCCGCCACCAGCCACGAGGCCAGGCAGTTGGTCAACAGGAAGATCATGCCGACGGAAAGGTCGATGCCCGCGGTGATCACCACCAGCGTCTGCGCCATGGCGACGAAGGCCAGCAGCACGCCCTTGTTGGCCGCCGTCTGCACGACATTGGCGGTGAAGCCGGCCGGATGGTTCGCGGTGTAGATGACGAACATGACGATGAAGATGCCAAGCGCCAGCAGCGTTCCGCGCTGCTCCGCCAACCAGTAGCGCCAATCCTTCACGCCAAAATCCCTTTCACGCGTTCGCTCCCCGGTTCACCGGGCTATCCCCGCCAGGCATGTTGAGCGCGCTTGATATCAGAGCCCGTTCGGTGATTTCGGCGCCCACCAATTCGCGCTTGACCGCCCCGTCATAGAGCACCAGCACACGGTCGCAGCAGCCGATCAGCTCGTCATAGTCGGTCGAATAGAACAGGATTGCCGCCCCCGCGTCCGCCAGCTTGCGCATCAGCTGATACAGCTCCTGCTTGGTGCCGACATCGATGCCGCGCGTCGGATCGTTGAGCAGGATGATGCGCGGCTGGCGCATCAGCCATTTGGCGATGACGACCTTCTGCTGGTTGCCGCCCGACAACGCGCCGACCGGAATGTCGAGGCCGGCCGTCTTGATCGCCAGCAGGCCGACCATGTCGTCGATAAGCCGCTGCTCGGCGGCGCGGTCTATTATGCCGCCTTTCGACAGCCGGTCGAGTGCGGCGAAAGACAGGTTCTCGCGCACCGTCATCGGCAGCATCAGGCCTTCGGTCTTGCGATCCTCGGGAATGAGCGCCATGCCGATGCCGTTCTCGCGTGCGGCGGCGGGGCTGGCGATGCCCACTGGCTTACCGTCGACCAGGATCTGGCCGGAAAGGCCACGCAGGACGCCGAAGAAAGCGAGCAGCAATTCGCGTTGGCCCTGCCCGTCGAGGCCGCCGAGGCCGACCACCTCGCCTGCCCTGACCGACAGCGAGATGTTGTGCAGGCGATCCGTCCAGGAGAGCTTGCGGGCTTCGAGCACCGGCGCGGTGGTGGCCGGCGCGAATGTCGGCTTGGGCGGGAAGATATGGCTGTATTCGCGCCCGATCATCAGTTCGACGACTTCACTGTCGCTCTTCGAGCCGGCGGGATAGCTGGCGACATTGCGGCCGTTGCGGAACACCGTGCACTGGTCCGCCAATTCGGCGATCTCGTTCATGCGGTGCGAGATGTAGAGCAGCGCCAGCCCTTCCGAACGCAGCCGCTTCAGCACGGCGAAGATCTTCGACACATCCGCCGCCGTCAGTGCCGAGGTCGCCTCGTCGAGGATCAGGATGCGTGGCTTCCTGGCCAATGCCTTGGCGATCTCGACCATCTGCCGGCGTGACAGCGGCAGGTCCTTGACCAGCGCCAGCGGATGAATGTCGGATGCTCCCGCACGCGCCAGCGCGTCCTCGGCGATGCGCCGCTGCGCCTTGCGGTCGATCATGCCGAAGCGTTTCGGCGGATCGGATATGACGATGTTGTCGGCGACGCTGAGTTCGGGAATCAGCGACAACTCCTGGAAGATGCAAACTATGCCGGCCTTGTTCGCGGCGCCCGGCGAGGCGAAGGTCGCCTCTCGCCCGTCCAGCACCATGCGGCCCTCGTCGGGCGCAACGACGCCCGCCATGATCTTGATCAGCGTCGACTTGCCGGCGCCGTTTTCGCCGAGGATGGCGTGGATGCTGCCGGCCTCGACCGACAGGTCGGCCTTCTCCAGCGCCCGCACGCCGCCATAGCGCTTCGATATGCCTTCCATGCGCAAGAGCGGAGCCGCACCGTCCATCAACCCTCCCAGGGCGCTCGAACATTCAAGAACCGGCGCCGCGGCTTAGCCGCGGCGCCGAAACGATATCCACTGGAAACTACTGATTTTCCTTGGTCTGACCCATGATTTCCTGGGCGCTGAAGTTGATGCCGCAGGTTGGGAAGGAGTTGCCGACGAAGAAATTGTCCGACTCTTTCGGGAAGTAATCCGTGCCTTCCTTCATGTTCGGATCTTCGGCGATCGCCAGCGGCAGCTTCACCTCTTGCGGCACCACTTCGCCTTCGAGCGCTGCAATCGCGGTCTTGATGGCGACGGCGACCTGGGCCGGGCCCGAGCCCGCGGAAGAGCACTTCAACCCGTCGGCCGAATGCGCCGCGCAGAACTTGCGGAAGCCGTTTTCGGTTTCACCGCCAAAGGGCACGAACGGATGCTTGGCATCGATCATCGCCTGCACGATGCCGGTGTCGCCGCCCTGGCCGGTGATGCCGTCGAATGGCCCGTTGGTGGCGATCGCGTCGGCGGTGACCTTCTGTGCCACGCCGTCGTCCCACTTGCCGGCGACTTCGGTGACGTCCCATTTCTTGCCGGAAGCGTCGAGCACCTCGTGGATGCCGTTGTGGCGATCGGTATCGACGGAGGTGCCGGCAACGCCGCGCACTTCGAGAATCTTGCCGCCATTCGGCACCTTCGCGACCAGCCATTTGGCCCACAATTCGCCGAGGCCCTTCTGGTCCACATTGACGTTGATGGCATCCTTGGTGTCGAGGATGTTGTCGAAGGCGACCAGCACGATGCCAGCCTGCTTGGCGCGCTTGATGACCGGGCCGAAAGCAGTCGGGTTCTGCGCGTCGGTGACGATCGCGTCATAGCCGGAATCGATGAAGTTGTTGATCGCCGAGATCTGCGCCGGCACGTCCTCGCCGGTCGAGACGACCTTGAATTCCTTGATCTTGGCTTTGACGTCCGGCTGGGCGGCATAGGCCTTTGCGGTCTGCACCATCTGGATGCGCCAGGTGTTGGCGATATAGCCATTGGCGAAGGCGATGCGGTATGGGCCTTCCTTTTTGGGATATTTGAAGAATTTCGTGTCCGCGCTCCAAGGCGCGAAGCAGTCGGCTTGGGCGGCCGGGCCCGGCACGATCTCGGGGCCGGCGGCCATGGCGGCCGAGTTGAGCATGACGAATGCGCTGGCGGCAACGATGCCACCTACCAGTGACTTGATCATCGATAATCCTCCCATTTTGTAATTCTGACGTCGTTTCGCGATGTGAATTTCGCACGGTCGGCTCCGGCTCCTCTTGCCTTGCCGTACCTGCCTTTCCGATGGCCAATGGTCTATGCGATGCCTCCTCCCCCGTCGTTCCCAGGTTGCTGGGAAAATAGCATATTATACATAATAAACAAGAATTAGTTGTCGCTTATGTATAATAGACAGGCGCCGTACCGTTGCATTTCTCTTTCCTGTCCGACGACGACGGTAGCGCTACCATGAACGGTGTGTAAAGCGCCCTTTCTCTTGATCGCGAAAGCGTGTTCAGCGCGCCGTGCTCTCGCGGCGCATGAGTTCGAAACCGAGATCCACGACGCGCTGCTGCGGAGGCTCGCCTCCTATCGCCGCCAGCGCCATGGCCACTGCCCGCCGTCCGATCTCGTAGCGGGGCGTGCGGATGCTGGTGACGGAGGGAAACGCCACCTGCATCATGTCGAGATCGTTGAAGCCGACGATGCCGATCCTCTTGGGCACACCGATCGAGGCGCGATGACACTCGAACAGCGCGCCTAGCGCGATGTCGTCATTGTTGCAGAATACGCCGTCGAGCGTCGGCATCTTGGCCAGCGCGTCGCGGAAAAGTTCGCGTCCCAGCGTCACACTGGACGGCACCGGCGTGGTGGTGATCAGTCGTGGATCGAACAGGCCGGCTTTCTCCACGGCCATGCGGTATCCGGCCAAGCGCCGCTGCGAGCGCGGATCCATGCGCGCGCCGATGAATCCGATGCGGCGGTAACCCGCTTCGAGCAGATGCTCAGTCGCCGCCCTGCCCCCGTCCAGATGCGAGAAGCCGACCATCATATCGACCGGATCCGGGCCGGTTTCCATGACCTGCACCACCGGGCAGCCTGCGTTCTCCAGCAGTTTTCGCGAGGCCGGAGTCTGGTCGATGCCGGCCACGATCAGCGCCGCCGGCCTTTGCGGCCCGAACACCTGCAGCAGCCGTTCTTCCTCGAGGCCGGAATAGTGGGTGTTGCCGAGCTGGATGCGGAAGGCGCTATCCGACAGGCTGTCATAGATGCCACGCACCACCTCGGCAAAGACGTTGTTGGTAAGCGACGGCACCAGCACGCCGAACACCTCGGCGCGGGCCGAGGCCAGCGCCCGCGCGTTGGGATCCGGCACGTAACCGAGCTCGTCGACGGCGGCCTGGATCTGGCGGCGCAGGTCCTGCGAGACCCGCTCCGGCTCGCGCAAAGCACGGGACACGGTGATGGCGCCTACGCCCGCCTTGCGCGCGACGTCTGATATGGTCGGGCGGCCGCCGCCTCGGCGCGAGCGCGGCTTGATCAAGGACAGGCTCCATGCGGTGCCTGGCCGCCAAGGCGCTGCCGCAATACGATCGACGTTGCTGTCGCCATTTCACCAGCCTGTGCCGCACCACTCACCTCTGGCGTCGCGCAGCCCCGGCCCATTGTCAAGCCGAGGCGCTTGCGGGCGAGTGCTTCCGCTTTGCCTCAGGCCATCGCCGTCGCCACGCGTCTTGCCTTCCAAAGCACCAGCACCATCACCAGGATGTTCAGCAGGTTCCAGGCGATGCCGTTCAGGAATGCGGCGGCGTAGGAGCCGGTCAGGTCGTAGATCCAGCCCGACATCCAGCCGCCGATCGCCATGCCGAAAATGGTCGCCATGATGACGATGCCGACGCGTTGGCCGGCCTCCCTGGCGGGCATGTATTCCCGCACGATGATCGCATAGCAGGGCACGATGCCACCCTGCGACAGGCCGAAGACCAGCGAAACGACATAGAGCGAGGCAAGCCCGTCGAAGGGAATGTAAAAGAACAGTGACAGGCATTGCAGCACCGAGCCGATAAGCAGGGTCTTCACTCCGCCGATGCGGTCGGCAACGAAGCCCGAAGCCACGCGGCTGACCACGCCGGCCGCCATCATGATCGACAGCATGTCGGCGCCATGCGCGACGCCGTAGCCAAGATCCATGCAATAGGCCACGATATGCACCTGCGGCATCGACATCGCCACGCAGCAGCCAAGACCAGCAATGACGAGCAGCACCTGGAGTGCCGTTGGCGACAACGAGATCGGCTGCACCAGCCGGCTGCCCGCAGAACCGGCGGCCGCGATCGGGGCGCCGCGCCGCAGCATCAGCACCAGCGGCACCATGGTCGCCAGGCAGAAGATGCCGATGGCCACATAGGTGAAGCGCCAGCCTTCCGCCTTCATCAGGGGTGGCATGACGGTAGGCCAGATCGTTCCGGCGAGATAGCTGCCGGCCGCGGCCGCCGCCACGGCGACGCCGCGCCGGCGGTTGAACCAATGCGAGATGTCAGCGATCAGCGGCCCGAAGATCGCCGATGTACCGACCCCGATCAGCAAGCCCTGGGCGAGCGTGAACTGCAGGATCGAGGTCGACAGCGCCGCCAGCAGGAAGCCGGCAACCAGCGCCATCGAGGAAACAAGCGCCGGGATCCAGTAGCCGACACGGTCGATGGCGCGCCCGACCAGAACGTTTCCGGCGGCAAAGCCGACCATGGTCGCGGTGTAGGGCAGAGCGGCGTCGGCCCTGTCGACGCCGAACTCGGCCTGCACGGCCGGCAGCACCACGACCACGGCCCACATGCCGACGCCGCCGACTGTTGACAAAAGCATCGACACCGCCAGCCGTATCCATGCATGCGAGCTGTCGACGACCGCATTGCCGGCTGCTGGTGAGGAGAAGATCGAGGCCAAGCTGTTTCCCATTCCGTCATCGACATTGACCATGGTCGCGGTCATGCGGCCTAGCGGCCGACGGTCCTTCCACCACTATCGGCGCATTCGCGGCGCCGAGCAGCGCCACGTGGGTAATTCCATGGTTCCAGGGTTCGCCGGTTCCGGGCTCACCGGAACGTGCGACGATGAAGGACGTTTTGCAATCGGCTCAACGCGAAGGAGATTGCCATGACCGCGAAACGGAAATGGTCGGCTGAGGTGACCGAGCACAGCAATGCCATGGATCTCGAAGACCATGTCTTCGAATCCCACGACCCGAAGAAGATCGCGGCTTCGCTCAAGCGGTCGGCCGAACACAGCGACCGGCGCAAGGCCGAACCGTTCCAGTCCGCCATGTCGATGCTGAACTTCTACATCAACCGTGCCGGCAAGAACCTGCCGGCGAAGCAGAAGAAGGTGCTCGAGGACGCCAAGGACGAACTGCGCGCGGCGTTCGGACGTGAGAAGGAAGAGTAGGCAGCAAGCCGCGTGACGGGTTCCTGGAACGGCTTATCGTGACCTGATCACGCCGTCTGTGTTGGCGAGCAGCTTGCGCACCGCGGCACGCGCCGCGTCGGGCCGCTGCAGGCGGATGTTCTTCTCGATCGCCTCATGCATCTTCTGTGCGTGCTGCAAATCGTCGAGTTCCCGCGTCGTATAGGTGAAGAGATGGTCGAAGGCGGATTCGATCAGCACCCCGAGCGGCACCAGCAGGTCGTTGCCAGACGCCCGCAGGATCGCGAGATGAAAGCGCGTGTCGGCGCGGGTGCGCTCCTGCAGGCTTGGTGCCTCGCCCATCTCGCGGCAGGCCTGGCTGATTTCGGCCATCTGCTCGTCGGTCCGCCGCATGGCGGCAAAAGCGGATGCCTCCGGCTCGATGATGTGGCGGAATTCCTGCACCGTCTTCAGAAATACCTCGCGGTCCGGCGAGGTCGCGTACCAGGCAAGCACGTCGCGGTCGAGCAGATTCCAACGTTCTTTCGGCTCGACCCAGCTGCCGATCTTCGGGCGCGAGGCGAGCAGGCTTTTGGCCATCAGCATCTTGATCGCCTCGCGTACCGCCGAGCGGCTGACGCTGAAGGTCTCCGACCATTTGGCTTCGTTGGGCAGGATGGTGCCGGGCGGATAGTCGCCGCGCACGATCCTGAGCCCGATTTCGCTGGCCAGCGAGGTGTGCACGCTGGAACCCGGAATGCGCGCCGCATCGGTGCGGCGAACGCCGGCCTGACGCTCGGCCGATGCCGCTTTTGCCGGCGATTTTTCCTTGTTCGGCTTCGCGTCCCGCATAGGCTCCAGAAAGTCCGGATTGAGCAAGCTGTCAAGCACGGCAAGCGGGTTCACCCGCAAAGCCGGCTTCTGTGCACAGCTCAACCCCCGGCGGGGCCTGTTTTCAAGAGATCCTCACGTATTTGCGCCAGCTGTGTTCCGGCCGAAAGCCCAACATGTCGCGCGCCTTGCGATTGGACAGCAGCGTCTCGAATTCGCCGAGCTCACCCTTGACCGGCACACCGGGATAGAAGCGCTTCAGCAGTTCCGCGGTCGGCAGGTCCGACGACGTGTCGTCATTGGCAGCGTTGAACACCTGGTAGCCGAGCCCATCCTTCTCGATGGCGCGCAGCGTGATCTGGCCGAGGTCGCGCGCATCGACATAGCTCCAGGCGATGCGCTTGCGGAAACCGGGATCGGCGAACCATTTCGGAAACAGGGAGTATTCGTGCGGTTCGATGACGTTGCCGATGCGCAATGCATAGATGTCGGCACCGTCGCGCTGCGCAAAGGCCCGTGCCGTCTTCTCGTTGACCACCTTGGAAAGGGCATAGCTGTCCATCGGATCGACGTCGTATTCTTCGTCGAGCGGGAAATATTTCGGCGTGCGCGGCTCGTTGGCGAAGACCAGCCCGTAGGTGGTCTCGCTGGAGGCGATTATCACCTTGCGGATGCCGAGCTTCACCGCCGCCTCGATGACATTGTAGGTACCGAGTGCGTTGATGCGGAACACTTCGTTGTCGGGCGTGATCATGATGCGCGGGATCGCGGCGAAATGCACCACGGCGTCGACGGGCTGGGGGCGCAGCGACGGGTCGAATTCATGCAAGCCCGCATAGCTCGACAGCGCGTTGAACACCTGCCCGCTGTCGGTGATGTCGGTGATCAGCGTGCGCACCTTGGGATTGTCGAGCGGCTTGGTGTCGATGTTGAGCACCTGGCAGCCCTGCTCCACCAGATATTGCACGACGTGGCGCCCGGCCTTGCCGCTGCCGCCGGTGAACATGATCCGCTTCATTATTCTGGTCTCCACGAAAGCTCAGGAATTATGTGTATTGTCAGACAATATTGCTTTCTGCAACCGCTTGCGGCTAAAAGAGCGGCGACATTATCGATAATCGCAACACAGGACAGACAGCATGAACACGACCGCCGCGAGCGAGAAGATCGGCTTCATCGGCCTTGGCCTGATGGGTCATGGCATCGCCAAGAACATCGTCGATAAAGGCCATCACCTGACCTTCCTCGGCCGCAAGAATCGCAAGCCGGCGGAGGATATGGCTAATCGCGGCGCCCACGAAGCCTCGACCTCCCGCGACGTGGCGGCGGCATCGACGATCGTCTTCATCTGCGTCACCGGTTCGCGTGAGGTCGAAGCCATCATTCGAGGCCCCGGCGGTCTCAAGGAAGGATTGAGAAAAGGCTCGGTCGTCGTCGACTGCTCGACCTCCGACCCGGTCTCGACCGTTGCGCTGGCCGCCGAACTCAAGGCGCTCGGCGTCAACTATGTCGATGCACCGCTCAGCCGCACGCCGAAGGAGGCTTGGGAAGGCACGCTCGACGCCATGGTCGGCGCACCCGACGCCGTCTTTGCCAGGGTCAAACCGGTGATCGAAACCTGGGCCGGCCGTATCGTCCATATCGGCGACACCGGCGACGGCCACCGCATGAAATTGCTCAACAATTTCGTCTCGCTGGGCTATGCGGCGATCTATTCCGAGGCATTGGCCTTGGCCGAGAAGGTCGGCATCTCGCCGCAGCGCTTCGACAGCGTCATCCGCAACGGCCGCATGGATTGCGGCTTCTACCAGACCTTCATGCGGTGGACGTTGGAGGGCGACCGCGACGCCCACAAATTCACTATTGCCAACGCCTTCAAGGACTTGACCTACCTCGAATCGATGGCGGGTTCTGCCGGCATTGCCAACCCCCTCGGCAACGCCACCAAGAACGCTTTCGCCGGAGCACACGCCACCGGACCGGCCGAGCAGTACGTGCCGATGCTGGCCACCCATATCGGCAAGGTCAACGGTGTCGATCTGATGCCGATGAAAGATGGAAAGAAACAGACGATTTAAGGGTGAGAAGCGGTCCGCGCACCGGATGAAAAGCCAATAGCTTGGCTTTTCGAGCTTCGAACGCCGGGAGCCTGCGAAAGGCCGCAGAAGGCTACGCATTGTCCATAGAAAGGTGATCACCAAGCGCGAGCGTCGATCACCCTCGCCCTCTTCCGATCCCTTCATCGGTATCGGCGAGTAGCTTGTGCACGGCGTTGCGCGCCGCTGAGGGGCGCTGCAAACGAATATTCTTCTCGATCGCCTCGTGCAGCCTCTGGGCCCGCCGTTGGTCGCCGACCTGCTGAGTCGTGAAGACGAAGAGATGGTCGAGCGCCGACTCGATGAGCACGCCGAGCGGCACCAGCAGATCGTTGCCGGAGGCCCGCAGGATGGCAAGATGAAAGCGCGTGTCGGCCCGGATGCGCTCCTGAAGGCTTGCCGCCTCGCCCATCTCGCGGCAGGCCTGGCTGATCTCGGCCATCTGCTCGTCGCTGCGCCGCACCGCGGCAAAGGCGCTCGCTTCCGGCTCGATGATGTGGCGGAACTCCTGTACCGTCCGCAGGAACACCTCACGGTCCGGCGCGGTCGCGTACCAGGCGAGCACGTCGCGGTCGAGTAGGTTCCAGCGCTCCTTCGGTTCGACCCAACTGCCGATCTTGGGGCGCGAAGCGAGCAGGCTTTTGGCCATCAGCATCTTGATCGCCTCGCGCACCGCCGAGCGGCTGACGTTGAACGTTCGCGACCATTGGGCTTCGTTGGGCAGGATGGTGCCTGGCGGATAGTCGCCGCGCACGATCCTGAGCCCGATCTCGCTGGCCAGCGAGGCGTGCACGCTGGCACCGGGAAAGTGCGCCGCATCGGGCCGGCGCATGGCGGCCGGACGGCGGCCGGCCTGTGCCTTGGTCCGAATGGCTCGCTTGTTTGACTTTTCGTCCGGCATCCACGTTCCAATGCGTCGGCCGTACCTGTTCCGGTCAGGAACTGTCGGGTGCGCCGATGCCATTGCCGAAAATTCGAACCACGGGCGCGCCAAAGCCGGAGCCGCTGCCCCTGAAATGCGTGTCCCTGTTCGTCAGCAGAGGTGGCGGGGCGCCCGTTGACGGGCGCCCCGATCGAGACGCCTACTTCTGGATGCAGGTGTCGACCGTATCCTTGGTGCATTCGTCGAGGCCGGTGAACACCGGATCGTCGACCTTCTTGCCTTCGACCAGGTCGATCATCACGGACGGCGCCTTGTAGCCCATCTCGAACGGCCGCTGGCCGACCAGCGCGGTGACAAGGCCATCCCGCGCGATCGCCACCTCGTCGCCGATCGTGTCGGCGGCGCCGATGACGAAGTCGTTGCTGGCCAGCTTGTCCTTCAGCGGTCCAACCAGATCGCGATAGGGCTGCGGCGCGCCGAACAGCGGCCAGCCGCCCATGATGCCGAACGCATCGAGCTTGGGGTTGGCGGCAAGGATGTCGGTCATCGCCTGCACGCCCTTGGCGCCGTCGTCATTGGTGAACACCGGACAGCCCGCCACTTCCGTCCAGCCGCCTTCGCCGGCAAGGGCTGCAAGTCCTTCCTTGCCCGACAGCGCATCACGCATGCCTTGCGCGCGGCGAAGGATGTTGTCGGCCGCCGGATTGCCCTCGATGGTGCAGATCGTGCCGCCCTTCGGCTTGGCCTTCTTTATGTATTCGCCGATCTTCTTGCCCATCAGATAGTTGTCGGTGCCGAGATAAGTCTTGCGAAGTGCTGCGTCTTCCTTGGCAAGATCGGCATCGACGGTCATGATCGGGATCGACGGGTTGGCGCTTTTGATCGTTTGCGCGATCAGCGGCGCGTTGGACGGCGAAATCGCCATCGCCACCGTGTCCGGCTTGCTCAGCATATCCTGCACGATCTGCGCCTCGCCGGCCTCGTCGGAAGTCGACGCCGGACCGGTGTAGAAGCACTCATATTCCGAGCTGGCGTTTTCCTTGTTCCATTTCTCGCAGCCCTGGTGGATCGCCTCGAAGAACGGATTGTCGAGACCTTTCACCACGATGACGAGCTGCTTCTTGGCCAAAGCCGGCCCGGCGCCCAACGCCATGGCGGCGACGGCGGCGAGCAAAACTGTTTTCCTCATGTCAGTCCTCCCTTGGAAACAGACGGACACGGCGTGCCCGCCACACAGATCGGCCGAATGCGAGATGACAGAAGCAAGCGCTCGTGCCGTCAGGCCAGGCCGATAAGTATTTTCAGATGCGACCAGCCCGGCAACGATGCCGGCACGGTCGATAATCCTCTACCGGTTGCGCCGCCAAACAACGTCGTCAAAGCCGGCATATCTTCCTCCGACGCTCAACTAATAACGGCTTGCCGCCAACGTCAATTGCTATTTGTCCTACAAAACGGATTTTTCCCGAAAGGCGGGATCTCATTCGTCCGACAATTGCCCAAATCTTATTCGTCAGACAATTGACGCCCATGCAGGCATTTGCGTAAATGACCGCGTCGCTGCTTCCGGGAGGAGCTGGGGTAGCGAACCGAAGCCGTCGCCCCTTCCGGGACAGACGGCCAGACATGGGAGGCAAAAGGCTGGTGGCGGTTCTCGAACTCACCAACATCTCGAAGCATTTCGGCGCCATCCAGGCGGTGAACGACGTGTCGCTGTCGATCGAGCCCGGCCAGGTCGTCGGCCTGATGGGTGACAACGGCGCCGGCAAGTCGACGCTGGTCAAGATGATCGCCGGCAATTTCCGCCCGAGCCACGGCACCATGCAGATGGACGGCAAGGATCTGATCCTGCACAAGCCGGTCGAGGCCCGCCAGCACGGCATCGAGATCGTCCACCAGGATCTGGCGCTGTGCAATAATTTGACGGCGGCGGCCAATGTCTATCTCGGCCGCGAACTGCGCCGCGGCGTCGGGCCCTTCCGTATCCTCGACTATGCCGCCATGTACAAGCGCGCCGGCCAGATATTCGCCGAGCTCAAATCCGAGACGCGCCCGCGCGACCTCGTCAAACAGATGTCCGGCGGTCAGCGCCAGGCGGTGGCGATCGCCCGCACCATGCTGTCGCAGGCCAAGATAGTGCTGATGGACGAGCCGACGGCGGCGATTTCGGTCCGTCAGGTCGCCGAAGTCCTCAACCTGATCCGCCATTTGCGCGACCAGGGCATCGCCGTGGTGCTGATCAGCCACCGCATGCCCGACGTTTTCGACGTCGCCGACCGCGTCATCGTCATGCGGCGCGGCAGGAAAGTCGCCGACAAGGCGATCGCCTCGAGTTCGCCCGAGGAAGTGACAGGGCTGATCACCGGCGCCATCGAGCAGGTGGTGTGAGAGCGGCAAAACCGGATTTCATTGCGCTGGCGCGTTTCGCTCCCGGCAGGAAAGGTCGATAATGGCAGTCACCCTTGATCAGACGATCGCGCAGAAACAGCACAGTTTTCTGTCGCGGCTGCTCTCCAGCCAGACGTTCTGGGTGGTGATCGCCGTCATCCTCGCCTGTATCTTCCTGTCCTTTGCCACGGATGCCTTCGCCACCCCGAAGAACCTCTTCAACATCACCCGCAACGTCACCTTCGTCGCCATTGTCGCGCTGGGCATGACCTTCGTCATCATCACCGGCGGCATCGACCTCTCGGTCGGTTCGGTGCTGTGCCTGTGCTCGATGGTGCTGGCCGTTACCATGCATGCCGGGTTTTCGATCGAAGTCGGCATCCTGGCTTCGATCGTCACCGCACTCGTCATCGGCGGCTTCAACGGCATTCTGATCGCCTATCTCGGCTTTCCGCCCTTCGTGGTGACGCTCGGCATGCTGTCGATCGCCCGCAGCCTCGCCATGGTGGCCTCCAACAACACCGTCGTCTTCCAGTTCGGGCCCGATCACGACAAGCTGCTGGCGCTGGGCGGCGGCGCCTGGCTGTTCGGGATCGCCAATCCGGTGCTCTACATGATCCTTTTGGCGCTGATCACCGGCTTCGTCCTGCGCTGGACCAAGTTCGGCCGGCACATCTTCGCCATTGGCGGCAACGAGCATGCGGCGACGCTGACCGGCGTTCCGGTGCGCCAGATCAAGGTCGCCGTCTACATGATCTCGGCGTTGTCGGCGGGAATAGCCGGCATCATCCAGACCGGCTGGCTGGGCGCCGTCACCACCAATCTCGGCAACGGCATGGAGCTGCAGGTCATCGCCGCCACCGTCATCGGCGGCGCCAATCTCGCCGGCGGCGTCGGCACCGCCTTTGGCGCCATCGTGGGTGCCGCCCTCATCGAGGTGATCCGCAACAGCCTCGGCCTGCTCGGTATTAACGCCTTCTGGCAGGGCACCTTCATCGGCGGCGCCATCCTGCTGGCGGTGCTGTTCGACCGCATCCGCAACTTCAGGCGAAGCGACTAAAAGCCTGTCTTCGCCGAAGCGGCGTTCATTTCGGTCCTATCGCTCAGTCTGAAAATCGGCTGAAGCGGCCTGCCGCGAATACCGGGCGTGCGGCTATGCCTTGACGGACACGGAAAACCGGCCGCACAATCCCCAAGCAGGCGAAGGGAGGCCAGTCGCCTGCGGGAGGATATACCCATGACGGAAGCGATCAGGCTCTACTGGGGCCGGTTCGGACATGTTTCTGTCCTGAATGTCGCGAGCGACTTCGTCACCCATGCCCATGTCGAGGCACATCTCATCATCTGGCTGGAAGGCACCGCCGGCGAGATGACCATCGGCCGTGAGACGGTCCTGCTTGGACCTGGCACGGCTGCCGGCATCAACTCGCTGCAGCCGCATAGCCATGTGCTGTCGCACGACGGCACCCCAGGCCTGTTCCTCGCCTTTTACATCGACCCGGACTGGGCACGGCGGCGCCGTGACCTGCCCTCGTCCGCGCCGCTTTTCGCGCAGGCGGCAATCACGCTCGAACCCTGGCTGCACCAGGCTGCTGCCGGCCTGCTCGATCATCTGACCGACAATGAGAGCATCGACGATGTCGCCAATTACGAGATCGAGCGCTTCATCGACTCGGTGCTCGATGCCGCCGACGCTTCAGCTCCGCAGGAGCCGCGTGGCCGCGTGAACACCATGCAGGATTTCCGCGTCCGCAAGGCGATCCAGCTGATGAAAGCCAATGTCTGCGAGCGTATCTCCTTCGATGACGTGGCGCGCAGCGTCGGCCTGTCGCGGCCGCATTTCTTCGCCCTGTTCAAGGAACAGACCAGTTTGACGCCCAACGTCTACTGGAACACGCTGCGCATGGAGGAAGCGGTGCGCCAGCTCCAGTGGTCGCATGAGCCGCTGATATCGGTCGCCTGCAATCTCGGCTTCACCACCCAGGGCAATTTCTCGCGTTTCTTCCGCGACCATGTCGGCGTGCCGCCGACGCTCTATCGCGAAGCGGCGCGAGCAGTGTCCTGACGGGCCGGAAAGCGGCTATTTTCAGACTGATTGATACGTGCCCAAGACGCATTGATAAGCACCGCGACCACGATCGGCCTACCGTCCCAAGCAGAACGTTTGCAGGGGAAAGAGCATATGGCTGATGTCACCATCTCCACCGTCATCGACGCGCCGGTCGAAAAGGTCTGGGCGCGCATCCGCGACTTCAACGGACTGCCGAATTGGCATCCGCGCATGGTCGAAAGCCATATCGAGGACGGCAAGGACGCCACCACGATCGGCTGCGTGCGCAACTTCCAGCTGGCCAGCGGCGCGCGGCTGCGCGAAAAGCTGCTCGATTTCTCCGATGAGAATTTCCTCGTCAGCTATTCGATCCTGGAAACGCCGCAGCCGCTCACCAACCACAGGGCTACGCTGCAATTGCGGCGCGTCACCGACGGCGACCGCACCTATGCCGAATGGACCGCCAGCTTCGACGCAGCACCCGAAGAAGCCGACAAGCTGGCCGAGGGCATGGGCGCCAATGTCTTCCAGGGCGGCTTCAACGCCCTGAAGAGCCATTTCACCGGCCAGGGTTGAGGAGCGGGCCATGGCGCTGGCATTGCAGAGTTTTGCAACGGTGAAAGACGCCAGCGCGGCGCTGAAAGCCGCCGGCACGCGCTATCTCGGCGGTGGCACGCTCGTCTTGCGCGCCGCCAATGAGGGCGACGTTTCGGTCTCCGGCCTTGTCAGGTCGACCGACCCGGCCTTGTCGGTCATCACGGTCTCCGGCGGCACGATCCGCATCGGCGCTTCGGTGACCATGGCGGCGATCGCCCGCCATCCCGAGCTCGGCCAGCTTGCCAAGGCCGCGCGTGCCGTTGGCGGTCCGGCGATCCGCAACATGGCGACCGTCGGCGGCAATCTGTTTGCGCCAAGCCCCTATGGCGATTTCGCAGTCGCCCTGCTGGCGCTGGACGCCATGGTGAGCACCAATGACGGCGAAATGCCGATGGAAGCGTTTCTGGCCAAGCGGGGCGGGAGCCGCGCGATCGTCACCTCGGTCAGCTTCACGCGGCCGGCGCAGGGAAGCTTTCGATTCGTGAAGGTCTCGCGGGTAAAGCCCAAGGGCGTCTCGGTGCTCAGTATCGCCGCTATCCTGGAACAAGCCGGCGACGGCACGATATCCTCGGCGCGCATCGCGCTCGGTTGTATGGCCGACCGGCCGATGCGAGCCAAGACAGCCGAAAAAGCGCTGCTCGGCAGGACACTGGACGCGGACGGCATCGCTTCGGCACTGGCCGCCGCGGGCGACGGCACCGCACCAATCACCGACCCGATCGCCAGCGCCTGGTATCGCGCGCAAGTGCTGCCGGTTCATCTCGGTCGGCTGCTGCTCAGCTAGTCACATTCGGGGCGCGCGCTTGCCCTGCGGGGCAGGCGCGCAAGGAGGAAGAATGGCAAAGGTTCCCGTCCAGTTCACGCTCAACGGTTCTGAGAAGGCCGAATTCGTCGAAAGCGGCACCACGCTGCTCAACGCCTTGCGCGACAAGATCGGCGACACTTCGCCGAAGGGCGGCTGCCATCAAGGCACCTGTGGCGCCTGCTCGGTGATCGTCGACGGTGAGCTCCGGCTGTCCTGTCTGACGCTCGCCGAAACCTGCAACGGCGCTGCCATCACCACCACATCGGGTCTTGCCGAAGGCGGCGTCCTGCATCCGCTGCAGCGCGCCTTTCTCGACGCCTTCGCCACCCAATGCGGCTTCTGCACGCCGGGCATGCTCATGGCGGCCAAGGTGTTGCTCGACCACACGCCCGATCCCAGCCGCGACGATGTCGTCGAAGCGCTGTC
The DNA here is from genome assembly GCF_006442695.1 of Mesorhizobium sp. B2-3-7. Classification (NCBI taxonomy): domain Bacteria; kingdom Pseudomonadati; phylum Pseudomonadota; class Alphaproteobacteria; order Hyphomicrobiales; family Phyllobacteriaceae; genus Mesorhizobium; species Mesorhizobium sp. B2-3-7. The sequence goes on along the minus strand of NZ_VFVV01000010.1, from coordinate 228,486 downwards.
GGGCAACATATGCCGCTGTACAGGCTACGAGCCTATCATCCAGGCGGTGCTCACCGCCGCTCGCGCCAACTCGCAGAACGCGGCCTGAGGGAAGCAAGATGGAACTGCGCAAAAGCTATTTTTCGGACGTCCGCAAGGATGACCTCAACGAGATCGGTCAGCCGAGGCCCCGCTCGGATTCGCCCGGCCATGTCACCGGCAAAACCGCCTATTTCGCCGACCGCAACTTTCCCGGCATGCTGCATCTGAAGATGGTGCGCAGCCCGCACCATCATGCCCGCATCCGATCGATCGATACGTCCGAAGCGGAAAAACATCCGGGCGTGGTGAAAATTCTCACCGCCAGGGACGTCCCGCACAATGTCTACACCATCCTGATCCTGATCCAGATCGGGCCGGAGGACGAGGCGGTTCTGGCCGACGGCAAGGTGCGCTGGAAGGGCGAGGCCGTGGTGGCGGTGCTGGCCGAGACGGAGCGCGCCGCCCAGGAAGCCGCGGCCAAGGTCAAGGTCGACTACGAGGTGCTGCCGGCCGTCTTCGACATGGAGGAAGCGCTGAAGCCCGGCGCGCCCCTCGTCAACGAGTATCACGGCCAGAACTACTATCTCTATGACAGCGGCGAGTGCCGCAAGGTGCGCTTCGGCGATGTCGAGGCGGGGTTTGCCGAGGCCGACTACGTCCTCGAACAAAGCTACCAGTCCTCGCCGATAGAGCATGCGCCGACCGAGACCACCGGCTGTATCGTGGCACCGGAGGGCAATGACCGCTTCACCTGCTATACCAACACGCAGGCGATGTTCTTCACCCTCGACAACACGTCGATCATTTTGCAGATGCCGGGCAGCAAGCTGCATTTCGTCGGCGGCACGGTCGGCGGCGGCTTTGGCGGCAAGGTCGATGTCATCGTCGAACCGATCGCGATCCTCGGCGCCAAGCTAACAGGGCGACCGGTCTGTTTTACCTACAGCCGCGAGGAGGAGATGCAGATCTCGTCACCTCGCGCGGCCGAAAAGGTCGTCATCAAGGACGGCGTGATGAAGGACGGCCGCATCGTCGCGCGCAAAGTCACCGGCTACACCGACGCCGGCGCCTACTCCCGCCATTCGCCCTATGGCGCCCAGAAGGGCGCGGGGCACTATCCCGGCCCCTACACCATCCCCAATGTCTGGATCGACACGTACTGCGTCTACACCAACCGCACCCCCTCCTCCGCCATGCGCGGCTTCGGCGTCACCATCGGTGACTTCGCGCTGGAGGTGCAGATGGACAAGCTGGCGCGGCTGATCGGCATGGATCCGCTCGAATTCCGCTTCATCAACGCCTATCGCGACGGCGATATGAAGGCGCATCGCCAGCCGACCGAAGGGGCGGCCCTCATAGAGTGCATGCAGGAGGCTTCGCGCGCCGCCAACTGGCCCGTGGCCGAGAAGTACATGGCGATGTCCTCCTACGCGAAGGGAGCTTGAGATGGCGATCAGGCGCGGACGCGGCGTTGCCGCGATCAATTATCCCACGGGCATGAACCTTGGCGGCGATCCCACCCAGGCGCTGGTGCATTCGACCCCAACCGGCAATTTCATGGTGACCCTATCATCGGTCGATCTCGGCCAGGGCATGAAGCAGATCATGGCGCAGATCTGCGCCGAGACAATTGGCGTGCCGACCGACCGCGTCGTCGTCGACACCGCCGATACCGACACCGGCCCGCACTGCATGGGCACTTTCGCCTCGCGCGGCACGCACCGCGCCGGCAACGCCGTCATCCAGGCGGCGAGGGAAGCCCGCCAGGTGATGCTGGAAGTGGCCGCGGAGGAGTTGGAGGTCAACGCCTCCGACCTCGAGACCGACGGTCAGGGCAACATATTGGTGAAGGGCGCGCCGCAGAAATCGATCTCGATCTTCGACGTCGCTCTGTCGGCGCATTTCAAGCGCGGCCGCTCGATCTCGGGACGCGGCATGTTCCTCATCCCGCGCTCCTATCCGGAGAAGGAGACCGGCGCGATGAAGCCGTCGACCTGTTACGCGCATGCCTGCACGGTGGCCGAGGTCGAGGTCGATGACGAGACCGGCGAGGTGACGGTGCTGACGGTGAAGAACGTCTTCGAGATCGGCCGTGCGCTGAATCCCAAGATGGTCGAGCAGCAGCTGGTCGGCGGCTCCTGGATGGGCATCAGCCATGCGCTCTACGAAACGACCGAGCCCTATTATCCTAACCGTGACCACGGCGGCACCGACTTCAACCAGTATCTGATGCCAGGTCCCGGCGACCTGGCCGAAACCGAGATTATCGTGCTGGAGCGGCCCTCGGCAGATGGTCCTTACGGCGCCAAGGGGCCCGGCGAAATGTGCGCCAATCCACAGATTCCGGCGGTCGCCAATGCCGTTTTCGACGCTGTCGGCGTGCGCATCGACACGCTACCGATCACGCCGGAACGCATTTTGCGTGCGCTCAAGGCGCAAGCGACGACCTGAGGACCGACATGCCCGAGGTAAACGCCGAAACGGTCGCGACTTCGCCAGAAGCGGTCGCCGAGCGCCTCGCTGCCTCGCATTATCTGGCTGATGAAAGCCTGGCGACGGCCATCTTCCTGGCGATCCGGCTGGGCAAGCCGCTGCTGCTCGAAGGCGCTCCGGGCGTCGGCAAGACGGAAGCGGCCAAGGCAATCGCTGGGCTGCTCGGCCGCGATCTGGTGCGGTTGCAATGCTATGAAGGCATAGACGCCGCGCATGCGCTCTATGAGTGGAACTACCAGCGCCAGCTGCTCGCCATCCGCCATGCCGGCGAGCAAGAAGTCGATATCTACGACGACCGCTTTCTGATCGCCCGCCCGCTGCTGCAGGTCCTGAAGGCGCCGGAGCAGCGCATCCTGCTGGTCGACGAGATCGACCGTTCCGACCACGAATTCGAGGCGCTGCTGTTGGAGTTTCTTTCCGACTTCCAGATCAGCATTCCCGAGCGCGGCACCATCCGCGCCACCGCACAGCCGATCGTCATCCTGACCTCCAACCGCACCCGCGAACTCGCCGAAGCGCTCCGGCGGCGTTGCGTCTATCACTGGATTGGCTATCCCGATGCCGAGCGTGAGGCGGCCATCATCATGCTGCGCGCCGGCGATGTCGCAGAGGCAACGGCACGCGCCGTGGCCACAGCCGTGCAGACCATCCGCGCGCGTCCACTCGCCAAACCGCCCGGCATCGCCGAGGCGGTCGAATGGGCCAATGCCGCGACCATTCTCGAAAAAGGCGGCAGTCCATGGCCGGAAGCCTTCCGCCGCGCCATCGGCGTGCTGATCAAGGACGAGGAGGATCTGTCCTACATCGCGCCCGAGCTCGGCCGGATCGTCGACGAGGTGCTGGCGTGAGCCGCGACGTCATTCAGCAACGCGGGCGGGACAGCGCCCCCCTCTGTCCTGCCGGACATCTCCCCCGCGCCGCAACGCCCTTGCTCAGCTTCGCTCGCCTGCTGCGCCGCTACGGCTTCGCTATTGCCCCGGAACAAGTCTCCCGTTTCATGCAGGCCGTGACCCTGCTGGGGCCGCGCTCGATGGCGGACATCCGTGAGGCGGCCCTGGCCACACTAGCGCCGCCGCCTGACCGCCGCGACGAATTCGAAGCGCATTTCCAGAGCCATTTCTATGGCAACGCGTCAGCTGTGATCGAAGGCGATGCAGACGAGGAAACGCGCATCAAGGATGATGGCGGTGCCGACGACGAACGGATCGAGGCCGAGCAGAAACAGGAAGGCGGCGAGTTGTCTTCTGCCCTGGAGCAGTTGAGCTCGCGCGACTTCCAGCGCGACGACGACAGTCTGACCGCGTTTCGCCGAAAGCTGTCATCGGCCCTGCCCGCCCGATGTTCCTTCCGCACCGTGCGTACCCATTCGCGCGGCAAGCTCGACCTGCGCCGCTCGCTCAGGGAAATCGTCGGCGCAGATGGCGATGTCCCCTCGCCGCTGCTGCGCCGCCGCCAGACCGTGCCGCGCAAACTGCTGCTCTTGATCGATGTCTCCGGCTCGATGAAGCTGCACACCGCCGACTATCTCAAGCTGGCGCATGCCGCCGTCCAGGGCGCGGACCGCGCCGAGATCTTTACCTTCGGCACGCGGCTCACCCGCATCACCTCGGCATTGCGCATCCGCGACCGCGATCAGGCGCTGGCGCGCGCGGCGGCCCAGGTCGACGATTGGGATGGCGGCACCCGCATGGGACCGACCCTGCTGGCATTCCTCTCGGTGCCGCGCTTTTCGTCGTTCACGCGCGGCGCCGCGGTCGTCATTCTCTCCGACGCGCTGGAGCGCGGCGACCATGCCGAACTGGAGATTGCCATGCGCAGGCTTAGCGCCCGCGCCTTCCGGCTGTCGCTGGCGACCCCGCTGGCCGGCGATCCGCGCTTCCAGCCGGCGACAGCGGCGCTGCGCGCCATCCTGCCCGACCTCGACGATCTGGTCGACGGCTCGTCGCTGGCCGGCCTCACCGATTTCATCCTGTCGCTCGCACGCCCCGCCCCGGCGGCCGCGACCATCTGGAAAAGGGTATCGTGATGCAGAAAGCCATCGACGCGCATTTCCACATCTGGCGCCAGAAGGACCAACCATGGCTGGTCGGCCCGATGGTGCCGCGCATCTTCGGCCCTTACGAACCGATCCGCCGCGACTATCCGATCGATGAATTTTTGGCCGACCAAAAAGGTTCGGGCGTCGAAAAAGCCGTTTATGTCCAGACCAACTGGGCCAAGGAGGATTTCGAGAAGGAGGTCGCCTTCCTGCAGAAGACCGCTGACGAGACCGGCTGGCCGCACGCCATCGTCGGCTATGCCGACATGACGGTGGACGATGTCAGGCCGCAGATCGACCGGTTGATGAAATACAGGCTGCTGCGCGGCGTGCGCATGCAACTGCACTGGCACGAGACCCCGGCCTTCCGCTTCGCCGCCTCGGCCGACCAGGTGATCGACCCCAAGGTCCGCGCCAACGTCGCGCGGCTGAAGGATTACGGCCTGTCCTTCGACCTGCAGCTCTTCCCCGCCCAGATGAAGGACGGGCTGACGCTGGTCGGCGAAAACCCGGAGACGAATTTCATCCTGACCCACGCCGGCATGCTGACCGGCATGGAACCGGAAACCACCGAAGCCTGGAAGGCCGGCCTGCGCACACTGTCGGCGGCGCCCAATCTCTACGCCAAGCTGTCTGGCCTCGGCACCTTCGTTCACCGCAACGACCCGGCGCTGATCGCCTACATCATCGACAATGCGATCGATATTCTTGGCAGCGACCATCTGATGTTCGGCTCGAACTTCCCGATCGAGAAGCTCTGGACCGGCCACGCCGAACTGATCAAGGCGCACCGCGATGCGGTGGAGAAGCATGGCACGGCGGCGGAAGCCGACATTTTCTGGAACGCGGCGGAGAAGGTTTACAGGCCGGTGTAGCGCGTCTTTCCTCACTTCACCTCGAACTGTGGATCGACCGGGATCTGCATTGCCGTCACCAGATGGTTGGTCTGTCCCGCCAACCCGATGATCGACACCAGTTCGCCATGCTGTGCATCTGTCATGCCCTTGGCGCGCGCCGCCGCGGTGTGCGAATGGACGCAATAGGAGCAGCCATTGGCGGTCGACACCGCGATGTAGATCATCTCCTTGGTCAACGGATCGATCGCACTGTCTGCAACCATCACCGCCTTGAGCTGTTCCCAGATACGCTTCAGCGCCGCAGGATCATTGGCCAGCCCGCGCCAGAAATTATTGACGAAATCGGATTTGCGCGTCGCGCGGATGTCGTCGAACACCGCCTTTAAGGCCGGGATTTTCTCCACCTCGGCATCGCTCAGGAGTCTGGTGGTGGCCATGGTGTTTCCTTTCGTTTTTCAATGCCGGACGTTTGAATCGGACGCTGAACAGCCGCCGCCAATCCATTCACTTCATTCGCCTATTCGCCTTTTGCGACGCAAACGGCACCGCGAGGGTATGTCGAGATTCAAGTCAAGCTGGCGTTTGCAGGCCGGCCTCACCTGAATACCGACACACTCTCTAATGCACCGCCGCATACATAATCTTCTCCTCCGTCGCCTCGGCCGGCGAAAACTCCTCGACGATACGGCCCTGGCGGCAGACCAGGATCCGGTCGGACAGGTTCATGATCTCCGGCAGGTAGGACGAGATGACGACGACGGCCAGACCCTCGTCGGCCAGCCGGTTGATGATCTGGTGGATCTCGGCGATGGCGCCGACATCGACGCCGCGCGTCGGCTCGTCGAAGATGACCACGCGCGGCTTCTGCACCAGCCCCTTGCCGATCACCACCTTCTGCTGGTTGCCGCCGGAAAGCTCGACCACGCGCGCATTGTCGTTGATCGCCCTGATGTTCAGCGTCTTGGTCCATTCGGCGGAGAGCGCGCGCATCTCCTGCTGATTGATCACCCAGGCCGTTTCGCGGCCGGCTGCCAGCAGCCCGCCGAACAGGTTCTCGGCAATGCCCATCGTCTCGAAAATGCCTTCGCTCTTGCGATCCTCCGTGACGTAGACGATGCCGTCGGCTACCGCTTCGCTCGGCACGAGATAGCGCACCGGCCTGTCGTCCAGCTCGATCGCCCCGCCGCGCAGGAAATCGCGTTTGTAGATGCCGGACACGATTTTGAACGTCTCGGTACGGCCGGAGCCGATCAGCCCGAAGACGCCGGTGATCTGGCCTTCGAAGATCGAGAACGAATTGTTGCGCACGACATTGCTCATTGAGATGTCCTGCACCGACAGAACTTTCTTGCCCGCCTTGCGCAGCCTGGCCTCGTCTCGCTGGCGATAGATCTGCCCGGACAGCATGCGCCCGACCATGGCGGCAACGATCCGGTCGCGATCGAAGGTCGACGTGTCGTCGGTGATGACCAACTCGCCGTCGCGCAGGATGGTGATGCGGTCGGCAATCAGCAGCGCCTCTTCCAGCGCATGGCTGATGAAGACGATGGAGACGCCGCGCGCCTTGAGCCGCCGGATCAGCGCGAAGAAGTGCCGCTTTTCCTCCGGCGTCAACGTCGCGGTCGGCTCGTCGAAGATGATGATCTCGGCATTGTGGTGCACGGCGCGCGCGATCTCGACCATCTGGCGCTTGGCCGCGCCAAGCGTCGCCACCATGGCGTTCGGGTCGACCGGAAAATTCAGCGACTGCAGGAACTGCTGCGCGGAAATGTAGGTGCCGCGCAGCCGGTTGAGGAATTTCTCGGTGCCGAGATAAAGATTCTGCGCCACCGTCATCGACGGCACCAGGCTGGTCTCCTGGAACACCATTGCGATGCCCGCCTCGAGCGCCGCATGCGGCGAGGCGTAAGCGATCTCGCGTCCCTTGTGGAACATCTTGCCCGAACTGGCGTCGACCACTCCGGCGATGATCTTGGTCAGCGTCGATTTTCCAGCGCCGTTTTCGCCGAGCAGCGCATGGATCTCGCCCTTGCGCAATTCGAAGCTGACATTCTTGACCGCGGGCACGCCGCGATAATTTTTGGTGATGTTCTCCAGGCGCACGATCGGTTCCATCAAACCCCCCCGGCATCGACAGCCAACACGCAGTCGCCGCCCTTCGAGGCGACGAACAGTTCGCCATCTTTTTCAACCACGCTGCAAATGCCGTGACGTATGCCGTTGGCGCGGCTGTGCAGGCTGAACCGAGGCTGCATGTTCTGGTCGAGCCTGACCACCAGACCGTAGGAGCGGCTCGGCGACCAGGGCTTGTGGATGCCCATCGTGCGGATGCCGCCGCATTGCAGCGGTTCGAGGAAGCTGCGGCTTGAGGCCAGAGCCGGTGCGATCCAATAGGCCGGCGGCACCTGCTCGATCATGTCCTGACGGTAATGCGTCTCCTGCAGCACGAATTCGATCAGCCGGTTGCGCGGCGCAAACAGGGTCAGCCAGGCGCCGCCATCGGCTGCCGGCGACAGCCGCGCGGGATAGCCGGGCAGATGGGTCAACACCGTCGAGCGGCTGCCGCTTGCCGCCTCGAAGCGGATGAACTGATGGCGCCAGCTCTCGCTCACCAGCACATCCCTGCCGATGGGATGGAGCCCATAGGGAAAGGCGATGGCGCCGGCCACCTTGCGGAAGGTCCTGCCTGCCGCATCCTGCTTCCAAAGCGATCCGGACGCGCCTTTCTTCATCAGGTCGGCCGCCCATTGTGATGGTGCGAATTCGGCCGAACCATTGGCCAGCCACAGAGCGCCGCCATCGGCATAGGCGAGCGCGTTGATGCAGCTGACACCGGCCGGTAGCGAAACATCCCTGCCGCCGACCAGCAGCTTGCCGCTTTCCAATCCGACCGTCAGCTCGCCCGATGGCGAGAGCGCCAGCGCGGAAATGGTGGACGAAAAGGTCTCGACCAGCTTGGGCGCGGTTCCGGCGGCAATCGAATAGACTGCGTTGCCGCTGGAAACGAGCAGCTTGTCGCCAGCACTCAGCAGGTTGTCCGGTTCGGCCAGTTCGGCAAAAGCCGGCGCATCGTCGAGCTGCGTGTTGGGTCGGAAAGCGCCATCCAGCGGCGGGATGGTGACGGCCTTGCCGCGAAAGATATCCAGGACCGGATCGAGGATCATGGCTTTGCTCCCCAATAGGAAGCCGGGCTGGTCCAATTCGGGTCGGCGCCAGCAATCTTGTAGCGGCCGATGCGGTTGTTGAGGATGCCGCCGACGAAGAGATATCCCTTGTGCTCACGCATCGAGGTGACCATCGGATGCGCGCCGCCCGAGAGGTCGCCCATCGCTTCGACGATGTCGCCCTCCTCCGTGAATTTCACCACGCCCCCGGTGTTGATGTTGGGGAACAGCCATTCGTCCTGCGGCAGCCGCCGTGTCATGCGCTTGCGCATGTCGGGATGGCGCAGCGACAGGTCGAAGCTCGGGGTGCGCATGCCGAGCCACGCCATCCAGTAATTGCCGTCGGAAGCGCGGTTGATGTTGTCGGGGTAGCCCGGCATGTCCCGGATGACGCATTCGGCGGTGCCGGCCTTCGGCCCTTCCAGCCAGTAGCGATGCACACGGCAGGCCCAGCTCTCGGCGAAGAACAGCGACTTGCCATCATGCGCCATGCACACGCCGTTGGTGTAGCGGTAGCCGTCGAGCAGCGTCCTGGTCGATCCGTCCTTCGGATCATAGACCAGCAGGCGGCCGGTGGCGCGGTTCTCGATCGAATCCAGCGCCCAGTCATGCGCGTCGTAGCGCTTGGTCGAGTCGGTGAAATAGATGCGGCCGTCCGGTGCAATGTCGCAGTCGTTGGGATCGCGCAGCCGTGCGTCGTCGACGACCGATGTCCAGGAGCGCGACGTTTCGGCCGACAGGCGTTTGACCTCACGATCGGGCGAGACGGAATAGAGCCCCATGGCGCCGACACAACTGATCAGATTGCCTGATTTGTCGAAGGCAAGGCCGAGCGGAAAGCCGCCGATATGAGCGAACACTTCCGACTTCACATAGTCCGGTGCGAAGAAGCGTACGATCTCGCCATGGCGCGTGCCGCAATAGAGGTGGTCGTCACGGTCGAGGATGACATCTTCCGGTCCCTCCAGTTCGCCGAGCCCGATATGGTCGGCGCCCGACAGCCTGTCGTCGAGTTCGTATGATGTGCCGGAGCCGGGCGCCGCCGACTGCGTCTCGCCCATCCTGAGATAGACCGGCGCGACATAGACCTCGTTCAGCACCTTGTGGCGGTTCTTCAGCCAGCGGATGTCGATCGTCACCGCCACCGCCAGCATGATGCCCAGCACCATCTGGTTGGTGCCGGTACCGTAGCCCAGCCTGATCAGGCCGTTGGTCATGGTCAAAACGATGATGGCGCCCATCAGCCCCTTGATCACCGAGCCGCGCCCGCCTCCGAGGCTGACGCCGCCGACCACCGCCGCGGTCAGCGCCATGATCTCGAGGTTGAGGCCGGTGCCCGGCCCTGCTCCGCTCAGCCGGCAAGCTATGAGGAAGCCGCCGATCGAGGCGCAGAAGCCTGAGAAGACATAAGTCATGAACACGGTGCTGCGCACACGGATGCCGGCATTGTGGGCAGAGCGCCGGGAGCCGCCAACCGCCAGCACATGCCAGCCGGGCCGCGAGCGCGTCAGCGTGATATGAGTGACGATGGCGAGGATAATGGCCAGCCACACCGAGACCGACAGGCCCCAGAAGGTGCCGTCGCCGATGAAGTCGAGCACATCGGAGGTGGCTTGGGACAGCTGCACATCGGCGGCATAGGTGGTGACCAGGATGTCGAACAGCGCCCGCCCGAAAATGAAGGTCACCAGCGTGGTGAGGAAGGCGCGCAGCCTGAGGTATCCGACGAGATAGCCGTTGACGGCGCCGAAGACGAGGCCGGCGGCAAGCGAAGCGGCCAGCGCCAGCCAGATCGACTGTTCGAGGATGAAGAAGACATAGACGGCCGAAAAGCAGGACAGCGCAAAGATCGAGCCGACCGACAGGTCGATGCCGCCGCCAAGCATCACCACCGTCATGCCGGTGACGACCATCGAGAATTCACCGAGCTGGCGGGTCGATTCCTGCAGCGAGGTCAGTTTGAAGAAGCCCGGAATGATCGAACCGAACACGCCGAGTGTTGCCACCAGTGCCAGGAAGGGAATGGCATTGTCGGTCCAGCGCTTGGTCAGTATCTCGCCGACCAGATGGTCGGGCACGAGATTGTAGCGCCAGGCCTGGAGGCGTTCGCGAAAGGACATCAGGTCACTGCTATTGCGAGAGAAGAGAAAAAGGTGGCCGGGTAATCGCTCCGGAGCAATTCTCAACTTCGCCGCTGCCCCTCATCCGCCTGCCGGCACCTTCTCCCCGTGAAGACGCCCCCTCTCCCCGTTTTCACGAAGAGAGGGTAAGGTGAGGGGCAGCGCTGAGGTTGGCGATTGTCCACGTACAACCCGGCCGCCATGTTGATATCAGGCGTAAACTCGCGACCTACTTCGCCGCGGCTTCCGCTTGCAACGCCTTCAGGTCCCAGCAGCTGTCGGGCTTGAGGTCGGCCTTGGTCGTCGCCTTCTCCAGCGTGTAGATGTAGGTGTGCGACGTGCCGGCCGGCTGGCCGCTCTGCAGCAGGAACTTTATGATGGCATTCATGTCGCCCGACTGCCGGGCAAGGTCGGTCATGACAACCGCGCCATAAGTGCCGTCCTGCAGCTTGTCGCAGTCGGCCGCCTTTTCGCCGCCGCCGGTGGTGACCAGGAAAACCTTGCCGTCGAGCTTGGCGTCACGGATCGCGGCCGACGCGCCGGTAGCATCACCATCCCAGAAGTCGATGATCGAGCAGATGTCGGGGTTCTGCTGCAGCATCGTCGTCGTGACATTGCGCGAGGTGGTCGCATCCCAGTTGGAGTCGGGCTTGGCCACGACCTGAAACTCGGGATGCTTTTCCAGTACCTTCATGATGCCGGCGTACTGATAAAGGCTGGAGGAGTTCGCTTGATCGCCCTGCACAAGGCCGATCTTTTTGGACGAGTTCTCGCCGCAGCCCTTGATCGCGGCTTCCGCCTCGAGTTGGCCGAGCCGGTCCCAATCGCTGCCGACAAAGGCATCGGCCGGGAAATTGGCGGGATTGTCGACCAGGATCACGTAGGTGCCGGCTGCCTGCGCCTTCTTCATCAGCTTGGAGTAGGAATTGAGGTCGGGCGCGTGGATGATCAGCACGTCAGGCCTGGTGTCGGAGGAGATGGCATCGGTGATCGCCTGCGCGCCGGCATCGACGACCCAGTTCGGATCGCGCGTCTCGAACGTGCCGCCCCAGGCCTCGACTTCGGTCTTCAAATAGTGCGCCCAGCCCTGCGCCAGGTCGAAGCCCATCGCCAGCGGCACCAGCATGACGCGTTTGCCCTTGAGTGCCTGCGCATAGGCAGCGGGGCCCGGATCGTCGGCAGCGAAGCTCGGCGCCACGAACGCGGTGACCGCAAGCGCCGTCGCGGCGGCCATCAATGTTTTGATCAGTTTCATGTCACATCCTCTGGTTGGTCGTTGTTATTTACGGCCGGCCCCAACCGTCCGCTTTGGTCTAGTCTTCCTGTTTGAGCATGATCTTTTCCGAAAAGTTCCCACTTTTCGGGATCATGCTCTAGATGTCGCCCTGCTGCGCCGTCTGTTCGTCACGCGGATTGATGATGCCGTCGACGATGATGGCACCGAGCAGGATCGCCGCCTTGATCAGGTTTTGGTAGAGCAGCGGAATGTCGATGATGGTCATCGCATTGAGCAGGATGCCGATCAGCGCCGCTCCGACCAGCACGTTTCGCACCCCGCCTCGTCCGCCCGAAAGCCCGATGCCGCCGATCACCGCCACCAGCACGATGTCGTAGAGCAGCGTCGAGTTGACGACGCGGGTGTTGATCGAATGCAGGCTGGCCGCTGTCAGCAGGCCGGCGATCAGCGCGACGAAGGCGGAAAGCACATAGCGCAGCACCAGCATCGGCCGCACTGGAATACCGATGTTGCGCGCGGCGACCGGATTATCGCCGGCGAAATAGATGTAGCGGCCCCATTTGGTGTAGCGCAGGAACAGGAAGAACAGGAAAGCCAGTGCAGCGAAGACGAACACCTCGATGGGAATGTCGAGGAAGCGCAGGCCGCCAAGCAGTTCCACCCAATGGCCCTGCGGCACCGGAACCGCATCCTGCGTGATCAGTTGCGAGCGCACATAGCCGAAGACGAAGGAGCCGGTGGCAAGCGTCACGAAGATCGCCGGCACGTCGGCGTAAGCGACGAGAAAGCCGTTGAGCAGGCCGATGGCGAGCACGCTGGCCAGCACATAGGCGAAGGCGAGCCCGTCAGGCGTTCCTGAATTCATCAACTGCAGATACCAGGCGACCGACATCGCCATGATCGCCACCGCCGAGAGGTCGATGCCACGGCCAATGATGACGACCGCCATGCCCAATGCCAATATGCCCAGTACCGAAACCGAACGAACGATGGCAACGAGATTGTTCGGAGCGATGAAGCCCGGCAGGCCTATGGCCGCGGCAATGAACAGCATCACCGCTATGGCAAAGACAATACCTTCCTGGTTCAGGCTCTTGAAACTCGGCCGACCGATCGCGTTCATTGTCTGTCTTCACCCCGGCGGCAGCGCTGCCGCCCCTGGGAAGAAAGCTAATCGGCTCAACGTCGGTTCGTCAAATGAATCCGCGTTCAAAACACGGACTGCCGACGAGACTCGCGATGTGGACGCATTGATTGCTGATGCTGGCGCAATGCCTGGAAACTTCAGCACTTTTGGCAATTGTTTGCGCCATCCCTGCGTCTTGCGCAAGCACGACACCAAGGCGCAAGGCGAAGATGGAATTTAACCCTGCGGTGGATGGGAAAATTCGATTTCAGTTCCCGGCCATGTGGCCGGAAACCTCGGCGCCGGCGGTCCTCGGCAACACCAGGAAACGGAACGACGCCACCAGCCCGATAACGCCGATCACCAGAAAGGTGACTCGAAAATCGACGAGGTCCAGCGCCGGCTGGGCCCTGGTGATCTGCGACAGGTTGAGGATCGCCGCAGCTATCGCCACACCGAACAGCATTGCCACCTGCTGCAGCATCGAGGACAGCGTCGCCGCCGAGCTGCGCTGCGCCGCGGCGACATCGGCGAAGGCCAGCGTGTTCAGCGCCGTGAACTGCATGGAACGCGACAGGCCGGCGATCAGCATCAGCCCCACCACGAGCGCCTGCGGCGTCTGCGGCGAGATCGCCGCGCAGGCCATGATCGATGCGGACGCAATGACGCCGTTGACGACCATCACCGAACGAAAGCCGAAGTGGCGCAGCATCGGCGTCGTCACCGTCTTCATCCCGAGATTGCCGAGGAAATAGGCCAGGATCATCATGCCGGCATCGACCGGGCTCATGCCAAAGCCGACCTGGAACAAAAGCGGCAGCAGGAACGGCGTGGCGTTGATCGCGACGCGGAATATGGTGCCGGCCGCAAGCGTCGAGATGGCGAAGGTCAGCACCTTGAACGAGGACAGGTCGAGCAGCGCATGGGGCGCGCGCCGGAGATGCCGCACCGCCAACCAGCCGATGACGATCCCTGCCGCGACCAGCAGCACCGTCGGCAGCACGCCGTCGTCGGGATGCGCGATACGCTCGAGGCCGCAGAGAAGGCAAGCAAGTCCCGCCGATGTCAGGAAGAAACCCGGCCAGTCGAGTGGCTTGGGATCGGCTTCACGGTCACCGGGGATGAAGCGGGCGACCAGCGCCAGCCCGATCAGCCCAAGCGGGATGTTGATGAAGAAATTCCAGTGCCAGGAGAGATAGGTGGTGATGAAACCGCCAAGCACCGGACCAACGACAGGCGCGAACAGCGCCGGCCAGGTGATGAGCGCGGTTGCGTTGAGCAGTTCCGATTTTGACGCGTTGCGCAGCACCAGGATGCGGCCGACCGGCGTCATCAATGCGCTGCCCAGCCCTTGCGCGGCGCGCGCCGCGACGAACTCGGTGAGATTCTCGGAGAAGCCGCAGGCGAGCGAAGCCAGCGTGAACAGTGCGATCGCCATCAGGAAGATGTTGCGCGCGCCGAACCGGTCGGCGAGCCAGCCCGACAGCGGCACGAACACCGCCATGGTCAGCATATAGATGGTGATGCCGATGCTCATCGCCACCGCCGGCACGCCGAAGGAGGCGCCCATCTGCGGCAGCGACGTCGAGATGATCGTCGAATCCAAGAGCTGCATGAAGAAGGCAATGGCGACGATCAGCGCCACACGCCGCGAACTGCTGGCTGGGTCGGCTAAAACGTCAGTCTCGGGGATGGCAGTCATGACGGACCGCTTTGAACAGCATTTGGCCGGCGGCGTCCAGATCCGTGACCATTCGCGCCGGCCGGAAAAGCCGCGACGGCTTTGCCGCCAGGCTCTCCACCGATCTCGGCAAGCCGGTCAAGGCTGTGGCCGACTGGCAAAGTTGCGTCGAGGCGCCGACATCGTCGTCGAGGCCTCGCGGCTGCCGGAACCGCAGCCGCTGCTGAAGACCGAGTGGATCAAGCGTGGCACGCTGGTCGTGCCCTATGGCACGATGAGCGCGGTCCGAAATACCTGTCGCCGGTCGGCGGCGCATCGGCCGGCTTCGTGCCGCTGCAGAAGACGGTAACATCGATCCTGGCCGCCATCCGCCACAAGGCCAATCCGGTGATGCTCGATTTCCTGCCCGTCTCCGAGGGCGTCGAGGACCATGCCACGCAGACGCCGCTGGCCGTTTCGAAATGCGCCGCCATGATCGCACTGTGGCGCCGGTTGATCGCCTTCGAACTGATGGCGGCCGCCCAGGCCGTCGACCTGCGCGACGGGCAGACGCTGGCGCCGCGCATGGCCGCTATCCATAAGGCGATACGCGCGCTGGTGCCGGCGCTGAAGGAGGATCGGCCGCTCGGCATCGAAGCCGAAGCGCTTCATGCCGCGCTTGTCGATGGGAATTGGCAGCCGATCTTAGCCCAGGCCGACCTTGTCGAGGAACAGACGTAGCTCGGCCGGGTCCATGTGCACCACATGCCTGTCCTCGGGATAGACGCCGCTGTTGACGTCGGCGACATATTCGGAGAATGCGGCCACCCGCTCCGCCTGCAACCGATCATATTCAGCGGCGAAGTTGCGATAGACCTTGGAGTGTCGTGGCATGTGGCCCCGATTCTGCCCGAGGATATCTTCGGCGAACAGATATTGCGCGTCGCAACCGGTGCCCGCGCCCATCGACAGCATGATCAGCGAGGTACGCTCGGAGATCGCCTTGGCGACCTCGACCGGCACCACTTCGATTTCGGCGCCGATCGCGCCGGCGGCCTCGAGCTGTTTCACCGCTTCGAACACCTGCATGGCGGTGTCGGCGGTCTTGCCGACCGCCTTGAAGCCGCCGGTCCATGTCGCGCGGGATGGAATGAGGCCGACATGGCCGATGACGGGGATGGCATCGTCCGCCATCCGCTTTATGGTGGCGTAGCCCGCGCTGCAATAGACCGCGTCGGCGCCGGCCTTGTAGAGCCGGAAAGCCCAACGCAGGAAATCATCCGATGTGCCGATTTCGTAGAAATTGTCTCCCGGCATGGTGAACAGGCTCGGTGCCGCATCGCGGTATTGCGGGTTGAGCACGAGTTCCGGCGGCACGGAGACGATATCGACCCCTGCCCGCTCGGCAGCTTCCGCCTCGTCCAGGGTCAGCACGCGCAGCATGGTCAGCTGACGCTTGCCTTTCATGGCGCGCAGGTCGGCAACGGTCGGTCTCTTTCGGCTCATAAACGTCCCTCTTTTGCTTGCCGCGGTGCCGGATCGGTTTGCCGCGCTTTAGATCTCGATCATCACCTTGCCAGCTTCGATCTTCACCGGATAGGTCGCAAGATTGACGCAGACCGGCGCGCCCTTGGCCTGGCCGGTCTTATAGTTGAAGCGGCCATTGTGCTTTGGACATTCGATGATGTCGTCCATCACCAGCCCGTCGGCGAGATGTGCCTTCTCATGCGTGCAGAAACCGTCGGTGGCGAAGAATTCATTGTCCGGGGAGCGATAGATCGCGAAGGTTCGGCCACCGTGGTCGAAGCGGATGACATCCTCTTCCTCGACATCGTCCACCGCACACGCTTCAATCCAATCGACCATCTCTGTCTCCCGCAACCATTCGCGATCCTTATTCAGCCGCCGCCGACATGTCGAACTCATGGAATTCGCCGCGATAGGGCCTGGCCGTCGGCGGCAGCTCGCGCTTGAGGTAGTAGTCCTCGTATTTCAGCTGCCTGAGCAAGACCGGCCAGACCTCGCGATAGGCATGCCACATCGACGGGTTCGGCACGGGCAGGTCGTGCTTGATCAGCTCATGCAGCCTGGGCAGCGCATGATAGGGCACCATCGGGAACATGTGGTGCTCCACATGATAGTTCATGTTCCAGTAGATGAACCGGCTGATCGGGTTCATGTAAACGGTGCGCGTGTTGAGCCGGTGGTCGACGACATTGTCGGCCAGCCCGATATGCTGCAGCAGGCCGGTGGTCACCATGTGCCAGGTGCCGTAGAGGCGCGGCAAACCAATCAGCACCACCGGTATCCATGACCTGAGGACGACCGCGACAGCGATCGTCGCAATGTACACGGCAACATGCCACCGCGCGGCCGTCACGGCCTTTGCCCATTCCATTTCCGGAACATAGCTCTTCTCCTCGTCGGACAGCTTGCCGAACGCCTGACGCACGAGCGTCGGCAGCGAATAGCGGAAATCGAGGATGCCGGTGAAGGCCAGCGCCGCCTTCAACAGGTCCGGCGGCCGCATGACGGCGATCTCGGCGTCGCGGCCGACGATGATGGTGTCGGTGTGGTGGCGGGCATGGCTCCAGCGCCATTGCACTGGATTGCGCATCAGCATGAAGGAGGCGATGTGGTACACGACATCATTCATCCAGCGCGTGCGGAAGGCCGTGCCATGGCCGCATTCGTGCCAGCGCGAGTCACTCGACGAGCCGTATAGCACGCCGTAGACGAACAGGAACGGCACCACCCACCATGAGCCCCAGAACCAGATAATGCCGGCGGCCGAGCCCAGGATCGCAACAATCCAGATGATGGTGTCGCGGATCGCCGGCCCGTCGGAACGCTGCATCAGCTCCTTCATCACCTTGCGGGGGACATCGGTGTGGTACCATTCGGCGGAGGCCAGGCCGGTCTCGATCGCGGCCCTGGTGCTTTCACCGACCAGGCTGTAATCCCGCTTTTTTGCCATCGTCTTCACACGGGCCTCCAAACTTCTCGCACCGCTCGCAATCCGGCCCGCCGGCCGGAGGGCTTGCTTTGAATACATGTCGCGCTCATGCCGGGCCCGCCAGTCTCCGGAAATTGCCGGAGGGCCGAGGATAATCCTGTTCGGGCTGGCGGGCGATTGCCGCAATCCTGTCTTCGGCGCCGGCGATAGCTTCCCTGCCGTCCAGGACCCGGAACACGGCATCGTAGGCGCGGCCTTCGTCATGCTCCAGCCAGATCATCTCGCCGCGTTCGCGCGCGGCGAGATCGCCGAGCACATGATGCGTCGATGGCTCGATACCCAGCGCATACTGTCCGGCCTGGAAATTCTGCCATTGATAGGCGCAAGGCAGCTGGTCTTTCCGCGTCACCATTTCGAAGCCGAGGCCGAGCCGGTCGTTGACCACCGCCACTGGTACCTCGCCCTTTCCATCGGCGTCCATTTCATGCTGCCAGACCTGTTCGCTGAACCCCATTCGCGGTTCCGGCACGGTGCGGTAGCCGACCTTCTGCGCCTCATAGCGCTCGCCGGCATGGCCGGCCCAAACCACGTCGCGGATTGGCGCGAGGTAGCGCGAGCCCTCGTCAAGCAGGGGATGACTGACATTCACATGGTAGAAATACATATGCGGCGTGCGATTGAAGCCATGGTTCACGACGCGGTCGGACAGCCGGATCTCGTTGCCGCCGACATCCGCCTCGATCCGCCGGATCAGATGCAGATCCTCGCCGAACACCGCCGATTGCTGCACGATGCCTTCCGCCCACAGCACGCAGCGGTCGCCGTCCCACGCCTCACCGTAGCCGGTCAGCCGTGCCGGGATGGTGCCGACACGGCCATGCAGCGAATGGATCACGGTCTTCTTGCCGGGATAGTTGTAGTTCTCGGCCGGCACCTCTTCCCGACCCAGTATATGGTCGAGGCCGCAGGTGACCAGCAAACCGGAAAAGGAGCGTGCCCAGGCCAGCCCCCCTTCCCCCTCATAGTCGTGAAGACCGGGGTTACGAAAACCGCCCGGCGAGTGCCAGCCGATCGCCTGGCCCTTGAAGTCGCAATCGGCGATGTCGAGCGCGCGGTCGACGAGTGCGGTGAAGCGCAGGCCGGAGCCGGTGCGGAACTCCAGCATGCGGATACCGCGCTCCACCCCGTCGCCGAGCGTCATCAGCCGCACGCCGGCGAACTGCGACAGCATGCCGGAGCGTTCCGAGACCTGCCGGCGCGAGAGCGTCTTGCCGTAAAGCTCTACCATGCCGTCACTGCGCCCTCTTCATCAGAGCCGACAGGTCGGCGCCGGTGATGATGCTTTCCACGGTCAGCAGATCGGTATCGGCGACCGTCTGCTCGGCAACGATCTCGCCGCGGCGCATGACGATGATGCGGTCGGCAACCTCGAACACGTGATGGATGTTGTGGGTGATGAGCAGCACCGAATGGCCGGCCTGACGCATCTCCTTGACGAAGCGCAGCACGCCATGGGTTTCCTCGACGCCGAGATTGTTGGTCGGCTCGTCGAGGATAATCACCTTGGCGGCGAACTGCATGGCCCGCGAAATGGCGATCGACTGGCGCTCGCCGCCCGACAGCGTTGAGACCAGCGCGTCGGCGTCGAGTTTCTTCGAGATGCCGACGCGCTTCAGCAGGGAGGAGGCAGCATCGCGCAGCTTGGCGAGATCGAGCGGCGCAAACACGCCCAACCATTTGAAATTGACCGGTTCGCGGCCGAGGAAGAGGTTGCGCGCGATACTGAGATCCGGCGCCAGCGACGTATCCTGGTGGATGGTCTCGATGCCGAGATCCATCGCGTCGCGCGTCGAGCGGATCGAAACCTTCTGCCCGCGCACATAGATGTCACCGCGATCGACCGGGAAGACGCCGGAGATCGCCTTGATCAGCGTCGATTTGCCGGCGCCATTGTCGCCGAGCAGAGCCACTATCTCGCCTTCTCTCAGCGTCAGCGAGGCATTCTTCAGCGCGCGCACGCTGCCGAAGGATTTTTGCAGGTTCTGCAGCCGAAGCACTTCTTGCATCATAGTCAGCTCCTTGCCGCGTTTTTCTGCAGCAAAGCATGCAGGATGAGCATGGCGAGGATGATCACGCCGACGAAGATGTTGTAGGCGAGGCCGGGCACGCCGACGAGCACGATGCCGTTACGGATGGCGCGCAGCATCAGCGCGCCGACGATGGTGCCCAGGATGGTGCCGCGTCCGCCGGTCAGCGCCGTGCCGCCAACCACCACCATGGCGATCACTTCGAGCTCATAGCCTGTGCCGGCCACCGGCGAAGCGGCCGAAATACGAAAGGCGCTGATCATGCCGGCAAGCCCGGCCAGCACCGAGGTGGCGATGAACAGCCATATCTTGACGGCGTCCGCCGGCACGCCGCGGGCCACTGCCGCGTTGCGGTTGGAACCGATGGCGCTGATCCAGTTGCCGAGCTTGGCATAGCGCAGGACGTAGATTGCCAGCAGCGACAGGCCGACGAACCACCACAGCGAGGTGTAGAAGCGGAACGAGCCGATATTGAAGCTGCCGGCAAGCAGCGTCACGAAGAAGCCAGGCTGGTCCCACGACTTCAGCGGGAAACCCTGCGTGATGTAGAGGGCCGCGCCACGCACGATCAGCAGCATGGACAGGGTCACCAGGAATGACGAGATGCCGATCTTGGTGACGATCACCCCATTGATCGCCCCGATCGCGATGCACAGTAAAAGTCCAGCCAGAAGGGCGACGCCGATATCCACCCCGCCGTTCTGCACCAGAAGCATCACGACCACTGGCGCCAGGCCGAATACGGCACCGACCGACAGGTCGAACTCGCCGGCCGTCAGAAGCAGCGTCATGCCGAGCGCGATGATGCCGAGCTCGGGCAGGAACGCCATCATGTTGGAGATGTTGAGCGGCGACAGGAAATTGCCGTCCGCGATCGCGAATACCACGAGAAGGACGACGAGGATGATGAACGAGGAAAATTGCGGCGAGCGCATCAGCCTCGACCTGCTCCTGGCGCTTGCTGCGCCCTCTTCCGCGGTGACTGCC
This sequence comes from Mesorhizobium sp. B2-3-7, assembly GCF_006442695.1. Lineage (NCBI taxonomy): Bacteria > Pseudomonadati > Pseudomonadota > Alphaproteobacteria > Hyphomicrobiales > Phyllobacteriaceae > Mesorhizobium > Mesorhizobium sp. B2-3-7. The sequence goes on along the minus strand of NZ_VFVV01000010.1, from coordinate 207,740 downwards.
ATGACGTTCTGAACCATGCTGTTTGCAGGCGCCCGCCGCCGGCGCGGCGGGCGTCCATTTTCACTTCTTGTCGTAGAGTTTGAGGATCGGCTCGACGCTCGACGCGTCGTAGAGACCGAAAGTGTGGATGTCGTAGCCGATTGGCTCGCCCGAGGCGGCAAGCCCGAGCAGTGCTACCGGCATGAAGCCCTGCGCCGATGGGTACTGCCAGGCCGCAGCGTTGACGAAACCGTCCTGGACGGCTTGCGCCGTCTCCTTCGAATTGCCCCAGCCGACGACCGGGATTTTGCCTGCCGGCACGCCGGCGCCGTCGAAGACCCGCTTGACGCTGGCCGCCACGGAATCGCCGAGCGCGATGATCGCCGGCGGATTGTTGGCAACCATATAGTCGGTCATCTTGGCGATGATGCCGGCCGGATCGGTGCCGCAATCGACCACGTCATATTTGATGCCGAGCGGATCGAAGACGCTGGCGATGCCTTCGGTCTCGAGCTGCTGGTAGCTTGCGCCGGGGACTTCGACCGGCAGAAAGACCTTGTCACCCTGCTTCACCATTTTGTGGTCGACAAGATACTTTGCCCAGATCGTGCCGGCCTCCTTCAGGTCGGCGCCGACATAGGCCTGCCGCCCCGTCGCCGGATCGTCGGTGTTGAAGAACACGATCGGGATGCCGGCGGCCTTCGCCGCCTTGACCTCCTCGGTCCACAGGCCAGGCTGCGCCGAGGTGGTGGCGATGCCATCGGGCTTGGCGGCAAGCGCGGAATTGAAGGCTTCCTTCTGCGCCGCCATGTCGCCGCCGCTGAAGGAGATCTTGCAGGTCACCTTGAGCTGGTCGCAGGCCTTTGTGGCGCCGGCGTTCCAGTCGATCCAGAACGCATCCGACGGGCCGCCATGCGACAGTAGATAAAAGGTCTTCTGGCCGTCCTGTGCCTGCGCGGCCGACCCGAACGCGATGCCGGCAAGCACAGTCGCGGCGGCCGCCAATTTCAATGCAAATTTCAACATTGCTTTCCTCCTTGTTTGGAGCCGTGCCGCCATGCACAGGCGGCGCGGCCGGCCGTCACAGGCCGTTGGCGCGGAACTTCCCGTCGAGGAATGTCTTGGCGCGCGGCACGTCGTCTTCCGACAGGTGCTCGATGATGACCGGAATGTTCGGGTGCTTCTCGGCAAGCCGCTGAAGATAAAGGTCGTAGTTGAGCGAGCCGAGGCCGGGCGCCGGCAGTTCGATCTCGCCGACGCCGCGGAAGGTGTGGCTTTCCATGGCATCCTCATCGCCGATGTCGGCGTGCTTTTCCGACTTGTCGCTGCCCGAGCGCTTGACGTCCTTGGCATGCGCTATCCTGATCTTGTCCGTCAACGTGTCGAACACCTGGTTCAGGATCTGGTCCATCCGGTCGATGTTGTGCGTCTCGAAATAGTTGGTCGGGTCCATCAGCAGGCCAAGGCCCGGGTGATCGACCTGCGCGAACATCTTGACCGTCTCCTCGACCGAGCCGACGACGTTGTTGACATAGGTTTCGAGCAGGAAGACCGCGCCATGGTCATAGGCCGTCTGGGCAAGATCTGATATCACCTTGCGGCATTCCTCGAACCCCTCCTCGGTCTTGTTCTTGGGGTGGTGCACCCAGTCGGATTCGGTGTTGTAGGTGCCGGTTTCCGAGATCACGTAGGGCGAGCCGAAATGGCGGGCGTTGCGGATGATCTCCTTGAGGTAGCCGACGCGCTTGTCGCGCTCTGCCTTGTCGGGATGGATGATGTTGGTGTAGCCCGACACGCAGCAGACCGGCAGGTTGTGGTCGCGGAAGACATCGCGCACGGTCTTGGCCTTGTCCTTGGTGATCTGCCCGGCGGACAGGTCGATATCCCTGAAATGCAGGTCGAGCTGCACCGTGTTGAAACCGAGCCCGCGGATCTTCTTCGCCGTCTCTTCGAGGCCGTACGGGAAATAGCCCGTGAAAATACCTGCCTGCATCATGGTGTGAATTCCTCCCTGTAAGCGATTCAGTTACCAGTGATTTCAATTGATCGGGTTTGTCGAGATTTCGGAAAGCTTGACCGTGCGGCCCGAAGCGATCGAGCGATAGCCCGCCTCTACCAGCGCCATGGTCTTGACGTTGTCGGCGACGGAAAGCGCCGGTGGCGTGCCTGTCTTCACGGCGTGCTGGAGTTGTTCCATCACGCCGATGAAAGCATGCGGGAACCACATCGTGTCCCAGCTTGGGCTGACCCACTCGCCATCCGTTGTCTCGGCCGAGGCATAGGTGAGCGTCGAGGCCGCACCGGTCGGCCAGCCGATCGTGCCCTTGGCGACGCCCTTGGTGCCGTCGACGCGCCAGTTGATGTGCTGGTCGTCCTTGTAGCCTTCTTGCCGCGGACCGGACCAGACATCCTCCAGCGACACGGCGAGCACGCCGGACGGGAAGCGCAGCGTCGAGACGGTGATGCCGTCGGTGTGTTCGAAAGTCGTGCGCGGATCCTTGCGCGTCAGCGTGGTGATCTCATCGGGATCGCCGAACAGGAAACGCAGCACGTCGAGATGATGCACGCTCATGTTGGCAAGCGTCAGCCGGTCGTACTCCTCGAGGAAGCCTTGCCAGTGCGGGATCGCATGCATGTCGATCTGCGCGAAGACGACGTCGCCGAGCGCGCCGCTGTCGATGATCTGCTTCAGCACGCGCATCGACTGGTCGTAGCGCATGTTCTGGTTGACCGAGAGGATCTTGCCCGCCTTCGCCGCCTCGTCGCGCAGCTTCACCGCTTCCTCGACCGACAGCGCCAGCGGCTTCTGCGCCAGGATCGCCTTGATGTGCTTCTGCTTCAGCGCGTGGCGGATCAGCGCCGGCTGCTGGTCCGGCGGGAAAGCCAGGTCGATGATCTCGACTTGCGGATCCTCGATCAGTCGTTCCGGCGTGTCGTGGACGGTCGGAATGCCCCAGCGCATGGCGACCTTCTGCGCATTCGCCCTTGTACGCGAAGCGATCGCCACGACAGGAAAGCCTGCTTCCTTATAGGCCGCGAGATGGCATTCAGTCATGATCATGCCGGCGCCGACGCAGCCGATCTTGAATTCGCTGGTGCGAACCTTCACGTCCGGCTCGAAGCCTTTGCCTGCCATGTCTTCCTCCCAGAATTCTGTCTTCGCGGCCGTCGTCATCTCGCCAACGCGCCTCCAGATGCTGGCAACCGGAGCCGCGGCATGCGGATCGGATCAGGCATTGGAATTCCCTCCCTCGGGGCCAATGTTTCCTCCACGAGCCCATGAGGGATATTGACGGCAGTCACGGAAGGCTGTCAACATCATGAATAATCAAAACACCTCACAATCTAGCAGAAAGGCGAAGGAATGCGTCATACCGGAATCCATACACCGCTCCTGATGCCTCGATTTGATGGGAAATCTATTTTCCCACGGCGATGCGATCCTGCCGGGCGATCTGATTTAGCCCGGCGGCTTGCGCATCGGCCAAGGCCGGATACATCATTTCCCATCAGAATCGCGGATGGCGAAGAGCAGTCGCCACCCGGCCGGCGGTCGGCATTGCGTGATCCTGATGCATTGAGGAGATGAAAGACGGTGCGTTCCACCCTGACTGACATAGCCCGGGAAGCCGGCGTTTCCGCCGCCACCGTCGACCGTGTTCTCAACAACCGTCCGGGGGTGCGGGCGCGCACGCGCGAAATCGTGCTCGAAATGGCGCAGCGTCTTGGCTACATCGCCGAAGGCGCGAACGGGGCACCTCTCAAGCCCTTGTCCGGCGATGTCATCCGGCTCGACTTCGCGCTGCCGGCCGGCACCAATTCCTTCATCAAGATGCTGCATCGCCACATCGAAGCCCAAGCCTTGGCGCGGCCGGATCTCGATGTCCATATCGCCACCATAGAGGGTTTCAATCCCGACCGGCTCGCACGCCTTTTGCAGGATCTGCGCGGCCAGACGCAGGGCGTTGGGGTCATCGCGCTCGACCATCCAACGGTGCGCGAGGCGATCCGCTCGCTGTCGGCCAACGACGTCAAGGTGGCGACAATCGCCTCCGACATCCTGCATGTGCCAAGGGTCGCGTATATCGGCATCGACAACCGCGCCGCCGGGCGCCTGGCCGGCTATCTGCTCAACCGTTTCATGGGGTCGGAACGTCCTGGCAAGGTGGCGCTGTTCGCCGGCTCGCTCTCCTATCGCGGCCATGAGGAACGCGAGATGGGATTCCGGCACATATTGGCCGAGGAATCGCCCAATCTGGAGATCGTCGAAATGCGCGAGATGCTTGACGACCGCGAAAAGGCCTATTCGGAGGCATCAGCCCTTCTGGAGCGGCACCCCGACCTGGCCGCGATCTACAATGTCGGCGCGGGCAACACCGGCATTGCCCGCGCGCTCAAGGAGCGCGGCCGTGCGATATCGATGGTTTTCCTCGGCCATGAGGTAACCGAAGGCACCAAGGAGCTTCTGCTCGACGGCACGCTCGACGCGGTCATCGACCAGAACCCGCGCGTCGAAGCGCGCGAAGCGCTCAACACCTTGACCCATGCGGTCCGGAGACTGCCTTACGAATTGCACCAGCCGAGGCTCCAGGTGATCTTCAAGGAGAACATCCCGGAGATCTGACACTCTCTGAAATGGAGCGGCGCCGGAACCCCTGCCCGTTCAGCACGCCCGCTACTGGACGGCCGCGACTTCCGCGCCGGCCGCGTCGACAAAGCTCTTGTCGATCCATTTGCCGTAGTCGATCGAGCCCTTCAAAAGCCCGGCACCGGCCATGAATTTCTCTTCGCCCTTGAGCGCCTCGATCGCATCGTCGGTCAGCCTCGGATCCTGGTGAAAGACGCCGTCCGCATAGGTCTTGCGTACCGATTTCTCCGACGACTTGGTCGCCTCGACGAATGTCTTGATCGTCTCGTCGGGATGGGCATCGGCCCAGCGCGAAATCTCGATGTCGACCTTCAGCAGCCGCTTGACCAGGTCGGGATATTTCGCCGCGAAGGCGCCGTTGACCGAAATGACGTTCGGCACGTTCCATTCCGGATGGGTGCTGGTGTCGAAGAGCACCCGTGCCTCGCCGGTGTCGACCAGCTTGGCCGCGGTCGAATCCGTTTCGACGAGGGCGTCGATGTCGCCGCGCAGCAGTGCCGGGCCGGATGCCTCGAAAGGCAGGTTCAATCCCTCGACATCACCGGTCGTCAGGCCGACGCTGTTCAGCGCTTTGCTGAAATTCGAGTGCCGCACCGTACCGGTGAGATAGGCGACCTTCTTGCCTTTGAGGTCCTGCAGCGTCTTCAGTGGAGAGTCGGATTTGACCACGATATACGAGCCGCCCGACCGCACATAGCTCGACAGGCCAATCAGCTTGACATCGGCGCCGGAGGCGGCGACGCGCAACGCGGGATTGTTGCCGGTATAGGTTAATTCGATGGCACCTGTCGCAAGCGCCGTCGTCGCCTCGGAGCCGCCATTGAAGGTGACAAGTTCGACCTTGATGCCGTCCTTGGCGAACTCCTTTTCCCACCAGCCGTCCTTCTGTGCGAGGACGAATTTGAGGTGCCCCGGCGCGGTGCTGCCGATGCGGATGAATTCGGGCTTGTCCTGCGCGAAGGCGGGCATGCCGCCAAGGCCGATGACGACGGCAATGGCGCCCTTCAGGAACAGCCGGCGAAATCCGTCGAATGCAATGTTGGACATGAGGAAAATCCTTGCTGATTGGAATGAGTGAACGGCTCAGATGAGCGAGGACTCGGACTGGCCTTTCCAGGCGGTCGCCCAGCGCTCGAACCAGACGAGCAAATAGTTGACGGTGAGCCCGATGACGGTCAGCGTCAGGATGCCGGCATACATGTCCGCCGTTTCCATCATCAACTGCGAGTTCTGAATAAGGAAACCGAGGCCGGATTTGGCCGCCAGCATCTCGGCGCCGATCACCGCGAACAGCGACGACTTCACCGCCAGCCTTGCGCCGGCGACAACAGAGGGGATGCTGGCCGGCAGGATAACCTTCCGGAACAGGTCGAAGTCGGACGTACCCATCGAGCGCGCCGCCTTGATCAGCAGCGGATCGACCGACTTGACGCCGCTGATCGTGTTGACCAGCAGAAAGAAGACCGAGGAGTAGAAGGTGATCGCCACCTTCGATTCCTCGCCGATGCCGAGCAAAAGGATGAACACCGGAAGCAGCGCGAATTGCGAGGTGTTGCGCAGCGTCTGCACAAGCAGGTCAGAGACCTTCTCGAACAGCGAGTAGCGCCCCATCAGCAGGCCGAGCGGAATGGCCACCACCACGCCGAGAGCGAAGCCGATCGCAGCGCGCTGCAGGCTGATGCCGATATGTTTGACCAGAACGCCCGAGGCGAGCAGGTTCCACCAAGCGACCAGCACCTCGCTCAGCGGCGGAAAGAAGATGCGGTTCAGCCAGCCGAGCCGTGGCGCGATTTCCCACACGAGAAAGAACAGGCCGAGCAGCGGCAAGCCGTAAAGGAAAGTCCCGTGGCTCGTCCCTTTGCGCCGGACCTTGGCACTGTGGGCGGTGATGGCCGGGACTCTTGCGGCGGCCGCCGTCTCGCCGGCGCCGGCAAACAGATGAAGAGCGCCGTCAGGCCCGAACTTTTCGGTAAGATAAGCCATGGCTCTACCTCCTCAATGACTGAAGGCTGGCGACAGCGTCCAGTCCTTTTGCGCCTTGTTGACCTCATCGCGCAGCGCGTCCCAGACGCGGCCGCGATATCCGTTGAATCCGGCGCTGGCGCGGATGTCCCCGTCGCGCGGCCGTGGCAGGTCGATGTCTATGATCTCCTTCACCGCGCCCGGCCGCGCCGTCATCACCACCACGCGGTCAGCGAGGAAGATTGCCTCGTCGATCGAATGGGTAACGAAGATCACTGTTGTCTTGATCTTGCCCCAGATCCGCAGCAACTCGCCCTGCAGGAGCTCGCGCGTCTGCTGGTCGAGTGCGGCGAAGGGTTCATCCATCAAAAGCACTTCCGGGTTGCTCGCCAAGGCGCGGGCGATCGCCACGCGCTGCTGCATGCCCCCGGAGAGCTGGTTGGGGAAACGGTCCTCGAAACCGGCAAGACCGAACAACGACAACAAATGGCGCGCCGTCACCGTGCGCTCGGCCTTGGCGACGCCACGCACCTCCAGCGCGTATTCGATGTTGGCCAGCGCCGTGCGCCAGGGAAACAGCGCATATTGTTGGAAGACATAGCCGGTCTTGGGATCCGGCCTGGTGATGCGCCGGCCGTCGAGCTGGACATCGCCGCCGCTCGCCTGCGTCAGCCCGCCGATGATGTCGAGCAGCACAGATTTGCCCGAGCCGCTCGGGCCGACCAAAGTGATGAACTCGCCTTTGCGGATCGAAAGATCGACGCCGTCGAGCACGGTGACGCGGTCGGTCTCCTCGCCGTCGACGGTGACGAACTGCCCCGGCTTGAGCAGAAAGGTCTTCTTGATATCGCTGACGACGATGCGGTCCATGTCCTGTCGCTTCCTATTGCGCCACGCGGATGCGGTGCGTCGGGTCGAATTCAGAGCCGCCGGCCTTGCCGCGCTTCCAGCCGAGCGCGCGGGCGTAGCCGCCGAACAGTTGACGTGCCTCGACCTGCGCTTCCGTGATGCCGGTCGGCCCCTCGGCGAACTCGGCCACGTAAAGCGCGTCGGTCGGGCAGTAGATTTCACAGAGAAAGCAGGTCTGGCAGTCGTCCTGACGGGCGATCACAGGCGCGCCGTCCTTGGTAGCGTCGAACACATTGGTCGGGCACACCTTGACGCAGATGTCGCATTCGACGCAGCGCGCGGCCGAGACGATCTCGATCATGACGCCAGCTCCGCCAGGCGCTCCGGCGCCCCGGCAATGCGGAAGTCGTCGACGCCGGTGATGACCAGCCGATGCGCGAGGGCCGGGTTCTTGCCCTGCAGATCGGTGCGCCGATGCATGCCGCGGCTTTCTGTCCGATGCAGCGCGGCCGCCACCGACCAGCGCCCCGCGGCGGCGATCGACGCCGCCTCGCGCGCGCGGACCCGGTCCACCCCTTCGCCCCGCAGATGGTCGCGCACGTCGCGCCAGACACTCTCCAGCCGCCCCCGGCTTTTCTCCAAGCTCTCGCCGTTGCGGAAGAAATTTTTGTCGAGCGGCGTCACCTCGTTGCGCACCGCCTCGATGACCTCGCCTGCAGCGATGTCGGCACGCGGCGAGGCCGCCGGGCGCAGGCCGGCCTGACCGAGTGGTTCGACGGTGTCGCGGAACGCCCTGCCGCCGCGACGCTTCGAATGGGTCGAGGCGCCCTTGCCCGCCCACCAGCCGCTGGCCAGCGCCCAGGAGGAATTGACGGCGCCGCCGCCCGATACCGCTCCGGTCATGATCTCGCGGCTGGCGGCGTCGCCTGCGACATAGAGGCCGGGCACGCCGGTGGCGCAGTCGTCGGAGACGATGTCGATGCCGCCGGTACCGCGTACCGTGCCTTCGGCGCGCAGGGTGATGCGGAACAGCTCGGTGAATGGATCGACACCGGCGCGGTCATAAGGCACGAAGCAGTTCGGCTGCCCTTGGCGCAACCAGCCTTGCAGCGCCGGCTCCGCCTGATCGAGCCGCGCATAGACCGGTCCCCCGATCAATGCGCGCGCCACCTCGTCCTCGCGGTCGCCGATGCCGTTGCGCAGCGGCTCACCGGCAGGGCCCAGGATCGGCGATCCATCCTCGCGATGGAATGAGGCCCAGCGGAACGGCAGCCCCTTGTTCAGCGAAGACCCAAAGGGCGCCAACGTGTATTTGCCGGTAAACTCCATGCCCGACAGGCTGGCACCGGCCTCCGCCGCCATCAGATAGCCGTCGCCGGTCAGTCCAGTCCCGCCGAGGATGCGCTCACGGAAAGCGCAGCCGCCGGTCGCCAGCACCACTGCGTTGGCGTCGACGCGCCAGTCCTGGCCGGCCTGCCGGCCGATACCGGCCGCGCCTACGACGGCATCGCCATCCGACAGGAGTTCCAGCGCCGGATGATGGTCGAGCACGGTAACGCCAGCCAGAAGCACACGGCGGCGCATGAAGCGCATGTAGTCGGGCCCGCGCAGATTGGCGATGTAGAGCCGGCCGTCATCCTCGCTCGGGAACGGATAGCCCCACTCGGAAAGCCTGAGCAGGTTGCGATAGGCCGTGTCGACGCAGCGCAGCATCCAGCGCTGGTCCGCAAGCTCGCCGGTGCGCTGCCAGCGTCGCTCGACCACCGCATGCCTGTTGTCGCCCGGCGGTACGCACCAGGTACCCGTATTGGACGGCGCGGTGGCGCCGCTGGTGCCGAGATAGCCCTTGTCGGCCAGCACCACCTGCGCGCCGCTTTCGGCAGCGGCGACCGCCGCCCAGGCTGCGGACGGGCCTCCGCCCAGCACGAGCACGTCGGTCTGGAGTTGCAGCCTGTCGGACGCGGATCTTTGAGGCATGGACATGGATGCTCTGCGAAGGAGTGCGAGGCGCTAAGCAGCGCGCGCAGCGCCCGAGAACCACGCCGGCTCATTGCCGGCGCTCCATTTGATGTTGCAGCCGATCGACGGCACCTGGTCGGCGGCGGGCCTGCCGCCCTCCAGCACCGCGTCGACCGCCGCGCGCAGGTCGTTACCCGTCACCGCCTTGCCATTGCCCGGCCGCGCATCGTCGAACTGGCCATGATAGGCAAGCCGCCGGCCGGCGCCGAACAGGAAGAAGTCGGGTGTACAGGCCGCGCCATAGGCTTTCGCCGTCTGCTGCGAGGCATCCTTGAGATAGGGGAAGGAATAGCCGAATTTCTCCACTTCCTCGCCGATGCGGGCCAGCGTCTCTTCGGGATGCGCCTCATGGTCGCTGGCATTGATGGCCACCACTTGCAGCCCCTTGCCCGCATATTCCCTGGCGAAAGCGGCAAGCTGCTCGCGGATCAGCACGACGAAAGGGCAGCGGTTGGAGATAAAGGCGACGAGCAAGGCGGGCTTTGCATCGAAATCGCCGAGCCGGTGCAGCACGCCTTGTGCGTCGGGCAGCAGGAAATCGGCCGCTTTGGTGCCAAGCTCGATCGAGTTGGATTCTGTCTTCGGCATCAATGCGCTCCCTTCTTGCTGCCGCTCAGACGGACCATGCCGTGCAGCGCCGGACGAAGTTAGTCTATGAATTTAGTAGAATTATAGGCTAGACAACCCGCCTCCGGTCAACCGCGCCGCTTGGAATATCGTGCCAATGTTTCGGGCCGGGCGAAAAGTTTGTTCGAACGGAAGGCCGTTTTGAAAGAAATGAGATTTGGCGGGGAGCGAAGCCGCAACTGCCTTCGTCGTCCGCGTCGAGCTTGGTCAGGAAACGGTTTCCTTGCGGACAATTGCCCTGTCATCCCCGCCGACATCGATCGCGATCCGCTCGCCGGAAACAATGCCGTTAATGTCGCAGACCACCAGCGGCATGCTGATCCCGTAGAGAAATTCCGCGACGATGGCGCCCACTGCCAGGATCGGGTCAGGCCGTTCCAGGAGGATGCCGGCCGGAGCCGTGCCCCTGCGGATTGCCTCGGCCAGCACCGAGGATGAGGACGAGGAGCCGCGCCCGCTCGGCATGATCAGGATTTTCCCGGCGACGTTCTGGCCGAGGCCAGGATGCGAGTGATCCGTTATGTCGCCTGTCGTGGCATCAACGCCGCCCCAGAAGCTCAGCGGTTGCGAGAATACCAACGCCCGGCCCTCGGCACTCCCGGCCAGTTGGAAGGTGCCGGATCGCTGGACGACGCCCGGTTCCACCGGCGCGGTCATGACGCGCCCCGCATGACATGCCCCACCGCGGCGGAGCGGATGCAATCCGCCATATCCGCGAACGCAACCGTCACGCCGATATTGCCCGGAGCGTAATGCGCCCATTTGCCGGAATTGGTCATCACCACGCCGTCGAGCCGTTCCAGAATCGCAGTGACATAGGTGCAGGTGTCGGCGACGGGGATCAGGCCGAACGCCTGTGTGCCATCAAGCGCGCCCTCCTCCTGCAATCGCGTCAGCGTCGCGCGACCGGTGTTGACATAGATCGGGATGCCCCTGCCCGGCGCGATGGCACGCAGCAAGGGCAGCAGGCGCATCCATTCCGCATGCGAGAAATGCGGAGTGCCCAGCGACACGGCCGCCAGCGGCGCCCCGTCGGGTACGCGCGACAGCTTGGCCAGTGCATGATCGATATCGGCGCGCGTGATGCGGATCGTCTCTTCCGGCGCTTCACCATGGAACGCCTCGTCAAGCGTTACCGCTTCCGGGGTGATGCCGACCGCATGGAACAGCGCCACGGCGCCGGTAGTCGCTGCTGCCGCGCCCAGCGCCTTCAGCTGGTCCTCGTCGCGCGGCTGCGGCAGGCCTGTAATAACCGGAACGCGATCGCCGCTGGCTTGCCCGATGATCAGCCCGACGCCGACGAACAGGGCGTCGCTCGGCTCTGGCTCAGCAAAGTCCAGCTCGAACAGGATGCGGCCGCGCCGGTTTTCGTCGAGATGCAGGCCCCAGGCCGGCGCGCGGCCCGTCATGGCGCAGCACAGGTCGATGAAATCGCCATAGCGGTTGGTGCGCGCGCCGATCACCGAATTTGCAAACACGATGGCGTTGGATTCGCCCCAGGCGATCTGCTGCCCGAAACCTGGCCGGAACCGCGTCTGGTAGGGCGCGCAGGTGAAGGTCGCCTGGCAGCCGAGCTCGATATGCGCCTTCATCAGCCGCCGGGCCGGCGCTTCCTCCGCCGCCGGCATCTTCACCATGCCGGGATGGATGAGATCGAATGAGCCGACATTGAGCGTCGTCGGCACCTGCACGCGGCCGCCGCCCTCGACCAGCCGTTCGACGAAATCGAGCCCTGCCGTGCCATGGTAGAGGCAGCCATCGATATGGGCGCCGGCAATGTCGAGGAGGCTGTCCGCTCCGACGGCTTTGGAAAAGGCGACGAGGATCTTCATGGCCGCGGCCGCCGACGGCCCTTGCTCGCCGTCGAGCATGGATTGGTCCTCGGCAGTCAATTCCAACGTCATTGCCGCTCTGGCCCCTACTCGATCTTATGGCGCGAAGGAACGCCAGCAGTTCAGTGAACTACCCCGCAGGGATCAACACCGTGCTCTGCGGCGACCAGCGTAGTACGACATGCTGACCTTCCGCCAGCCTGTCAGCGCCGGTGTTCTGGACGATGACCTTCAGCGTCTGGCCGGCACGCTCGACAAAGTAGGTGCTGTTGTTGCCGGCGAAGATGCGTTTGCAAACCTGGCCCTTCAGTATGTTGGCATCGCCGTCCGAAGTGCCGGCATCCAGGGCAATCCGAATACGCTCCGGACGCACGGCGCAGCTTGCCTTTGCGCCGGCGGCAAGCCTGGCGCCGGCCCCGGCGGCGATCGTCGTGCCGTCCGCCAAGCGGATGCCGTTGCCGGTGGTATCGCCGCGAAAGATGTTGGCATCCCCGAGGAAGATGGCGGCGAATTCGCTTTTCGGCCTGTCGTAGATCTCCTCCGGCGGCCCTTCCTGCACCAGCCGGCCATCGCGCAAGATACCGATGCGGTCGCTCATCGTCAGCGCCTCTTCCTGGTCGTGGGTGACGAAAATGGTTGTGATGCCGATCTCGCGCTGGATGCGCTTGAGCTCGATCTGCATGTCGACACGCAGCGCCTTGTCGAGCGCGCCGAGCGGCTCGTCCAGCAAAAGCACGCGTGGCTTGGTGACGATGGCGCGCGCCAGCGCGACCCGCTGGCGCTGGCCGCCGGAGAGCTGATGCGGCTTGCGACCGCCGAGCGAGCCGAGCTGAACGAGGTCGAGCGCGCGTTGCACCTCGGTGGCAATCACCGCCTTGGCCTCGCCGCGCACCGACAGGCCGAAGGCGACATTGTCGGCGACGCTCATATTGGGGAACAGCGCGTAGTTCTGGAACACCATGCCGATGCGCCGCTTCTCGACCGGCACCCTCTCGACGCTTTCGCCGCCGATGGCGATGCGGCCGCTGTCGGGAAAATCGAAGCCGGCGATTTGCCTGAGCAGCGTGGTCTTGCCGCTGCCCGATGGCCCAAGCAGCGCGTAGAAGCCGCCATCGACGAAATCGATCGAGACGTCGTCCAGCGCCTTGTGCGCGCCGAAGCTGCGCGAGACGTTTGATACTTGGACGCCCGCCATTATTTCTCTCCGCCGAATTTGAAGAAGCGCGCCGTAAGCAGCATCAGCGCCATCGACACCGCGATGATGATGGTGGAGACCGCGTTGATCTCGGGCGTGAAACCCTTGCGGATCGCGGCGTAGATCTCGACCGGCAGCGTCGTCTGCCCCGGTGTCGCCAGGAAGTAGGACACCACAAACTGGTCGAACGACACGGCGAACGCAAACAAGCCGCCCGCGATCACACCCGGCATGATCCACGGCAGCGTAACCCGGTTCGTCACCTGCCACTGGTTGGCCCCGAGTGACCGTGCCGCCTCTTCCAGCTCCGGCGCGAAGGTTTGCAGCCGGGCCGAGACGACGACGATGACATAGGGCAGCGCCAGCGCGACATGGCCGAGCAGGATGGCGAACAGGCCGCGTCCAATGCCGATGCCGAAGAAGAAGATCAGCATCGCCGTGCCGGTGATCAGCCAGGGAATGGCGATCGGTGGGAACAACAGCGCCTGCAGGAATTTCTTGCCGCGGAATTCATTGCGGTAGAGCGCCAGGGACGCCGCCGAGCCGAGCACGGTCGAGATGACCGTGGTGATGACGGCGATCTCGATGCTGTTCCAGGTGGCGGCGATGAGCTGGTCGTTCTGCCACAGCGAGGCGTACCATTCCGTCGTCCACTCGAATGGCAGCTGGTAGAATGGCGAGACGTTGAACGACATCAGCGCCATGATAATGATGGGCAAATACAGGAAGGCGAGCAGCACCGCGATATAGAGGCGGCCGAGCCACTCCAGGATACGCGTCGTCGCCATCACGCCACCCTCCGCAGCACCGGTGCGGCCAGCGCCAGAATGATCAGCACGACGGCCAGCAGAATGAAGGAGAGTGCGGCCCCCAGCGGCCAGTTGAACACGGCGACGAACTGGTCCTCGATCACCGTGCCGTAAAAGGTGCCGCTGCGGCCGCCGAGGATCCGCGGCTCCATGAAGGAGCCGACGACGGGCACGAATATGAGGGCCGCGCCCGCCACCAGGCCCGGCATCGATAGCGGGACAATGACCCGCTTCAGCACCTGCAGCCGCGAGGCGCCGAGCGAGCGTCCGGCCTCGAGCAATGAATCGTCGATCGCCTGCAAAGTGAGATAGCAGGTCAGCACCATGTAGGGCACATAGGAGTGCACCAGTCCGATGATGATCGCCGGATAGGAATACATGAGGTCGATGTTGATCTTGAACGGCAGCACAGCGTTGAGCGCGGTGTCGAGAATGCCGCCTTCGCGCAAAACCATCGCCCAGGAGAAGATGCGCACCAGCCCGTTCGACCAGAACGGCAGGATGACGAGCAGGAAGATCGCCTCGCGGCTGCGCCCCTTCAGCACCTTGGCCAGTACATAAGCCGCGGGATAGCCGATGACGATGCACCACAAGGTCACCTCGAGGCCGAGGCGCAGCGAGGCAAGCAGCAGTGTCAGGTACAGGCTTTGCGAGAAGAAGGCGGCGTAGTTGCCAAGCGTGAACGCCCACGGCTTTCCCGTCAGCGGCAGGTCGGTCATGAACGAGAAGAACACCATGGCCGACAACGGCAGGAAGATCGCCACCGTCAGCCAGAGATAGGCGGGCGCCAGCAGCGGCAGTGCCGACCTCAGCCCGCCGCGCACTGCGACCGCACCCTCTGCTGCCATGCTATCCTCCTCCCCGGATTGGAAGGACCAACCGGCGCGAACGCCGGCTGGCCCTGGCGCGGGTTTTACTTCACGTCGACCTTGAGCTGCTGCCAGAGCGCCAGATAGGCCTTGCGCTGCGCATCGGTGATCGGAGCCTGGAACTGGATGCGCTTGGCGACTGTGGGATCACCCATCACCTTGCGGTTGAACGAATCCTCGGGCAACGCTTCCACCGCCTTGGTGTTGGCCGACACCGGTGCACCGACCTTGGTGACCCATTCGACATAGAATTTCGGATCGATCATGTAATTGATGAAGGCTTCGGCGCCCGCGACATTCTTGGAGCCAACCGGGATGGAGAAGGCGTCCAGCCAGGCGACGGCGCCTTCCTGCGGGATCACGAGCGAGACCGGCAGCTTGAAATGCGTCTTGGCGCGGTCGGCCGAACCGCTCCAATAGGTGCCGATGTCGATCTGGTTGGAAGCCACCATCTGGTTCCAGTCGTTCTCCGAGCTCCAGAAGGTCTTGATCTGCGGCATCAGCGAGGTGAGCTTCGTCTTGACCGCGTCCATATCCTTGATGTCGTTGATGTTCTGGCCCGTCGCGATGGCGCCGAACTGCACCGCCTCGACGGCGTCGTCGCGGATGACGACGCGGCCCTTGTGGGCGGGGTTCCACATTTCGGCGATCGACGTCGGCGGCTTGTCGAAGGACTTTTCGTTGATGGCAAGGGCGGTCAGGCCCCACACCCACGGCACGCCATAGACCTTGCCGTCATGGTCGAGCATCGGCGAGCTCGCCTTGTCCTTGCTGATGTCGGCATAGTTGGGCAGCTTGGAGGTGTCGATCGGCTGGATCAGCTTTTCAGCCATTGCCTGGTCGTTGAAGGCGGCGTTGATCATGACGACGTCATAGAGACCAGGATTGGTGCGGATCTTGGTCAGCATTTCCTGTTCGGAATTGAAGAAGTCGTTGACCACCTTATGGCCGGTCGCCTTCTCGAAGGCGGCGATCGCCCATGGCTCGTCGGCGCCGTAGCCCTTCCAGTTGAGCACATGCACTTCATCGGCCTTGGCGGCAAAGGTAAGTGCGGAGGTGAAGACGGCCGTCGCCGTCAAAAGAGCAGTCAGGTCAGGCATGCGCATGTTCGTTCCTCTCTTTGTTTGCCCGCTTCCCGGGCTTTGTCAGGCTGTCTGATGGGCCTTCCGGTCCTGGCCTCGCGCGCCGGTCGAGGGACCGTCGGCACGACTCAGGAAAGTCTGGATTTCCGCGTCGGCGGGCGCGGATGAACCGCCATGGCGGGTGACCGAAATGGCCGCCGCCGCATTGGCGTAGCGCGCCGCCTCGAAAGGCGGCATGCCACGCGCGAGCGCACTTACGAAGGCGCCAATATGAGTGTCGCCGGCGCCGTTGGTGTCGACCGCCACCACCTTGAAACCGGGAATGGTTCGGGCGGAGCCGCCCGCCAGTCGGATATGGCAGCCCTTGGCGCCGCAGCGGATGACGACGCCGTCGGCGTTGGGACAATGATCGGCAAGCAATCGCGCCGCAAGGGCGTCGGCATCGCCCGGGCCGGCAATGTCGGTGGCTTCCGTCGCGTTGCAGCTCAGCCATGTCGTGCGGGCGAGCACCCGCGACAGGGTGGCGCGCGAAATGTCCGAAACGACCGGCGTCGGGTCGAGGACAAGTGGAATGTCCGCCGGCAGCGTCTCGATCCAGTCGGTGAGCGCCTCGCGGCTGCCGGGATAGCTCAGCGTGTAGCCTGACGTGAACACCCAATCCTCGGGTGCCACCAGAACCGGCGCCATCAGATCGAGGCTGAGCACGCTCTCCGCCCCCGGCCACGACACGAAAGTGCGTTCGGCATCGCTGGAGATCATGGCGACGCAATTGCCGCTGTCCATCAGTGGCGATGGCTGGATCAGCGTCTCGATGCCTTCGGCACTGAAGGCGGCGCGCAGGAAGTCGCCATTGGGTCCGCTGCCGAGCTGGCCTGCGAATACCACCTTCATGCCGGTGCGGATTGCCGCGACCATCATGTTGAAACCGCCGCCGGCGACCTGGGCGTAGCTCGAAGCCGTCTTCTCCGTGCCCGGCGCCGGCAAGGCATCGATACGGTAGACATAGTCGACCACCGCGCTGCCGATATGGACGAGACGCGCGCTCATGCCGCCGCGTCCTTGGCGGGGCCGGCCTGCTCCAGGCGACTGTTCGAAGTCCGCGCCGCGACGAGATCGGCGGCGAGCGCACGAACGCCCGCCATGTCAAAGCCTTTGAGGCGGGCGATGCGGTCCTGCGGCAATCGTGAAAGGCCGGTGCAGGCGCCGGCCATGCCTGCGGCGATGGCGCCGATCGTGTCGGTGTCGCCGCCGAGATTGGCGCTGATGACCGCCGCTTGCCAAGCATCGCCGCCGGCGACCTCCAGCACAGCAAAAGCGGCCGGAACGGACTCCTGGCTGGCAACGCCGGTGCCGACCAGATCGGTGATCAGCCGGACCGCATCTTGCGGCGCCTTGCCGCGGATCAGATCCTGCGCCCAGGCGACGCGCGCGGCGATGTCGCCGCCGGTCACCCAGTGGCCGTGTGTCGCCCCCCGCCTCGCCGCCGCGACGGCGCTGTCGGACGCGGCGCGCCAGTCGCCGCCGGCGATGCCGCGGCTGACGGCGGCCGCGACCGCCGCGGCGGAGGCAATGGCGATCGAGGTGTTGTGTGTCGCCCGGCAGGTTTCGGCCACCTTGTCGACGAGCGCATCCAGCGGCTCCGGCTGCATCATGATGCCGAGCGGCGCGATGCGCATGGCCGCGCCGTTGGTGTCGCCGCCGCGCCCAGCCTCCTCGGCTGGCACGCCCTTGTTGATGGCGTCGATGGCGCGCTTGGTCGACGGTCCCAAAAGGTCGTAGCTGCCGCGCGCCTTGACCTCGCGCTCCCAGTCGAGCAGCGCGTTGACCCAGCGCGCATGGTCGAAGCGGTCGCCTGAGGCAACCAGGATGCGGCCGAGCAGCAGCGCCTGCTCGGTATCGTCGGTGATAGTCCCGGCCGGCAGCCCTTTCGACACCGGATGATCGGCAAAGGGCGAGACGAAATCCTCGACATGGCCGTAGAGTTCGGCGATGCGCTGAGGCGACAGAAGCTGCGTCGGCATGCCGAGCGCGTCGCCCAGCGCCCCGCCGACGAGCGCACCCATGGCGCGGTCTATCTCAAGCTCGTTCTCCGGCATCGCTCAGAACCTCATATGCAGCGCGAAATGGGCGGGATTGAGCAGGCTGGTGACATATTCGACCGGCCGCTCATCGGCCGCACGCGTCAGGCGACGGCCGCGCAGGAAGGGTGTGCCTTGCGGGCACCCGAGGATAGCGGCGTCATGGGCGTTCAACATCTCGATGTCGACCCACTCCTCGCCATGGTCGGGTACAAGCCCCGCTTCGCGTAGCGTCTGGTGCAGCGAGCCTTCGCGCAAGCCCCGCAGAGGCACGTCCTCCAGCTCTGGCGACAGCGGCAGGCGGCTGCGTTCGATGGAGATGGCATGGCCGTCGCTGGCATTGGTGCGGACCCGGTCGACGGCGATGAAGAGCGGACTTTCGATGCCTAACAGCACGGCAAGGTCGTGGTCTTCGATCACCTCCAGCCGCAGCGTCCGCGTTTCGGCGTTGGCGCCGGCATTGGCCAGCGCGCGCGACCAGCCGATCGCATCATCGACCGGCTTGCCGTCAAAGGTGACGAAGGAGCCGATACCGACCTTTGTGGTGATCAATCCGCGGCTGGAAAGTTCCTCCAAGCCTTTGCGCACCGTGTTGCGGCTGACGGAGAAACGCTGCACGAGTTCGTTTTCGCTTTGCAGACGGTCGCCGAAACCCAGCACGCCGGAGCGGATCTCGTATTCCAGAACGGTGGCGATCTGCTCGGGCTTGCCCGTGCCGGGAGACAGTTTGATCGCGCTCCGCTTCATATTCGTACCTGTATAGTGAACCTGTCTAGTCCTGTTTAATCTCTCCTCGTATAGCGGACTTGTCAATGGGACGGGTCATGTGCCCCGATGCACTGCTTTCGACGATCCGCCGGCCGCAGGCGGCAACGAAGAAGGAATTTCCCCAGTGCTGGACGCGTCGCACCGTGTCGCGATCCTGCTGCGGTGACCCTCCCGGCAGAAGAACGAAAGCCCGCTCCGGGAACCGGGGCGGGCCTTGGAGGAGGACAAGGGGTGGGACCTCTCCTCTTGCTTTCCACGGGGGGTGTGGACCGAAATCACCTTACGGGAGTTTCGCCAGAGGCCCGATCACAAGCCTGTTTGCCCGCATCACGATCCGGTGCGCACCGGCATCGACATTGGTCACGGGATCGCGATCAGCGACCAATGCATGTCGCCCAAACAATGCATGTCGCCCAAAAGCGGCTCTCGCCTTGTGAGAACGACGTGCACGACGCGCTTTAGATGCGTCCGAGCACGACCAGAATAATGACGATCAGCAACACAAGCCCCAGCCCGCCGCCACCATAATAACCGGTTCCGTAGAACGGACCGCCGCCGAGGCCACTGAAGCCGCCGAGCAGGGCGAGGATAAGGATGATGATAAGGATGGTTCCAAGACTCATGGCTTCCACTCCCGCAGGCACTTGCGCGCCGGTTCGGCACTTCTGGGTTGAGAATGTTGCTCACAGACAACGCTTTGAACGCGTTCGCGTTCCACCTAATGCATGACGTCGAGAAGGCGACGGCGCAATTCGTGCAGCAGTCCTGCCGCAATGGCGGGGCTTTCCGACCGGCCGACGCGCAGGATACGATAAAGCTGAAGGAACGTGACTACGGCGTAAACGGCGAGATTGTAGAAGGATAAAGCCGACAGCAAAAACACGCGGTTGAGCGTCAAGATCGGATCCGCTTCGACTTATCTCGATCTTGCATCGTCAGATCTGTGAGAGCGGATTTGCAATTCATGCTTGCATTTCTGGAACAAATAAGGAACAGTAGGGAACCTAGCTGCCAAGGCGGATTAAAGTTTTGGGGGGACCAGCGATATGATGAGGTGGAAGGATGCGGGGCTCCTCGCCGCCGCGATCGCGCTGACAAGCCTTGCGCCCGACCGGTGGCCCTCAGCCGGGCTTGGCGCCGCGCTCGCCCGGAACACGCCTGCGCTCGCAGCCGAGAAGGATTATGCAACCTGCTTCGGCGAGGACATCGAGTCGGACAAGCGCATTGTTGCCTGCTCCGCGATTGCGGAGGACGCCGCAGAGCCAGCGCGCAGCCGCGCCACAGCCTATTTCCAAAGGGGCGTCGCTCTCGGCGACCAGAAGCAATACGACCGATCGATCGCCGACTACAGCGAGGCGATCGCGCTCGATCCGAACGACGCTTCCGCGTATCTCAACCGCGGCGCCGACTGGTTCAGCAATGGAGACGACGACCGTGCGATCGCGGACTTCAACATCGCCATCAGCCTGGAGCCGT
Source organism: Mesorhizobium sp. B2-3-7 (assembly GCF_006442695.1). NCBI lineage: Bacteria > Pseudomonadati > Pseudomonadota > Alphaproteobacteria > Hyphomicrobiales > Phyllobacteriaceae > Mesorhizobium > Mesorhizobium sp. B2-3-7. The sequence goes on along the minus strand of NZ_VFVV01000010.1, from coordinate 187,547 downwards.
CCTCCAGCGCTGCCTACAGCAACCGTGGCCTCGCCTTCCTGCACAAGGGCAAGACCGACGCGGCCATCATCGATTTCCAACAGGCAATCGAGGCGGACCCTCAGAATGGCAAGGCGCATGCGGGCCTGGGCATCGCCTGGGACAGGATGGGCGACCCGAAACAGGCCCTGGCCGAGTATGACGAGGCGGTCCGTATCGATCCCAACAACATATTGGCCAATGTCAAACGCGGTATCGCCCGCGCCGCCGAGAGTGAGTTCGATCCCACTGTCACCGATGATGATGCTGAACAGGCGCCCGGCGAGAACTTATCCGCCGCCAAGGATACGACCAGCAATCGCGCAGCCGCAAAGACCTTGATCGAGCGTGCGGGGATGCGGCTGTCGAAGTATGGCCTCGAGGGCGCGCTTCTCGATTTCGACAAGGCGATCAGCCTCGATCCCGACAATGCGGACGCCTATCTCGGGCGCAGCCGCGCAAGGACACTCAAGGGAGACAGCGCCGGAGCGGCGGCGGATTGCCTGCGCGCCATCGAGCTTGATCCGATGCGGGCAGGAAGCTGCGGCGCTCAGCTTGCCGCCGACCAAAGCAAGCCGGCACCGTTGCCGGACACCCAACAGCAAAAGCAGCGAGCCGTCGTTCCGGATATCACTGCCACCCAAGACACGCTGGCCGCAAGGGTTCTGGAGGCGACCGATCCGCGCGCCCTCGAAGCGATCCTTGGCGGCGATGCCTTCCTGGACATGGGCAAGTACGATCAGGCGATCGGCGCCTACAACAAAGCGATTGCGCTCGATCCGAACAACCGGTTCGCCTATTACGGCCGCGGCAAGGCCCAGGCCGCCAAACGCGTTTACGAGCAAGCGATCGCCGATTACGACACGGTCATCCAGCTCGCCCCCAATTTTGCTGCGGCTCATTCTCGCCGGGGCCTCGCCAAGATCACGTCAGGCGATGCCGAAAGCGCTCTTGCCGATTGCAGCCGGGCTTCAACACTCGATCCAAAGGCGCGCGACGCCTACTTCTGCATCGGCATGGCCTGGCACGCCAAGGGCGACGCGGGGCGCGCGATTGCCGCCTATTCGATAGCCATCGAGATCGATCCGAAAGACGACGCCAGCTATTATGGGCGCGGCATGGCGCGTGCTGACATGAAGGACTATGACGAGGCAATCGCCGACTTCGGCCAGGCGATCAAGCTCGATCCCGACAATCGCGATTACGCGGTCGCCCGCAAGGCGGCTGTGGCTGCGAAGGGACAGGGCGATATGGCGGCCGCCACGCTCGGCGCCGTCAGCTCGGCGGCGGCCACCGCCAGTTCAGCCGCCGGTTCGGCCGCACCGAGCGATACTGATTCGGCCGCCAAGGCGCTTTTCGCCAAGGGTCGGAGGCTGCATGAGAAAAATGACTATGACGGCGCCATAGCCCTGTATGGCAAGGCGATCGCACTGGTCCCGGCATTTCATGACGCCTATCTGGCCCGGGCCATGGCTTGGGAGGCCAAGAACGATTATGCTCATGCTGTTGCCGATTACACGCAGGCGATCGCGATCAATCCGAATATAGCCGAGACCTACTACAGTCGCGGCCAGAACCTCAGTTTCCAGGAAAACTACGACGGGGCGTTTGCCGACTTCGAAAAGGCCATCAATCTCAACCCCGCGGACGCAAGGGTCTATGCCGATCGAGGCCTCCTATGGATGGGAGGGCACGAGGACGTCGCCGCGCTGCACGATTTCGAAAAGGCCATCAGCCTCGATCACAAGAACCCCTTTGGCTATTTCGGTCGAGGCGTGATCCGAACCAGCAGAGCGGACTATGAAGGGGCCATCGCGGATTTCAGCCAGGCGATAAGGCTTAAGCCGGATTTCGCAACCGCCTACGAGGCGCGGAGCCGGGCGTGGGAAGCCAAGGGCAACCGCAAGCGTGCTCAGGCCGATCGCAAGAAGGCACTGAGCCTTGGGGTAGATTAGACGGGCTTTTCGGGAGGGCGCGGATTTTGCGTTGGAGTGGTTTGGGCGTAATGGCAGTCGCCGCTCTGTGCTTTATTGCGGTAAAGGTTTTGCCTTGGGCGCAGCTCTGACGAGGCTGACGAAAGGCAATCAGCTTGAGCAGCGCTGGCGCCCGATGCGGTTTGATCCCTACCCCAAATAGAAGTTACTGAAATAGTTGCCAAAATCCGGTTGCCGGGCAACGGGCTCGCCGTCCCCGTTCCGGAGGATGCCGGCGGCGAAGAGATAGGAACCGATCGCTTCCATCTTGGCCGGGTCCATGCTGCCTATGGCGCCGTTTTGCCGGCGCAGATAGTGCCCGTCGATCAGCGTCTTCAGCGAGGCGTGGATCAATGCCGGATTGGTCAGGGCGTCCTTGTTGGCGGCGATCAGCAGTGTGGCCGCTTCTTCGGGATGGTCGACGGTGAACTGGTAGCCGCGCCGCGTTGCCCGTATGAAGCCCGACGCCAATTCCGGATTTGCACGCAGATACGCATCGCTAGAGGAGATCAGCGTGGTGTGTTCGTCGGGCACGCCGTAGTCGGCATAGACGAAGCTTCGCTGTTTGACGCCTTTCAGTTCTGCCTCGACGCCTTCCCAGGTCGAGACCTCCAACGTGAAGTCGACCGAACCGTTGGCCAGCGCCTCATAGGCGGACGTGCCGAGCGTCACCGTTTCGAAAGCCCCCTTGCCGCCATCGTGACGGATGATGGTCGAGATCAGCGCGTTTTCCCAGGCACTGCCGAAACCGCCATAGGTCAGGCCGTCAAGATCCCTGGGGGTTTTGATCTCGTCACGCGCTGCATTGAACACCAGCCGTCCGGTTTCGGACTGCACCACGGCATAGACCGCCTTGAGATCGGCGCCGGCGGTTTTCTGGGTGAAGAGGCCGATGGAGCCGTTGATGCCGAAATCGGCAACGCGGTTGGCAACCAGCGTGCCTGCACCGGTATCGCTGTAGGGCAGGATGTCGACCTCGAGGCCGGCCTCGCTGTAAAACCCTTTGTCGCGAGCGACGAACAGGCCGATATGGTTGGTGTTGACCGTCCAGTCCAGCGCCACCGTTACTTTCCGGGCGGCCGCCTGGGCAAGAGATCGGCCTGGCCGGGCTACAAGGGGAAGGCCGGCAGCGGCAGTGAGCAGCCAGGCTTGCCGGCGCGTCAGGTCAGTCATGGTCCGTGTCCTTCTGGTGGCTCGGGTTGAGGAGGATGTCGAGGATCTCGGCTTCGAGGGTGCCGGCCTGCCGTGCAGCGCCGCCGGCCAGTTCGCGTGGACGCGGCAGCGGCACGGTGATCTCAGCGACGACGCGCGCCGGCCGCGCCGAAAGCACATAGATGCGGTCGGACAGGAACACAGCTTCGCGCACGTCGTGGGTGATCAGCAGCGCCGTCCAGCAGTGGCGCCGCCACATCTGTTCCAACCAGCGTTGCATGGCGGCGCGGGTCAGCGCATCGAGTGCGCCGAACGGCTCGTCGAGCAGCAGCATATCGCGTTCCTGCACCACGGTGCGCAGCAAGGCCGCGCGCTGGCGCATGCCGCCGGAAAGCTGCGCCGGAAAATGCCGTTCGAAACCGGCAAGCCCGAATTCCTCGAACAGCGGAGCAACGCGAGCGCGGGCAGCCTTGCGCCTGACACCTTGCACCTCAAGCCCGAGCGTGGCGTTGTCAAGAATGCGCCGCCAAGGCATCAACGCGTCGCGCTGCGGCATGAAAGCGAAATGCCGGCCGTGGTCATCGAGCGGCTTGCCGTCGAAGAATATCTCGCCCTCGCCGTGAAGCGCGCCGGTCAGAAGCTGGAACAGCGTCGACTTGCCGGCGCCGGAGGGGCCCAGAATGGAGACGAATTCGCCGGCGCCGACGCTGAGCGAAATGTCGGCAAGCACGTCGAGTCCTTCGAAGGCCTTGCGCACATGTCGCAGTTCGAGCCGGTTCATCGCCACGGCCCCTTTCCTGCGGCCCGCCCGCCGGCGGTCCGTTCCCATGGCATGGCAAGGCGCTGGACCAGCATCGTCAGCCCGAACAGGACGAGCGTCAGCACGGCGCTGACGGCGACGGCGGCCAGCACCAGGTCCGGGCGGAAGTTGTTCTTGGCGTTGAGCATGTAGATGCCGAGGCCCTTCGCCGCGCCCGCATATTCGGCGAAGATGGCGCCCACGACAGCATAGGTGATCGAGATCCTGACACCGGCGAAGAAGTAGGGCAGCGCCGAGGGCAGCCGCGCCAGGACGAAGACACGCCAGCGCCCTGCCCCCATGGCGCGCAGCATTTGGCCGATCTCAGCCTCCGTCGCCTCATATCCTTCGGCCAAAGCCACCAACATCGGAAAGAAGGTGACCAGCGCCACCAGCATGATCTTGGGCATCAGCCCAAAGCCGAACCACAGCACCACCAGCGGTGCAATCGCCACCAGCGGCAAGGTCTGGCTGACCACGAAGACCGGAAAAAGGGCGCGCCGCAATGGCTGGGAGAAGTCGATCAATATCGACATCGCAAAGGCACCGCCGAGCGAACAGGCAAAGCCTGCGAGCGTGGCACGGAGGGTTGGCACGGCGTTATCGGCCAGCGCGTGCCGGTTGAGCATTGCCTGAGCGAAGACGCGCGATGGCGCCGGGAGGATTGTCGGCTTGATGCCACCAAAGCGCGCATAGAGTTCCCACGCGGCTAGCAGCAGCCCCACCGAAAGCATCGCCGGAGCGGTTCTGGCGATGAGGTCCACGATCGGACGCGAAGGGGCGGACGGGGAGGACACGCAGGTACCCGGAGCGGATGGCGCGGGGCGCGCCGTCAGACGGCGGTGGGGCTGTTGGCCGAGACGGTGACGTCGAGCGTTACGTGACCGGCACCCGGCCCGAAGCGGCAAAAGGCCTCGTTGAGTGCGGTAAAAATGGCGCCTGCGTCGCCGCGCAACTTTGTGCAGAAATGCTTGGAGCGCTCATATACGCCCGACTGCTTCAGGAAGTCGATGCAGCCATAGATCTCGTCCATGTGGTCGTCGGTGCCCATGACGTAAAGCGAGAACTGCGCCGCCGCCGGCTGGCCGGTGACGGCCACGCCGCGCACGGCGGCGATAGCCGCTTCCTTGCGCGGGCCGAGCGGCCCGGCAGGTCCGCCAAACGCGTCGGAGCGGCAGATCGGATCGTCCGGCTCGCCCGGGCAGCCGCGCGAGATGGCGGCCGAAAGCACGCAATGCTTGCCGCTGCGCGCTGCCGCCACGAACAGGTCGCGCATGGCAGGAAACAGCACCTCGGGCGGCCCGACAAGCAAGGTCGAGATATCGTCGGTCTCGATCCGCAGTCGATCACGATAGGGGTCCAGTGCCCCGAGCGCGCCAAGGATGACGCCGACAAAATCGCCGGACATGGGATATAGGGAAATCTGTGCGCCTGAAAACATCGCCCGCCTCGCTCCGCTGGTATTACCCAGATCAGCTTCTAGGGTCTGTGGGCTTGCCGCCCCCCGTCTCAGCCCCGACCGTACGGAGCACCCCTGTGGATGGACGCGTTAAAGCACCAATCGGGCGGCTATGAAAGCTGTTTTTTTCAGGACCATCGCCGGAAATGCATTGCGCCAGGCCTGATTTATGGGCGGTTCCGTCGGGCCCGGTCTTGAGGGAAATTTGTCCGGAACCTTAGCCACGACGAGTGGTTGTCCCTATAGTCGCAAACGCGACGAACTTCGTGGAAACGAGCGAAGACTTCACAGAAATGGAGACAAACCATGTTCATGAAAATCCTCGCAGCTTCGGCTCTTACAATTGGTCTCGCGACTTCGGCGATGTCGCAAAGTGCTGGCGGAAACGGCGCCAATAATAATGGGCCCGGCAGCGGCCAGTCGGTCACGGTCGACCCGAACACGCCGGCACCGCCGAACACTGTGGATCCTGGCACGACCGGCAGCACGACCGCCATGCCCGACGGCATGAATTCGAACGCGGACCGGAACTGTCCGGCCAGCCCACAAGGTGCTCAGCCGGATGCCAGCCACACCGCTCCGGGCACCGCTTCGCCGACCGTCAATGACAAGCATTGCGGCAAGTAGCCATTCGCCGAAACTGCTGGAGAACGCCACGGGGCGTCTGTTCCGTGGCGTTTCCGTCTCTTTATGTTTCACCCTCGCCGAACAGGCAGGCGCCTGAGACGTAAACCGCCATCGGCCTTCGTCTCGGTTCGGGCGCCGTCTACGATACAGCCTTTTCGCGAACCGGCAGCTTCCAGCCCGGCCTGACGAAATGACAGGTGTAGCCGTTCGGGTATTTCTGCAGATAGTCCTGATGCTCGGGTTCGGCTTCCCAGAACGCGCCGGCCGGAGCCACCTCGGTGACCACCTTGCCGGGCCACAGGCCCGAGGCGTCGACGTCGGCGATGGTGTCTTCGGCGACGCGCTTCTGCTCATCGCTGGTGTAGTAGATCGCCGAACGGTAGCTCATCCCCACATCGTTGCCCTGGCGGTTGCGTGTCGTCGGATCATGAATCTGGAAGAAGAACTCCAGCAGCGTACGGTAGCTCACCCTGGCGGGATCGAAATTGATCTCGATGGCTTCGGCATGGGTGCCGTGGTTTCGGTAGGTGGCATCAGGCACGTCGCCGCCGCTGTAGCCGACGCGCGTGGACAGGACGCCCGGGATGCGTCGGATCAGATCCTGCATGCCCCAGAAACAGCCGCCGGCAAGCACCGCGCGTTCGCTTGAAGTCGCCATATCAAATCTCCCCAAAGCAACTCCGGGGAAAGGTTGTAGCCGTTTCCGTCCGGAATTGCGCACGATAAAACTGGAGGCCCGGCGCTATGACAGCCGCTCCAGGATTTCCCATAGATGGGCATTGTCGTCGGCTTCGTCCAGTCGACGGGCGCGTCCTGCTGCCGATCACCACGGACGCGCGGCGTCACTCCCCAGGCCTGAACCTGCGCACCACGACCTCGAATACGATATCCGATATCCACATCGCGCAGACGCCGATGAGGAATGCGGCCGCCAGGGTCGTGGTGTCGTCATTGGCCATCGGCAGGCCCATGGCGCGGGAATACTGGACCACGGGCAGCGTCAGATAGGCGGCGGCTAGCGCGCCGCAGATCGGCGAGGCCACCATCTCGCGCGGTTTGTAGCGGTGGCGCGACAGCGCGCGCAATATGCCGCCGGAAAGGCCGGCGACCACCACCGGCACCTTAATACCGAGCAGGTCGAAAAGATCATGCATCATTTCATTGTCTCGCGATCAGGAAACAGAACGACCGATCCGGCACCGAAGATGAGCGGTCCCCGAGCAGCAGGGCCCGAATCGAGCGGCAACACGATCGTCATGGCTTCCACCCGCACAGTTTCTCGCCCTTGCGGTTGTGCGCCAGCAGCGTCCGGACTTCCGCATCCGACAGTGCTGCGACGGCGGATGCGGACAAGCGCAGCGGGCTCGAGACCGCGCAAAATCCGCCGGTGACGGTGGTGCAGCCGGCTACCGCGACAAGTGCTGCGGCCGCTGCGACAATCAATCCCTTGCCCATGACCTGAGCTCCTTTCGGGCAGTGGCGGCGGGTAGCGCGCCGATGTCGTTGTCAACCTGGTCGGCGACGTCGCGCGCCGCCGCCTCGGCCGCGGCCTGCCGGCTACGTTCGGCGCGCTCGCCGGCAAGCCGCTGGCGAACACCCCAGCCAAACGCAGCGACGATGGCTGCGCCGATGCCGAGAACGGTCGAATTGCTGAGCAGGAAGGAGAGGAGCGCGCTCATTGGTTTGGCGCGTCCTTGACGAGATAGCCGACGGCAAAGACGGCTAGCGGCAGCAGCGTGGCCCATGTCTCGGCATCGTACCAGGATGGCCAGACATTGCGCACGAAGACGCCGGAAATCGAAACGGCGGCGGCGGCGATGGTCGCGGCCGTCAGTTTGTTGGTCGGGCGGATGGTCGGCTGGGTTGTGGTGGCCATGATCAGAACATTCCTTGCAAGGCGGCGGCGATGTGGTGCCAGGCGGCGTAGGCGACGAGCAGGCACGCGACAATGATCCCGCCCGCCTTGGTGGCAGCTGGGATGTTGGCGCCGGCAGGCGCCGCCGCGACCGGTTCGACGGCATCTACGGCAGCAGCGCCGCCCGGCGCCGCCGCAGCAGCGGCCGGTGCAGGATCTGGCCGCGTGGCCGATGCCTCGCCTGCCCCGACAGCCGTCAGCAGCAGCGCCTGTGCGCGGACGGATCCGACCCGCCTCGACCAGCCTTTGCCGAAAGTCGGCCAGGTCGGAAGCCGCTTCAGGAAAGCCAGGCGGGCATCGCAGAGATTGTCGATGACGACGGCGGCCGGTCTGGAACCGACGGCAGCGAGCGTCTCGGGCCCGATGCGGCCGTCCTGGGCGGTGCCGACCACTGCTTGAAGATATTTCGCCGCCCTGCTTGGCCCACTGTTCACGGCATAGTCGAACACCGCGTAATCCACGCCGTCGGGCAACTCGGCGCCAGCCACCGCATCCCAGTAGAAGCGGCGGTACACCGTGGCGAGTTGGGCATCGCTGATCTTCCTGAGATCCGCCTTGGCGGCATCCGCCTTCACGTAGCGGCGGAAATTGGCGAGCGTGACGCCCTTCATGGTGGCGCCGCCCGGATCGGCCGGATTGTCCGACCAGCCGCCTTCGGATTTGAGGACGAGCGCAAGCGCCCGCGTAAAATTGCGGTCCATGATATCCCTTTCGATTTCTTGGTGGATGAGGTGAGTGGGTGATCGCCGGCAGCACAGGGGTGCGGATAGTCGCCGTTGCGCGCGCCTCGGTGCCTACTTGCAGTGCGTCAAAACCGGAGGTCGCCTTGCGCGCCGGCCGGCGCATGGTTAGAAAAAATACAATTTTGGGACGAACAGGTCTGGGATGAGAGACTTTGTTGGCGCCGCGCGGCGCCTGGCCTTCAACAGGCTGTCGGCCGCCATCGATCGCCGCTGGAACGTCGACCCGCTGGGCTCGGCGCCGCGTGCCTCGAAAGAGGAATATCTGAGGCTGTTCGAAGCCACCCGGCGCGTCTCATTCGCTGAGATCGACAGGCTCGAGGCCGAAACCGGCTTTGCCGTCGATCGCGACTGGCTCGACGAACTGGCCCTCCACACCCAGATCACCATCAAGACCAGCGCGCTCGCCTACCCGCACGGGCGGGTGCTCTACAGTCTTCTTCGCCGCCAGCTGGCCGACAGCCCAAGGCCGTTCACCACCGTCGTCGAGACCGGCACCGCGCGTGGTTTCTCCGCGATCTGCATGGCCAAGGCACTCGCCGATGCCGGCGCCTGCGGGCATGTCGTCACGCTCGACGTCCTGCCGCACCATCATCGCTTCTACTGGAATTGCATCGACGACCATGACGGCAGGAAGTCGCGCGCCGAACTGCTTCGGCCTTGGCAGCCGCTGGCCGACCGGATCATTTTCCTGCAAGGCGATTCACTCCTTCAATTGCCCAGGGTCGGCGTGAACCGGATCCACTTCGCCTTCATCGACGCGCAGCACACCAGGAAGAACGTGCTGGCCGAGCATCGCTGCGTTTCGGGCGTTCAGCGCGAGGGCGACATGGTCGTATTCGACGACGTCACGCCAGGGTCCTTCGATGGCGTGGTCGAAGCGGTCGCCGAGATCGAGCGGCAGGGCCGGTACGAGGTGCGCCGTCTGAACGCGTCCAAGCAAAGAACCTATGCCTGGGGCATCAGGCGGTGACGAGACGACAGCCCGGATAAACCATCGGAGGCGAGACCTTGCTCAGAAATATCGCCCGCAGGCTTTATCTCGGCATGCGCCGGAACATCGACACCCCGCCCCATGGCGGCCGATGACTACCTGAAGGTGCAGTACTTCCCGATGGCGACGAAGCATTGCTGATCCTGCGCAAGAAACCGACCTAGCGCGCCACCCAGCGATTGAGCCTGACCGCGCGGCCATGGGTTTCAATCGCCGGCTCGGCTTGGTTTAGGTTGGAAAGCTACCGCTCTGTCCACCAGCGATAATTGTCGATGTGTGTCAAACTTAAGATCGCCTTGCGCGCCTGACCGCACATGGTTAGAAAATTGCAACTCAAGACGAACACTTTGAGAGAAGACTATGCTGGCGCGTCGGGCATGAAATGTGGGTGAACCAATCGTATGCCTCCCAGACTCGTCAGACTATGGGGAAGCTACAAAGACTGACAAAGCCCACGATCGGCGTAGCGGTTGCCCTGTGCATATGGATGGTGAACTGGGTGATGGTCAGAGGAACGCCATTTCCCGATCTGCAGAACTACATCCAGAATTTCGACAAAAGGGCATACTATGTTTCTCCTGATACCGCTTCACTGATCGATTGGTATGCCCAAGAATACCTTTGGCGGAAGGGTATCTACGCTCTCAAAGAGAGCTTCGAACTAGCCAGCATCTTTTCTACCCTGACCTTAATCTCCTTGGTAGTCATCAGCGTCTACGTGGCAGTCAAAGCCTCGTCCCCAGCCTACATCCTTTTGCTAATCCACCCTCAGTTAATCGATCTCGTATTCTCTCAAGTACGGTCGGCTGTCGCCATGGCCGCAATCTATCTGGCCCTCCTATTGCCATGGCGCCTGGTCAAATATGCATTGGTGGGAATTGCACCCTTTATTCATTCTGCGGTTCTGGTCTTTGCCGGCGCGTTCGCAGTGGGCCAAATTATCACGGGCTCCGATATTTGCGGGCGCCGACATGTGCTAATTTCGACATGCTATATAGCGGCCATAGTTGTCGCCGTGACCATCCTCAAAAGCTATCTTCTGGGCTCGATCGGCGACAGGCGAGCGACGATAGAAATTACTACGAGCGGATTCCTGCTGACGATGATGGTAACGGCGTATGCTGTCCCTTTCCTCTTCTTTGATCACCTGTTCAGCAGGAAGTTTGCCGCGTTTGTTGTAGTTCTCGCTTCATCACTCTGCTTCGGGATGTACCTCTACAATCAGAATGGCATCCGGTTCGTCGCTCTTGCGATTCCAGCGCTTGCGGTTGCAATCTCCAGCATTCCCGATCTTCACTGGCGCCGCCTTATACTAATTGCGGCTCTCGCGTCACAGGTTGTTTTCTTCGGCTATTGGGCCAAAGGTATTCTCTAATGAAAACCTTGCGATGGATGGCCCACCAGTATCTTGCCGAAGGAGATCGTTGGCGGATTGCATGTGTCGAGGTGTTCGGCTTAGTCTGGAGGAACGCGTTTTTCCAAGCCTTCTTCTGGTTGATGGTCGCCGGCAACCTCCTGGCTATGTTCTTTGGTGATTCGTTGATCCGTTGATTAGCCTCCGAACTGCCATTTGCGGACCACAACAGTCATCACGCCGCTGCCAGGGTCCTTCGTTACCCCTGTATCGTTTGCAATGATTATGTCGACAATGTCAGCGGTGACGACCCCGGCGTACTTAATCGTGCAGCCCAGCAGGTCGGCGCTAAATCCAATGCCCGTTACCAAGTCACCACGAACGGCACCTGGTACGGCAACCTGCACAGTCAGACTTGTCCCCGTCGGGATGCCTGGCGTCGGATTGAGGAATACCTGTCCAATGGTGCGGAGCTCGCTTTCAGATATGCCGTTGAAGGGCGTGGTGATCGTGCCCAGGCTAAGGTTCATCGCATTGCCCGCGAGCCAGTTCTTGCCGCCATCGGTGACGTTGGCAAAGCGGATGCCGTTGGTGAACGTCACTCCGTTTGTGGCATCGAAGACGTTGTTAGCAATACGACACCCGATAAGCTTGGCATTCTCCACAAGAATGCCGTTGTCGACGGTGAGGCCGGAGCTCGGTGGGAGGAAGCCGCCAAAGACGTTCCCCTCCACAATCAAGCCGCTGAACAGGCGATTGCCTGAAGGTGCCCCGATGCGAATGAAGGACGAGATACCCATGCCTGGGGAGAACGTAAACTGGTTGCCGCGCACCGATCCGCTCACCGGGTCGTTGGCCTGATCGTTGGTGATCTGAATGCCCTGGTTTTTCTGACTAGCCACATAGGTAGACTGAGACATCGCGAACGTATTGTTGTCGCAAGAGAAGCCAGTCGTCCTATGGATGATGATGCCGTTGTGCGGCACATCGTTGAGCATGTAGACTTGGAGCCAGTTTTTATCGACCTTGATGCCAGCCCCGTGGACGACATAAATCTGGCAGTTGCCACCGGCCCCCTTCGTCTTCACCCCTTCGATGATCGTCCCATTGCCAAAGAAAGAGATAATGTTGGCGCAGGGCATCGTCTCTGGAACGGTCAGATTTGTGCCGTCGCCACAGCAGTCCTGCACGTCGCCGTTCTGAATACGAAGTGATGCCGCACGGTAATCGAGAATGCCGAAACGGTCGATCTGGGAGAAGAGCGGGCTGTCGATGAGGCAATTTTGGGTGTAGCCCATGTACATGCCGCCGCCACACCGAAGTATCTCGATGTCACGGAACGTGCAGCCGAGGCCGCCCTTGTTGTTGACACCACAAGCCGCGATGGTGCCCAAGCTGTCGAGCGCCCCCCCCTCTGGCCCAGTGCCACGGAAGCCGTCGATGCAGATGCGCTCCATGACGACGCCCTGCGGCAGTGCAGAGCCGCTTTGAAAACCATCCGTATCCCATAGCGCGAAGGCATGGCCGTTGCCGGCGGTCCCGGTCAATTGATTGCCAAGCGCTTTAAAATCGCGAAATCCGAGCCGCAATGTGTGGCCGACCAGACGGAACAGCGGCGCGCCATTGATCATTGCGCTTGTGATGGTCGAAACGTCGCGGCCGAAGCCTTCAACATCGAATAGTCCGAGAGCGATGTCGATCGTTTGGTTGATCGTGATATTCGTTGGTGGCAGGCGGATTGTGCCGCGATCCTTGCCGTCGACGATCTGGACCGCCGCAATCAGCGCCGCGGTGTCGGCCGCTGCGTTGCCGAACCCACTGCCCAGTTGACGTAAGTCAACGACGCTTTCATTCAACACCCAAAAGCCGCCATTGACCGCATCGGTCGTGCCGTCCGGCATGAAACGGTCGGCGGAGCGGAAATAGGCCAGCGCCGGGTAGCCGCCGGCGGTGATCGCCGCGCGCGACATGCGGGCATAGTTGGCGCCGCCCACCAGGGTTGCCGGGGTCGTGAAGACCGGGGCGTAGAATTGGGTCCTGATGCTCTTGACGCCGGCAGCGATCGTCGAGCCCGATGCCGTCGCCACGGATGCGTAGATCGGCACGTTGACGCCCGAAACCTGCGCGGCGTCGGCGGCATATTGCTGGGCCAGGTCGCGCGCGAGTTCCGCGATGTGGATGACTCCCGCCAGCGCTCCGCCGATATCCCCGAGCGGATCATCCGACAGATAGTAGGAGATCACGATGTCGCTCGTGCCGATCACCGGGTTGAGGGTCTGGAAAGCGTAGACCAGGCCACCCGAAACAACCCCCTCCTGCACGTGAACGGTCGTTCCCTTCTGCATCGTGCGCGCGGTGCGGGCGTCGGCCGCGCGGTACCAGTAGCCCTCGCTCGCCGTATAGATGCCGTTCAGCCGGGCGTCCGACTGGTTCTTGACCAATACCCGGTCGCCGACGGCGGTCAAAACCCCGTCGATCGTCTTCAGGCCGAGGATCCAGGCAACGCCGTCGACGATGACCGTCTCCAGATTTGCCGTCGTCGCCAGGCGCACGGGTTCGCGCTCGCCCGTCAGCAGGCGAACGGCGGCAGTTGCGGGTCGGGCCATGAGGCTTGCTCCATAAAAAAAGCCTCGCGAAAGCAAGGCTTGGAATTCGGGTTGGTTGGCGGCGTGGCGACGGGTTCGGATGGGATAAGCGCTGGCCCGTGCGGCCACGGCGCCACGGTCATTCAGGTTCTTCCTTGAGAAGTTTGGTCACGATCGCTCGGCCAGGCGAGAGACAATTCAGCGGTCGGTTTTCTGTCCTTGGGCACGCACTTCCTGAACAAGCAGCAATGCCGGCTTGCTCCCGGACTGGCTGCCGTGTTAACACCCGCGCACTGCGGTGGCTTGCGCTATGGGAGCGTCAATGTCGCAGCGCTTCCACAAGGTGTGATTTCCGATGAAAAAATCCGCGATTGTCGTCGCTGCAAACGACAACCGCACGGCAGAAGAAAGGCCGTTCGCTTCCCGGTACAAATCCGTTGGAGCGGTGACGGCGCCGGCGGATTCACAGGCAGGAGGCGAAGAGCCGACCGAGGCCCGCGCCCTGACGGCTTTGCAGATGTTCTGTCGCGTAGCGGGCGTCTAGATCGCCTTTGAGGCTTCATCCAGACGGCAAGGACAGGCTCTAAAGTCCCGACCCGCTGTATCTGGTGGCCTCCTTCCACAAGGCGAGCGCAAGGGCGGGTGTCCGCCCCTTCACCGCATAGTCGCGGTCCCGGTAGCTTCCGGCCGCGATCCACACCGTTTTCGAGCGTTGATAGATCGTAATGCCCCGCTCGCTCGCCCGCGCGAACAGTTCTGTGTCATTTCGATACATCGGTTCCAACCCCTGTGGCCCCCTCAAGGGGTAAGGTGCAACGAACATGCCAAAGTTTACGCCTAGCTAATATTATACATCGCAGAGCTGCCAGCTGCGCCATCGAAGTGCACTGGCAGCCCTAATGCCAAGGTGTTCCCTGGGTGTTTCCGCTGTATTGCACCTGAACTGCCGCCAGGTAACAGAATAGACCAATCCGGAAACATTTGCTTAAAATTGTATTCTTCGGCCATCGGGCGCCGACTGGCCAGAAATTCACCCCACCAGGAATTTGGATGACGGAACTAGCTCTCCTTCAGTTCCGGAAATTCGTCGGGCATTTTGCTCCGCCTCCATGGTGAGGTCTTTGTATCGCGCCGAGCATGCCACCCACTGGCAAATCTGCCAATTGTGCAACCGTATTATCAAGCTCTACCACTTCGGCCAAACCCACCAAATTAGGTCGCCTTGATCAACTTCAGCTTCATCTCCGTAGAATTGCCACGACTCATCATCGGCATCATGTGAGGCGTAGGCAACCCAGCCGCCACCACCAAATATTTTTCGGGTCGATATGACGGCCAAATTTTCTGGACCTTCGAACTTCCATTTATCCCTATCTTAGGCTCTTCTGCTTGCCGAGACATCATTCTTGAAGCAGCGGCAGAATCTTTTCGTCGAGGAATTTAAGCCGTCCACTCAACATCTCGGCGTTGGCGGGATTCGCCGGGACATTAACGGGAATGAGCTTCGCCACGGACTTCCCTTGCCGCGCAGCTTCAACCCACTCATCCATTGCACCGATATATCCGTCCAGCGCCTCGTACGGGGTCTCCAAATCGTCACCGGGCATGTACGCTGGGGGTACATCACCGACGAGCACCCATATCCATCGTGGCACATCTGGTTTCCCGGGTGAAATCTCGAAGAGAAAAATGTATATTATCCCTTCGGCACCATATCCGAAATACTCGCCTTCGATTCTCCTTACCCAGTCGTATGATTTGATATATTCACGAGCCTCCAGAAGAGCGTTGTCAAGGTCACCATCTGCATCTGGGTCGTCTGCTGGTAGAGGAAGGCGGCTTACTTTACTCAGATCCGGGGTAATTTTGTTCACAATTTCTCTCCACTACTTATCTTAGCCCGCAGCCATCGTCTCCTAGCCCAACGCTGAAAATCGCCGGCTTCCATGTGGAGCCTTATGTGCTCTTCCCTGGTACGAGGCTTAATATTTGATACGTGATCTAGCCCACCGTCGGCCAGAGCTTTCTCATGGGAAACATCCATATTTCGACCTGTCTTGGGATCTTTGGGCCAGGGTTTGCCGTGCAGTAGTTCCCATTCCTTACGAAGAGCTCTGTTCGTGGTCGTGCGCTTGGTCGCAACAAGCTTTAGATCGTCCCCGTCAGAGATTTTTGCAGCCGGATTCCCTGTGGTAGGAAAGCGTTCCAACGCCTCGACTTCCGTCGCCGTCGGAACGCCTTCATTTCGCAGTGCGTCGGTTGCCTCTTCAGCGGGTCTGCTGTCCACAAATTCAGATGCTGTCGAGCCTTCCAGCGAGCCGGTGAGCCTCGCCGTCACCTGCCTACCGATCTCGCTGAGCCCCTCGGCAAGGACATTGCCGCCGGCCCCCCAAAGGGCCCCAGCGGCTGCACCGCGCAGCATGTCCTCATCCAGGCCGTGCGCATATGTGGCGCCATATATTGCACCCTCGCCGCCGGCGAGGGCGGTTCGTGCGGCCAGGCCGGTCAGGCCCTCCAAGGCTGCGGTGCCCAACCTGCCTGTGAGAGTGATGCCCGAACTCGCCAGACCATGTCCGGCGATGACACCACCAAGGAGTTCCGCCGGCAGGGCTGCCGACCCTGCCCGGTCTTCGGCATCTTCCGTCGCGGCTCGTTCGGCAGCGAGCAACTCCTCGTAGCTTTTGTCGGAAAAAAGCGAACTGAGGCTGGCCGCGGCTTTATCCGCGTGGCCGAGAGTCATCCCTTTGGCCATCAGCCGGGCCACGTCATCGGCGGCTTGGACAGGTTGCAGCCAAAACGACTCAGCATTGTATTGTGATCGAGCCGGATGCAATGCGACGGCCAACAGGGCGGCCGCCAAGGCATCTTCTCGTGCCTGGATATCTGCTGGTGTCAGCTTCGGATCGGTTGCCGCGTTCTGTCGCAGCCGAGGCAAGCCGGAGGCAAACAATTGCTCGGCCATCCCGAAGCGCAGGCGTGGATCGCGGACCGCCAGAAAAATCGTGCTCAGATCGGTCATGCGCTGCCGCCACGGCACGCTTGGATCGATGAATTTCGCAGCAAGGCTTTCCGCGGCAGTCCACGGCAACGGCAATATCTTGTAGAAACCCATCTCCCCCTGGGCTGCAACGACCCAGGTGATGGCGGCTTTATAGCCCTCGGGAGTGGTGATCTTGTCCCAGTCGGGAGCCCGGCCCGGGAGCATTTGGCTGACATAGGCGACAGGGTCGGCCCGCCTGGCGCTCAGAACGAATTCCGCGCCGCCAATCCTTGCTTCGTATCGCGCCCACTCTTCCTGCGAGCCATTGGGACCGGGCTCAAAGTCTCGGAGCTGAGCGTGTATCGCCTGGTTCGGCGCGCGGCGCATATCGAAGACCGCAGCGGCAACATTGGATGTCGTGTCGAAGGCCTGGAAGTGCTCGGCGCCCTCCTTGAGGCCATAGATATTGACGAAATCCTGTGCGGTAGGTCTCTCCTCGGGATATTCGCCGGTACTGGCGATGACAGCCGGAGCGTTCTGCTCCGCCAGCTGCACCTTGGCGCGGGCATCGACCAATTGTGCAGCGGTGGCCGTGTTGGCCTGATCCCTTAGTGCTGCAAGATCGCCGGGCTTCAAGTAGGTAATGGCATCCAGGGGGATGGCCGACTTGTCATCCGGGGTCGACGAGATGCTTCGGTCGAACGCCTGCGCACTACTGTTAACCGGCGTCAGCTTGCCAGCACCATCTGCTATAGCTGCATTAGAGATGCCCGAGGCATTAGAGCCATCAACGGCCTCCGCCGTATCATACTTGAGCCGGCTTCCAGCTTGCGCCCCGCCCAACATCTCGGCGGCCCGCTTCGGATCCTGGGCGATCATCGCCTGAACCAGTGCCTTGGCCGTGTTGCTGCGCCAGGCCACTTCCGCCGCTTGCCTGATAACCGGGTTTCCGATCTTGGCGATCAGATCGGACCCGTTCTGCCGGATCGCCTCGAAAGCTCCGATGTCGTTCGGGTCGCCTTTTGCGATGGAGCTGGTGGACATGGTGTCGACCTTCGCCCACTCCGCCAGCTCATACTCATCGCGTTGTGCCTGCTGCCGCTGCGCCATGCGCGGCGAGCCGGCCGCGCGCATCGGTTCCTTCTGCCTGGCGAAAGCGGCGCGCCGGCTCTCGGGTATTTCAGGCAGGGCCTCGTCGAACAGCCTGTCGAACAGGCCGGGCTTGACCACCTGCCCGCTGCGCGGATCGACCTCGCCATACATCGCATCGTGCAGGCCGCTGCCGTCGGCCGGCGCGTTCGCCGCCACGTCGTCTTCCGCCTGCGCGATGCGGTCGGCGAACCGGCGGCGCGCGAGCTCCGCGTCGAACGCTTCCTGCCGCTCCTTCATCTGCCGGTAGCGCTCGGCGACGGCCGAGAGCTCGTCGCCAAGATCCTGCATCGCCCTGCCGGCCGGCGACCCCTCGGGATAGGAAACGCCATTGCCGGCCTCGAGCCGGCGCTGGGCAAGCTGGAGTGGAATCGTCGCCATCAGTAGAGCCCTCCCGTGAAGGCGCCGCCCGGCGCCGGCGGGAAGGCGCCCTTGCCGAAGGTCACGGCCTTGGTCGGGTCGTAGAGACGGGAGAAACCGGACACGAGGCTGCCGTCGGCCTTGAAGATCGACGCCGCCGCGGCCTGCCTGCCGGAGTAGCGCGCGAGCGCCGCCTGGCTGTCGAGAGTGTTGCGGCGCAGCGCCGAGCCGTACTGGATCGCCTTCAGGTCGAGCTGGCCTTGCCTGGCATTGGCCGCCAGCACCTCGGCCGGCGAGCCCGATAGGCCGACGCCGGAGGCGCCCGCCCGGGCCCGCGCCTGCGAAAGCAGCAGATCCTGCCTGTGGCGCTCCTGGCTCTGTTCGAAGGCGGCACTTTGCGCATCGGCCTGCGCCTGCTGCCCGTAGGCCTTGGCCTGGTAACCGGCCGCCTGGTTTTGCTGCCGGCCTTCGATCAATGCGCCACCCACGGAGATGGCCGTGCCGAGAAGGGCTAATGTGCACATGGTCAGCCTCGCTGGGATGCGGCAATGGGGGTTTTCCTGGCCGGGCGCGAACCGAGCGCCGGTCGCGGGTCGAGCGCGCCGCCGGGGTTGGTGAACGACAGAAGCAGCCTGTCGGCCTGGATCGCCGGGCGGCTGAGGCGCGCCGGCGCCGCCGCGCGCGGCCCGGCCATGGCGGCGCGACGGGCAACGGCCAGGTTCACCTTCAGGTCAGGCATGCCGGCGGCGTCGAAGAGGCCGTTGGCGGTGGCGAGCGCGCGGGCGAGCGCATCGGCCTCGAACAGGTCCTGGCGCAACAGCTCGACCAGGCGGCGCACGGCGCGCCAGCGCTCGGTCAGCACCTCCGCCTTGGCTTTCGCTTGCCCGCCCAGCGCCTCGACGGCGGCGCGCGCCTCTGCCGCGGCGGCCTCGGCACGGCATTTGTCCGCTGCCGCGATGATCTTCTCCAGCAGCGCGACGACGTCGTTGCAGTCGTCCAGCGCGATGCGCGCGGCGGAGAGATCGCCGTCGCCGAAAACGGCGCGGTCCTCGGCCTGTTCGCAGCCGCGCCGGCGGGCGATCGCATCATTGAGGTCGGCATCGAGCAAGGCGATGACGGCAGCATATTCGGCAGCCGTCCGCGCCCTGCCGAGCTGTTCGGCATGGGGGGATGTGGTCACGGGATGGGTTCCTTGTGGTGGGCTGGAGGCGGTGGAGCGCCGATCTCCCCCCTTGTGGAGGAGATTGGCAGGGCAGAGGGAGGCGCGAAGGATCGCGGCGTTGATTCAGCCTGGGTTCTTCGCCCCACCAAGTGGGGCGAGGTGGCTCGGCGAAGCCGAGACGGAGAGGGGATGGCGCCGAGCTGTGCCGGACTCTCCGGCAGAAGCGCCTGCGCCTTACGAAGGCCCCCTCTCCGACCGCTTCGCGGCCACCTCTCCCCCGCCTCGCGGGGGCGAGGAACGCCAGCTCGCCCTACGGCTCGGCGTCGAACACTGGCGTAAATGCCCGTATCGTGCAGGGCGTCGGGTTGACGTGGCGGATCCGCACCCGGCCCTGCCCTTCCCAGCTGTCGTCGATGGGCACCTCGACATTGCCGGTGAACAGGCTCGCCTTGCCGTCGGGCGCGACGATGGAGGGCATGCGCACGCTTTCCCAGCGGCCGCGGATCAGCGACTGCACCTGAAGCCCTGTCGTGTCGGTCTCGAGCAGGGACAGGATGACACCCGCCACCTTCTTGCGCCGCCCGAGGATCGAGCCGTCCCGGCCGGCGACGTCGAGCTCCAGCGTGTCGGCCTGCGACTGGAACGCAAGCCCGGCCTGCCATCTGGCCGCGACGGCGCCGCCGGGCAGCGTCACCTGGCCGGAGGCGACCGGCAGCCCGCGATAGACCTTGCCGCCGGCCAGCACGTCGACCTTTTCGCCGTTGAGATGGCCAAGCCCGGACACGGTGTTGACGGCGGCGCCCGAATAGGTCAGGCCGCAATCGACCTGGAAGGCATCCTCCAACGCCCCATACTCGAACGGCGCCGTCATGATCTCGATATAGCGCCTGGTCACGCCGCCGATGGTCCGCCTGACGATCAGCCAGATGTCGTCGACGCCATCCTGGCCGGGCGTCACCACAGCGCTTTCGACGGCCGCCCAGCCGGAACCGGCGACGGTACCGCCGAGGCGGTGGCGGTGCATGCCGCGCACCTCCTGCGAGGGCTGGTGGGTGTAGCCGCCGAGCTCGCCATTATCGAGCGGAAACCAGAGCATCGGGTCGGGGTCGGTCTGGAACGCCAGCTCGACCACGCCACGCTTTGCGATATGCTCGGAGATCTGGCCGATATCGTCGGAGGTGAAGCGGCCGGTCGAAGCCTGCGTCAGCTCGGCGATCGAGCGGCGCGAGCGCGTGACATAGAGGAACGACTGGCCTGCATCGACGGGGCGGATGCGGGCGCAGCCCGATGTGCGCGAGCGCCGGTTCTTGAACGAGGACGGCGTCAATGCCTCGTCGATGCCGGAGCCGGAGAGCGCGCGGATGCCGCCGAGCGTCCCGATCAGCAGCGCGCCGTCCGATTCCGCGATCCACGTGATGTCGTTCGCCTGGCCGCCGCCGGCCTGGAGGAATTCCAGCGCGTCGTCATCCTTCTCGCCCAATGCGAAATTGTTGAAATCCCCCGTCGCCGAGGCGTAGACCGAAAACTTGCGGCTGAAGGCCAGGCGCTCCTCGTAGAGCGATCCGCTTTCGACATATTTCCCCGGCACGAGCGTGCCCAGGCGCCAGCGGGATATCGGGCTGAGGTCCGGCAGGGCAAATCCATGCAGTTGGACCTTCACCGCCGTGGCGCTGGTGCGGCTGGTGATCTTGGCCCAGCGCCAGCGGCCATCGGACGCTAGCAGGCGAATGGCCCGGCCGACGTCAGAAGCCTGGAAGCCGGCGCCGCCATTGATGCCGGCGGTCGATGACGCCGTGAGGTCGAACGGGGTCTGGCTGGCCGCCGCCCGGTTGAGGTTCAGTTCGGAAAACGCGCTGTCCGAAGCGCCGTTGATCGCCTTCCACGTAAAGCGGTGATACTCGAACGCCAGCTTGTTCAGGAATTCATAGTAGCGGGTTTCGCCGCCCGACCAGCCGGTCTCGCCGGTGCGGCTGTCGAGCGTCACCCATGACGCGCCGTCATTCGATCCTTCAAGCACCCAGATTGTCGGCGTGCGGTCGACCGTTCCGCCGGTGCGTGCGGTCAGATAGTAGTTTTCGACGATGGCCTGCGCGCCACCGGCAAGCTGGTAGGTGACCGAGCCGTTGGTGGCACCGGCGATGCCGCTGTCCGTCTCTGTCGCCTTGTCGAAAAGCTGGAAGGCGTCCCCTGCCCCGCCCATGCCTGAGACCGTGCCGGAAGGCGCGGTGTTCGACGTCATCTTCGGCGTCAGCGCCCCATAGTCCGCAGGCGTCAGCGTGGTCGGCGTATCGTTGATGTCGTCATAGGGCCCGTCGTCGATCGCGTAGTCGTCGAGCGTCCATGCCGTATGGGCGGTGCGCGTCAGCACCTTGAGCGGATAGTCCCTGTGGGAAATCCACATCTGGTCCGCCGACTGCACATAGTCGAGATCGAACAGGTCGGCTTCAAGATAGGGCGAGGCCACTTCGACCGTGCCGACACGCGCGCCATAGGCGTAGACGCGGATGTAAAGATTGCCGAACTCCAGCATGTAGGCCTGGTCGGCCGAGAAGATGAACGGGATCGCCCGCGTCGCCTTGGCGGACGTCTTGACTTCGCCGACGAAACAGGTGCCGCCGCGCTTGCGGATGCCGCCATGCGGCAGGGTGACGAAGTTTTCGCATTTCGACAGCGCCGCGCGGTAGAGATCAAGCGAGGCGCGCGCGTGCAGGCGTGGCGAGATCTCGCCGCGGGTGAAGACGTCCTGGACCGGATAGAGCGTCGCCATCAGCGCATGGCCCCCGCATAAAACCGGCTGTCGCCGCGCTGCCGCGCCCAACTCGATGTCGAAAGCCGTCCGCCGCGCTGGATGGCCTGCGCGGTGAAGGCGGCGTCCAGCGCGCGGTCGTAGGCCGAACGGGCAATGTCGATCATGCCGGCCTTGTGCGTCAGCGGATGCGCGATCTTGATGGCGAGTGCCGCCACCAGCACTTCGGTGAACGGCGCGTCCCAGTCGTTGGGGTCGGTGAGGTTCGCGACATAGCGGATGGTGAGCGGTCCCGCCCGGTCGCTGTAGACCAGCCCCGCCTCCTGCCGCCACGAGATCGCGATGCCGTCCGGCTCGCCATTGTGGGTCAGCGGCAGCGGGCGAAGGCAATCGACGGGGAGTTCATAGACCCAGTTCAGCGTGCAATCGCCGGAACCGGTATCGCTGCCGGCCAGGGATGCCGAAAGGATGGCGAACACCCAGGCGTATTTCGTCAACTCGGCCTCGCGGGTCAGGTCGAAATGCATGTTGAGCAAGCGCGCGGCCTTAATGTCCTCGTCAAGGCTGTCGATCGGCGCCTCGTCAAGGACTGCCAGCGCCATATTGGCGATGTCGGTCGGGGTTATGGCCATGGGTAAGGCCTCCGTGGGTTGTGATTGGGGGAAGTGCGTCTTTCTCCCCGTTCACGGGGAGAAATGCCCGGCAGGGCAATGAGGGGCAGCGCCGGCATCGACGGTTGGCGTCAATGTTCAAGCGCCAGCGCTCGCAGGAAGGAGGTGGGCCTGGCCCACCTCCCGGGAGACGAAACCCTATGCCTCGGTCGTCTTCAGAGCGATGAACGTCATGGTCTTGACGCTCGACGCGGTGCGGTCCCAGTTCGCCGCCAGCGCCAGCTCCGCGTCGGTGGCGAATTCGCCGGCGGTGGAGGCGTCGAGGAAGCGGGTGCCCGGCACATGCGGCACGAAATGCCGGCGGCCGACCATTTCCGTCACCCCGCCGCCATGGCCCTGGCGCGGCTTGCGGTCGAACTCGAGCGGCCCGCCTTCGGTGTTCACGGGCAGCTCGTTCCACAGGATCGCCTTGTCTTTGAACATGAACGCGGTGTAGACGCCCGCCGCCTGCGGGATGTCATCGTCGACCACGCAGCGCAGCCCCATGTAATAGGGGATGAGCGGCCCGCCCTGCTGCGAGGACGGCACATAGTCGATGAGGTCGGCGAGCTTCAGCGCTTTCATCTGCTTGGAATGAATCCAGAGGGTGCGGAACTTGTCGGCGCGGTCGCCCATCAGGTAGGCCGCCTCGATGATGTCGGTGTCGACGATGGAGGTGCCGGTGGCGCGCACCAGGTCGCCGCCGTCATTGGCCAGATTGTCGGCGACGACACCTTTGAGCATGCCGATCAAGGTCAGCTTGTTGGCGCGCTGCCAGTACTCGGTCTGCCGCTTGACGATCAGCTTCTGCGGATCGTCGCCCGCCAGGATGGAGGTCAGGTCGGGAACGCCCCACGCCTGGGCGCGGACATTGCGGGCGGCGACCTCGCGGCGCGAGCCGATCTTCTTCATCTCGATGGAATCGGCCGGATCGTCATTGACCGGCTCGGACGGATCGTTGCCGAGGTCCTTCCAGCCGGGCATGTCGACGGAACGGCCGCCCATCGACAGTTTCGAGGAGATGGCCGGATCGGAAAACAGGATGCCGGCCTGGTAGATTTCGAGCGACTGGACGTGCTCCTCGAAAGCGTATTGGGCATAAACGGACGGAACGATCGCGTCCGCGATACGGGTATAGGCGTCTGCCATTTTGTCTTTCCTTTGAGAGATTGATCGGCGGCTGATGCGTCGGGATCAGAGCGGGTTGTTCGGCATCCAGAGATCCGGGTTTTCGCCCGCTTCCCTGGCCAGCCGCCGGGCGCGTTGAGGGTCGCTTTTGACAAGGGCTGAAATGGCCGAAACGTTGCGCTCGCCGGCGGCGTTGCGCCGGAAGGGGTTTTGCCCCCGCGGCGCCGCGTCGGCGTCGATCGTGTCTTCGCGGAACATCGCCTCGCCGATCGCCTGGAAGGCCCTGGCGATCTGCGGATCGGTCAGGGCGCCGTCGGGCAGAAGGATGCCTTTCTGCTTGTAGGCATCGACCAGGCCGAGCTTCTTCATCGCCCGGTTGGCCACCTCCAACTTCTGGCGAAAGCCATCGCTGTCGGTAGGCCCCCAATCCTTGACGAGGTCGTCATGGGTGGCTTCGACCGAGCGGGCGAGCGCTGCCTGCTGGGCCGCCGCCTGCTCGGCCATGTAGCCGACGAACCTGTCATGATAGGCCTGGGCGATCTTCGGCGTGGCGCCGGCTTCGACCGCCCAGGCCTTGGACGCCTGGGCGAGTTCGTCCGAATAGGCGAAGGTTTCCGGCAGGCCGTCGGGCCGCCGGTATTCGACCTTTTCGGGCGATGTCAGCGGACGCATCGCCTCGGGCAGCCGGGCATGGAATTTGTCCCAGTCTTCCTTAGGCGCGTCCCTGGCTGGAACGCGCAGGCTTTCGCCCTGCCGCCGCTCCAGCTCCGCATAGGATGTGAAAACCCGATCGAGGCTTTCAGGCTTGGTCCAGCCCTTGGCTTCAGCAAGCTTGCGGTTGCCTTCGGAAAGACCGTCAAACCAACTTTTGCCGGCAAGCACGGCGGACCCGTTATCCGCGCCTGCCGGAGGCCGTTCCGGGTTGCCCGCCGGCTGCGACGAGGCAGCCACGGACCCGGCATCTGCCAGATCTGTCATGTGATGTTCCTTTTGAGGGTTAGGTTGGAAGTGAACTGGTGGCGCCGCCAATCGTCCTTGTGTGAGGGAGAGGAGCGGTCTACGCGGCAGGAAGGGCGGCCAGACACGGCCGGGACCGCTCAGGCTGAATCATTTTGACAGGCATCGGCGCTAGCGCCTTGTTCGAAAGAGGTGTTTCGCCTCCCGGTTCATCAACGCCCGAGAAACCATGTCTTATATCGTGACAGCCTGTGCCGCCGTTCCGCCGCAATGCGGCCGCACGGGACGATCGATAGGGATTTCAAATCTTTAAGGGAGACGTCACATGAACCTTCACAAAACAACTGCCGCCGTTTTGATGATCGCCGCGCTGGCGGGCTGCGCGCAGACGGAAGGCCAGCAGCGGGCCGGAACCGGTGCGCTGATCGGCGGCGCCGGCGGCGCCCTCGTCGGCCAGGCCATCGGCGGCAACACCAAGAGCACGGTCATCGGCGCGGCCAGCGGCGCCTTGCTCGGCGCCGTCGTCGGCTCGGCCACCACCCCGCAGCGCCGCGGCGACCAGCTCTGCCGCTACCAGGACCGCTACGGCCGCATCTACACCGCGCCTTGCGACGACCGGTACTACAACGGCAATTATTGAATCACCGGCGGCCAGACCGCCGATCTCCCCCCTCGTGGGGGAGATGTCCGGCAGGACAGAGGGGGGCGCCGTAGAGCGCCGACCTCGGTCGCTGCCGAACTTTGAACATGGCCATATGTTTGTCGTCTAGGGCCCGGCTTGAGCGACCGCTCGTGATTTGATCGCCGTGCGATGAACACGGCAAGGCCGGCGGGACAGCGCCCCCCTGCCCTGCCGGGCATCCCCCCGCAAGGGGGGAGATCGGCGCTTCAGCGCCTCACCTCTCCTCCTCCCGTGCCGCCTTTTCCAGCGCCACGAGCTGCGCCTCGTCCAGCGTCAGGAACCCCATAATGTGCTGCACCACTTCGGCGCGCGCGTTGCTGAGCGCGCTGTGCAGCTCGAAGCCATTGGGGGTTCTGGTCCGCGCCATCCACTCGCCGTATGACGGGCGCCTGAAATAGCCGACCGTCGCCGCGAGATCGGCCAGCACCATTTCGCCGTCCTCGCCGGAAAACACGCGCATATACGCCTTGGCCAGCGCCTCGCGCGCTTTGGCGGGGCCGCCGCTTTGCGACGCGTGAGCGAAGCGTTTGCGGCTCATGCGCGCTGTCCGGCCGGCATCGCGCCCTGGGCGCCGGCATCAGGTGCCGGCCCATCGGCGGTGCCGCCCTGCAGCATGCCTTGCAGGCCTTCGAGCAGGCCGCTGTCGCGCGCCTGCACGGCCGCCGGCACCGCGTCCTTGGCCACCTTGCCGGCGGTGGCGATCGCCGCCATGCCGGCCTGCGCCTGGCTGGCCTTGGCCCTCGCGTCGCGCAGGCCCGCCACCTCATCCTTGCGGCGGAAGATGCGCTGCGGGCTGCGGCCGGCGCTCTGCACGATCTTGAGCGCCTCGTCGCTGTCGATATTGTCCATCACATCAGGGTCGAACTGCGCCATCTGCATGGCCGTGGTCACCAGCTGGATGGTGTCGCGCGCTTCCGCCGAGCGGCGCAAGACATCGAGCGGACCGGTGAAGGTCGGCCGCACCGCCTTGCCCGCCAGGCTCGCCGGCGGCAGGAACCGGCTGTCCTCGTCATAGAGGCCCTTGTCCTCCAATATGCCGAGCTCGCGGTCGAGATTGGTGGCAAAGCCCGCCTGGATGATCGAGCCCGACGGCCCGAGCAGCGCGCCCTTCTCCTCCTGGCGGATCAGCGCCTCGGTGGCGGTCATCTGCGGGTTCTGCACCAGGGTCTGGAACAGGTTGACGAACATCATGTCGCGGATCTCCTCCGCCCGGCTCGCCGCATAGTCGAAGGCGTAGCTCGGGTTCTGCCCGGTGGTGATCGGCGCGATCAGCGGCCTGCCATTGTCGTCGATGAGGCCCGGATAATTCTCGCCCGGATCGAGCACCGGCACATAGTCGAGCCTGGCCTTCGACGCCGTCGGCGGATCGGTGATCTGTTGCAGCGCGCGCAGGCCCGAGCGGCGGACCGCGTTTTCCTCGCGCACGGTCGTCAAGGCTTCGATGGTCGGCGAGATGCCATAGGCGTCGCCCTCGTAGCGGCGCCAGTTGAAGGCCGACACCGGGAAGGTGCGAAAACCGCTCTCGCGCACGATCTCCTCCTCGTCCTCGATGACATGGTAGGAGGCGAAGGCGGCGTCGAGATAGCGGTAGCTTCCGCCCGATCGGTACATGCGGCGCTCGTCACGCGGCTGGATGCACTGGATGAGCGCGATCTTCTCCTCGCATTTGGCGGGGTCGTCGACCAGCGTCCTGATGCGCGCCGGCAGTTTTTCATAGCCGAGCAGCTGCGCCGCCTGGCGCGCGGTGCGTTCGTAGCGGCGGTGGAAGATGTCGACCTGGCCCCAGCGGTTGCGCGAGAGATAGCCTTCCACCACCGGGATCGAGGCGTAGCGGATCAGCGTCGAACCGAACCCTTCCTCGGCATAGAGATAGGCCGGACCGTAGCGCACGACATTGCGCAGGCAGGCTTGCGTCGCCGGCACGAAATTGGAATTGGCGGAGTAGCGCAGCGAAAACAGGAAGTCGCGCAGGTTTTCCGCCCATTCCTTTTCCTCGTCGGTCTCCTCGTCGTCCATCTCGGCGGTGGTCAGCCCGTGCCATTTCTCCGACTGCGGGATGATCAGGCTTTCCAGCCCGGCGGCCAGCCGGTTGGCGGCCGAGTTGATGGTGTTGGCATAGACGCGGGCGCCGCGCCGCTCCTGCCGCTCGGCCTGGCTGTCGCCGCGGCGGGCACCGCGCCCGGAGCGGATATCGGGCGCATCGGGATCGCAGAACTCCGCCACCGCCTCCCAGACGGGCTCGTAGGCGGCGCGCTCACTCTCGAGTTCGGACTGGCGGGAAAGAATATCGCGGGCGCGGGAATCGCTGGTCATGGGGGCCTCGTTAAAACTGGGGGATCTCCCCCCTTGAGGGGGAGATGGCCGCAAAGCGGCCAGAGGGGGTCGGATCGACCGGGTTCGGCCTTCTGCAACAGAAGGAGGTTAGCGCTTCATGCGAGGCGACCCCCTCTGTCGCCTCCGGCGACATCTCCCCCTCAAGGGGGGAGATCGGCAGCTTCAGCCGACGATGTCATTCTTTTGCGCGGTTCTTGGTCTAGGAACGTCTCGCGGCGGGGTTTTGCAGGAGGTCGATGTGACGACGACAAGCCTTGCCGCCCTGAAGAACCAGAGCAAACGTACCGTTAAACGGCTCATCGGCTATGATTCCCGCAACTGGCTGCGCATCCGCCAGATCGAAGCCTTCACCACTTTCCTGACGGCCGCCAACCGCAAATCGCGCGACGTGATCGAGATCTCGCCCGGCTGGAACCGCTACTGGAAGGCGATGTGCCCCAACTATCGCTCGGTCGACTTCCCCGATTTCGACATCTGCAAGGATCGCACCGACGAGCAATATTCCATCGTCATCGCCGACCAGGTGCTGGAACATGTGCAGCGGCCGCAGGCGGCGGCGCGGAACATCCACGCCATGACCCGCGAGGGCGGCTGGGCGATGGTGGCGACGCCCTTCCTGTTTCGCGTACACGCCAGGCCGCACGACTACAACAGGTGGACGCCGGCCGGCCTGAAGCAGCTGATGGTCGATGGCGGCTTCGCCGAGGACAACGTCCAGGCGTTCGGCTGGGGCAACAAGGCCTGCGCCCGCGCCCACATAGGCGGCCCGGTCCGCGCCTACGGCCTGTGGCGGGACCTCAGCAACGACGAGGAATACCCGATGATGGTCTGGGCATTCGCGAAGAAGGGGTGAGCGGTGGAAGCTGCCAATCTCCCCCCTCGTGGGGGAGATTGGCAGCGTTCACCCGCCACGCCGCTTCACCAACCTTGCATGCCGTCTCCAATACCACCAGTCCAGCACGCGCCGGCGAAAACTGCGCTTCATCGCGGTCATGGTTACACCCCCAAAAGCACGCGGCGCTGGCCGGCGAGGCTACCGGGCGCCAGATCGGTCTTTATGGTGCTGGCCGTGCCCTGGCGTTGTTCGAGCTCAGCCCGAAGTGCTGCTTCGCGCGCCTGCACGTCCTTATCCCCGGCCGTCGGCACTGCCGGCAGCGGCTTCAGTTCCGGTGGTTTTTGAAACAGACACATGGTTCCAGCCTTCTCTTGTCCAGTCGTAGAGGAAAAAATCTTCGCCGTTCCGGCCATATCCGGGCAGCAGGCAACGTTGCGTGGCGCCCAGCCGCGCAAGCCAGCGCAGCGCCAGTTCATTGCCGGCCAGCGCCCGCGCCTCGACCCGCCAGGCACCGCGGGCGGAAACTTGCGGACCGAGCACCGCGTGAAAGAACTCCGTAATCCCGGGCACGCAGCGCCTCATGCGGCGCGTGCCCCAGCTCCAGGCGATCCAAAGCCCGCTCCGCTGTTCGGCCGCGCCGAAGCCGACCTCCGGATTGCCGCCGAGCTCGGCCACATAGGCAAACCCTTGCAGCGCGGTGAGCGCCAGCAGCGCCGGCGACCAGTAGTCGAGCTGGCAATCGATCTCGGCGCGATCCTCGGGCCGCAAATTGGCGGCGATATAGGAGAGATCGCGCAGGGTCGCGGGGATGATGCGGAGGGTCATGCGGATGCCAGAGCCCGGGGGATAAGGTTCATCTGTGTGAGTGCCGCGTGAAAAATTCACGCCCTTGACCGGTCTCCTCTCCGGTGACCTACTTCGACCATAGAATGCGGGAGCAAAACATCGGTCATCCAATTGAAGGGAGACGGGCGAATGGACATTCGATCGGCGCTGACGCAGATATCTGAGGCCTTCAACGCGCACGATCTCGATCGCATCATGGCGTTCTTTTCCGACGACTGCATCCTGGAGATGCCGAGGGGAGGCAATCCTTGGGGTTCTCGTTTCGAGGGCAAGGAAAACGTACGGCAAGCACTGGCGACACGCTTTGAAGGCTTGCCCGATGTCCACTACGGCAACGCCGAGCATTTTGTGGATTCGACCGCCAATACCGGCATCTCGAAATGGATCCTCACAGGTACCACCCGCGAGGGGGAGAAAAAGGAGGTCAGGGGTTGCGACTTCTACACGTTTCGCGACGGCAAGGTGATCCGCAAGGATTCATATTGGAAAATCGTGGAGTAGGCCCCGCAGGGACATCGCAGCGCGGGCTATCGGGCCGGCGCCGGAGCGCCCGTTTCCTCCAGCGGGAATTGCGCTGCCGCGACGCTTCGAAGAGCCCTCCGCCCTCACCTGAACGCCCCCAGCGGATCGCTCTGCCCCTTCGCCCGTCTCGCAGTCCTGAACTCCGCCGGATCGACCACCGCTTCCCTGAGCATCATCACGCCATAACGCGTCGCCGCCATCAAATCGTCGCGAAGTTTGACCACCTGGCCGTCCTTGCGATGATAGAGCCGGAACTCCTCGAACCAGGGGACAAGCGTCGAAAACACCTTGAACCGGCCGGACTGCATGCGGTCGAGCATCTCCATCAGCCCGGCCTCGACCGAGACCGAACCGTCGGGGAATTGCGCGTGGCGCGACAGCATGTTCAGCCCGTGCGCGGCATATTGCTTGGCGAGCGCGGTGCCCGCCCCTTCCAGCGTTTCGCGGCGGCCGTCGCGCGGCCACGCCCAGGGCAGCCATTCGCCCCAAGGCTTCAGGGTCAGCGCCTGCATGGCGGGCGTCTGCTGCGAGGCGCGCGCGGCCTTGGCGACATAGACGACGTCGGCCTCCGTATCCCAGGCGAGCTCGACCGCGGCGGAAGGGTGGTCCCAGCCGAAATCGAGCGCCCCGATGCGCGGCCAGTAGCGCGGCAGCCGGAACGGCGCGCAGGCAATCAACTCCTCCGCCACCGGAAAGATGCGGCCGGACCCCAGCACGGGAATGCCCCGGGCGCGCGCCTCGCGCTCATGCGCGGGATAGGCGGCAACGATCGCCGCGCGCTCATCGGGCGAATAATGCTCGGCGTCGTCTATGGTCATGAAGGTGACGTGACGGGACATGGGGGATCCTGAATCACTTTCGAGATAATCGATGTAGCGTCTTGTGAAGGCTACGTTTTTCGGACCAACGTCGCGCCGCCCCTCACCTGCCTGCCGGCATCCTCTCCCCGTATAGTGACGGGGAGAGGGGTGCTGTTGTCGACGGTTTCGCCAATCGCGAACGTTCAAGAATCGGCGCCGAGATTGCGGCCAGCTCCCTTCTCCCCGTCATTACGGGGAGAAGGTGGCGGCAGCCGGATGAGGGGCAGCGCCGACGAAGGCGAGCAAGCGCCAAGTGCGATGCCGCTCGTCCCCAATCAGTTTCTTCTCCATCACCCCTTCCCCATCCCCTCCACCTCCGCCGCCGACAAAAACAGCAGCACCACATCGGACATGCCGAGCAGCGGCGTGAAGGTGACGATGGTGATGCCGCCGGTGGCGTTGGTGCGGGTCAGGCCCTCGGAATAGATGTCGAGCGGCGGTTCCTCGTCGAACCAGACGCCGTGCAGCGTTTCGCCCTGCCATTTCTCGCGGCCTTTCTCGAAACTCTTGAACGACAGCACGCTCTCGCCGGCCTGAACATCGCCGCCGCCGCCATGGCGCACCACGACGCTGTCGAGCGCGCCCGGCGCGCCGCGGCCCATCATGGTGTCGACGATGGCATCGGCCGGGATCATGCCGGTGCCCCATTGCGCCTGCTGCTGCGGCGGGCCGACCAGCACGCGCTGCGGATTGTCGCGCGTGCCCTCGCCGGTCACGCCGGCGGCCCACAGCCGCACCGGCGCATCGAAAATCTTGCCTTGCCACCACGCGGGATAGCGGCCCGTCAGGTGCATGGCCCATTCGGCGCCGCCGGCGCGGGTCTTGCCGAGCTGGTTGCCGGCCATGAACAGCCGCTCGCGGTTGGCGGCGCCTGCCGCGTGAAACGCCGCCTGCCTGGCATAGGGCCGGTAGGCGGCAAGCTGGTTGGTACGACGCCTGCGGTCAAGCTCCGCCAGCAGCGCCAGATATTCCGTCCTCGCCGCCACCGGCGATGTCTTCGAGGAACGGTTTGACCGCGGCTTCGAGCGCGCGGATGCGGCTGCGGATCTCTTCATCGCTCAAGGCATCCAGATGGTTGACGGCGACATCGAAATCCTTGGGCAGCACCGAAAGCACGATCTTCAAATACTGGTCAGGCTTGTCGGCCCGCACTTCGGCGATGACGCCGGGGCCATGAGCGCGGAAATCGGCGCGCACGGCGGCGAGAAAGTCGTCGCCCAGCGTTTTCGGGCGTTTGCGGCGGGTCTTCGGCGCGGCCTCCGGGCTTGCGCTCCGGCCGGCGGCCGGCTTGCGCCCCTTGCCGCGCGCCGGCACTGCGGCGGTTTCGTCAGCCATGGCCCGTCACCGCCTCGGCATCGCCGGCCTTGGCCTTCGACGGCACGGACTTGACCGACCGGACCCGCTTCTTCTTCGAGCGGGTGGATTTCCTCCTGACGTTCCTGGCGCCCTTCGGCCGCCGGGCAGGTTTTGCGACGCCCGGCAGATCCTTCAGGCCCGCCATGGCGAGGCCGATGGCGCCGCTATGAATTGTCGCCTGCGGGAAAGCGAAGCCGCCGGCCGCGTCCCGAACCATGCCGATCAGCACGCCGGGCGCGACCTGCTCGATCCGGCCGAGCCGCGTCTGCGGTGCCGCACCCTCGAATTCGCCAATGGCGCTGACGACCTCAAGGCCGTCATCCCCGGTGATGATGGTGGCATAGCGTGGCATGGGATTTCTCGCGGATAATCGTCAGGTTCGAAACGTCGCATTCCTTCGCGTCCCCCTCTGTCCTGCCGGACATCTCCCCCACGAGGGGGAAGATCGCAGCTTCGGCGCCTCGCTTTTTTCTACAACGTTGGCGATTGGCGAAAGCCGGGACAACAGCCGATCTCCCCACCCGTGGAGGAGATGGCCGGCAGGCCAGAGGGGGGCGCCGTAGAGCGCCATCGTTCGAAGAGGAAAGCAAAACCAGAAACACAAAACCCGCCTCGGCGGCGGGTCATCGGCGCAACTCAGCACCATAGATAAAAACATAGCATAGTTGCCTTCACCCCGTCAACAGGTTTTAGGAAAAAATTCCTTATCGGCTTTAGGCATCCCCGCGCAGCGAATGCACGCCTTCACGGCATGGGCGAACAGGATCAGCCCAACTAATGAACCGGGGCTTCGTCACAATCTCGCTGTGAAGGTCGCCAAGCGCGTTGAATGAAGATCCGCTCGAATATCGCGCCAATACCCAGCACGACCGGCGCTCTTGTTTCGGCGGCGCCAGAATCAAAAACCCGCCTCGGGGGCGGGTCATCGGCGCAACTCAGCACCATAGATAAAAACATAGCATAGTTGCCTTCACCCCGTCAACAGTCTTTAAGAAAAAAATCCTATCTTGCCCGTCCCAGCGTGATCCTCCCCCGGCCTATCGGCTTTGTCAGTTGGGTGCTGGAGCATTGACCGCGAATTGCGCGGCGAACGCCCTGCCATAGGCGGGCCGGGCTTCGCCGCGGGCCACATAGGCAGCCAGGTTTTGATATTCGTCCAGAATGCCCGACATTCTGAGCCGCAGCAGCACAGATACCATCAACAGATCGCCCGCGCTGAACGCGCCGTCGAGCCAGTCGGCGCCGCCCAGATGGGCCGAGAGCCTGTCCAGCCGGGCGCGAACGCGGTCCTTCACCAATGGCAGGCGCTCCTCGCTCCAGGGCTTGTCGGCCTCGAATATTTTTGCCGTCGTCAGTTCGAGGATCGGCAACTCGACGGTGTTGAGCGCGGCAAACATCCAGGTGATGGCGCGGGCGCGGGCATCGCGATCCTCCGGCAGCAGCCCCGGATACCGCTCGGCAAGGTGGAAGACGATCGAGCCGGTCTCGAACAGGCAGAGCGAACCGTCCTCGTAGGTGGGGATCTGGCCGAAGGGCTGAATGGCCAGATGGTCGGGCGCCTTCATCTCGGCATGGGAAACAAGACGAACCTCATAGGGCTGGCCCACTTCCTCGAGCGCCCAGCGAACGCGCGTGTCGCGCGCCAGTCCCTTGCCGCCGTCGGGCGACCGTTTGAATGCCGTAATGGTGATTGTCATTGCATCCGCTTCCTTGCCTGTTTCCTGGGCTTCCTGGCGATGACGAACAAGCCTGCGCTGCAGCCCGACATCGGTCTTGAACTATTTTCCTTGCCGAGCGCGGATCGCGAATGGATGTCCGCGCGTTCTGAACGCCTATGCACGCCGCCTCAAAGTGACCTCGGTTTTGGGCGACATGCGTAGGCCGATACCTGCAAGTGCGTCGCACGGGCCCTGTTCAGCGTGACGCGCCTCACCGATGGGAGCAACCGCCATGAACGTCGCCAACCTGCAACTCGAGGGCCTGCTGATGGCCGTCGCATCGATCAACCACGTCCTGGTCAGGAAGGGCGTGCTGACATCAGAGGAGATCGACATCGCCCTGCGCAAGGCCGAAGCCGGCGAAACCAGCGAGGAGCGGTCCGAGGGCATGTCGGCGTCGAGCCGCGACGCCGTCAATTTCCCGATCCGGCTGCTGGAGCTCGCCAACCAGTGCCAGCCCGAAGCTGACATGCCGTCCTTTTCGAAACTGGCGCGCATGGTCGGCCAGATGAAGGAACCCTACAACGACCAGATGTAGCTACGCCCTGCCCGGCCATCCCGGATTGAACGAAAGCACGCGGCCCGGCCCGTGCACGGCGGCGAACAGCAGCCCGGCCAGGAAGGAAAAATGGTCGACGAAGAAGCCGAATTCCGCCTGGTTGCCGGCCCAGTGGCTCGGTCCGTGGAAGGCGAAGCCGAGGAACAGCACGTAGACCGCCGCGACCAGCGCGGCCGGCGTGAAGAAGGCGCCGGTGAGGAAAGCGATCACCAGCAGCACCTCCAGTATCGCCGCGCACCAGGCCAGGAACAGCGGAAACGGAAAGCCGGCGGCGGCGATATAGCCGGCGGTGGCGCCCATGCCCATGAACTTGAACGTCACCGCCATCAGGAAGACGGCCGCGAAGATCAGGCGGGCGATGAGCAAGGCGGCGGTCTGCCACGGCGATTGGACGGTTGGCGACGGCATGGTTGTTCTCCCGTTTCGTTTGCTTGTCTTACCCAATTCCGGATGGAAACCGAACTTTCCTGGAATTGCTCCTAGGACGCGCCACGCACCGCGCATCCGACATATCCGCCGAAGTTTTTTCCGGATGTCGTGATCGGCGCAACATGATCGGGCCGCTGTCGCAAAAACCGGAGTCCGGTTTGCCGGCTCCTTGATGAAGTGGGCCACATCGGCCCTGATGTATCTCGCCGCCACGCGCCTGGAGCCGGCCTGAGGCAGCGGACCCGATATTCCGGTCCGGGTGATCGCCAAAGCGCGCAAAAGCCGCTATGGAACCAGCGGCGTCAAATGCTGTTATGTATGACCGCAGGGTCGCGCCGCGACGGCGGCGCGCCGGGGGTGGAAAGTGAGGCTCGGCATGGCGGACGACAAATCGAAGATCAAGCAGGATCGCAAGCTGGTTTCGAGCGAGGAAACCTATGAGGTTGCCGCTTTCGCCCGCAAATACGGCATCCCGCAGAGCGAGGCCCAGACCATCATCAAGCGCTACGGGCCCTCGAGGAAGAAGCTCGACAACCACATGGCCGCGCGCGGATAGCTCGGCGCGACCGGCGTTGGAAGCGTTGCCCGGGGCAGGACCCGGGCGCATTGCGGCACCGAATGGTTGGAGGCCACGGCCATGCCCGACACCGCGCGCAGAACCGGCAGTTGCCTTTGCGGCGGCGTGCAGTTCACCGTCAGCGGTCCGCCCCTGCGGGTGGGTCTCTGCCATTGCAAGGATTGCCGCAAGACCAGCGGCTCCGCCTTTGCCGCCTTCGCCATCTGGCCGCGCCAGGCGTTCGAGACATCGGGCATTCTCGGCACCTATGCCGGCCGCGGCTTCTGCCCGACCTGCGGCAGCCGTGTCGCCTCGCTCAGCGACGACGAAGCCGAGGTGATGATCGGCAGCCTGGACGTGACGCCGACCGATCTCATGCCGGAGTACGAATTGTGGATCGGCCGGCGCGAATCCTGGCTGCATGCCTTGCCCGATACGCGGCAGTTCGAGCACGACCGGCCCGCCGCGCAGGCTCCCGGCCCGCCGCCGCCGAGGCCGCTGTCGGACGCAGCTCCCGGCGGCTGAAAATTAGTCGAAAAGTTTAGCGGCCGCGACGGAACCCCGGAACGGCGGCCGGCGTTATCGGGCGCCTCAGTTTCAATGGAGATCGCCGTGAACGACAAGTTCTTTCCCCGTCCGGTCAGGCTGAAGGTCGGACCGGCCCGGGAGCGCGTGGTGCGCAGCGCCTGGGAAGGCCTGGAATGCCTGCGCGACTGGCCCGGCAAGCACGGCCGGCGCTACCGCGCCGCATGGCGCAGCTGCCGCGATGCCCTCGATGGCTGGACCCCGGCCGAGAAGGCGATGCGGGCCATGATCGATGCCGGGCGCGAGGCGGAATTCCTGCCCGGCAACGGCAAACCCTGAAAGCCTGCCGCCTCAAGGGGCGGTCCGGAACCCGATAGCTGCATCGCGGCAAGCCGCCGGCTACTGTTTCGGCGGCTGCGGCGGCACTTCACCCGGTTTGATCACCGGCGTCTTGCCTTCGTTGGGCGCGGGCGCGGCCATGCCCTGGTCACCTGTGGGCGGCGGCTTCAGCACGCCGCCGCAATCGTTCAGCGTCTCGGTCAGCGTGTTGTCGGTCGGCTGCTGGTTGCCGTCGGGCTTGGCCCGGCATTTTTCGCTGGGCGCCTGCTTGTCGGGGTTCTGCTGCTCGGCCTGCGCCAGCGCCGCGGCGGGCGCGGCGAGCATCAGGCTGACGGACATGATGGCGAGAAATCTCATCTCGGCCTCCTTTCCAGGTTGGGCCGCCCTCACCGGCCGCCCAATAGTCGATGGCGTGCCTTCGACAGGCTTGCCTCAATAGCCGCCGACGATCGGCAGGATTTCGCCGGTGATGTAGCTGGAGCATTGCGGCGAGGCCAGGAACACATAGGCGGGCGCGATTTCCTCCGGCTGGGCGGGCCGCTTCATCGGCGTCTTGGCGCCGAACTGCGACACGTCCTGCGCCTCCTTCTCCGACGGATTGAGCGGCGTCCACACCGGTCCCGGCGCCACCGCGTTGACACGGATGCCCTTGCCGACGAGGTTGCCCGACAGCGCCCGGGTGAAGGCATGGATGCCGCCCTTGGTCATGGAGTAGTCGACCAGGTCCTTCGATCCCTCGATGCCGGTGACCGAACCGGTATTGATGATGGCCGAACCCGGCTTCATATGCGCCACCGCCTCCTGCGCCATATGGAAGTAGCCGTAGAGGTTGGTCTTCAGCGTGGTGTCGAAATGCTCTTCGGTCAGGTCGGCGAAATCGGTGGAATGGATCTGGAAGGCGGCGTTGTTGACCAGCACGTCGAGCCGCCCCAGTTCCTTGACGACCCTTGCCACGGCCTTGGCGCAGAAGGCGCGATTGCCGACATCGCCGCGCAAGGCGAGGCAGCGGCGGCCCTCCGCCTCGACCGCTTGCTTGGTCGCCTCCGCGTCACGGTCCTCGCTGAGATAGACGATGGCGATATCGGCGCCCTCGCGCGCGAACAGCACCGCCACCGCCCGGCCGATCCCGGAATCGCCGCCGGTGATCAACGCCGCCTTGCCTTCCAGCTTTCCCGAACCGCGCCAGAACGGCGCGTCATAGAGCGGCGCCGGCTCGATGGCCCATTCCTCGCCGGGTTTGGGATGATGCTGGGCGGGAAAAGGCGGCGCGGGATATTTTCGCGCGCCGGCCTGCATGGCGCCGTCGCCCTTGGGCTTGGCCTTGGCGCGGTCCTTGGCGTCGACCTTGCGCTGGATGCTGCGCTGCTTGCTGGTTGCTTTCGAACTGTCGCTCTGGGTGCTGGTCGGCATGGTCATCTCCTCTGTGTTTGGACCGGAGACATCCCGAACCTCCTCGCGCAACGCGCGGAACTGTTCGCGATGTCTTCGGTCCAAACGCTCTGCTCGCAGGGACAACGCATGTCGGCGGAAAAAGTTGGCGGCTTTCGCAGGCGCGCATTGCAACCGCTCGCATCCTGCCGCCGTTTCGCCTGCGGAGGCAATCATGTTCGAAGGTTTTCAGACCCTCGAGGTCGACTGCGGCGACGCCCGCATCTTCGCCCGGCGCGCCGGCGACGGGCCCGCCGTCCTTCTGCTGCACGGCTTTCCGCAGACGCATCTGATGTGGCGCGACGTGGCGCCACGCCTGGCGGACCGGTTCACCGTCATATGCGCCGACCTGCGCGGCTACGGCGCTAGCTCATGCCCGGCGTCGAGCGCCGATCACGCCCCTTACGCCAAGCGCGCCATGGCCCGCGACATGGTGGCGCTGATGGCCGAGCTCGGCTTTTCCAGCTTCATGGTCGCCGGCCATGATCGCGGCGGACGTGTCGCCTACCGCCTCGCGCTCGACCATCCCGACCGCGTCGAAAGGCTTGCCGTGCTCGACATCGTGCCCACCGCCGACGCCTGGGACCGGGCCGACGCCAGGCTGGCGCTCGGCTATTGGCCGTGGTCGTTGCTGGCGCAGCCGGAGCCGCTGCCGGAAAAGCTCCTGGCCAGTGCGGCCGACGCGATCGTCGACGATGCCCTGGGCGGCTGGGGCTCGTCGCCAGAGACATTTTCCGCCGGCGTGCGCCAGGCCTATGTCGAGGCCCTGCGCGATCCCGCCCATGCCCATGCGATCTGCGAGGAGTACCGGGCGGCCGCGAGGCTCGACCGCGAGCACGACTATGCCGATCGCGCCGCCGGCCGGCGCATAGCCTGCGCGGTGCTGGCGCTGTGGAGCGGGCAAGGCGCGCTCGCTGAATGGTATGCCGGCGAAGGCGGACCACTGGCCTTGTGGCGCGGCTGGGCCGGCGATCTGCGCGGCCATGCGGTCCAGGGCGGGCATTTCTTTCCCGAAGAAGCACCCGCGCAAACGGCCGCCGAATTGAGCGCTTTCTTCGCCGGCCCCGAAACCGCCGCCCGAGAGGGCAATGTCAGGAAAAGTGCCTAGCGGTTTCCCACCTAGCGCTTTCCCTGGGGAATCGCGTCGAACTAACGCCTGGAGCGGCTCAGCGGGAACCTTCTCAGCCGGCCGCGACCAAGGGAATTGGAACCACATCCTTGGCTGCGCAGTTGCAGGGGCATCGGATGAACCCGGGAGCAGAGCCATGCCACGTGGAGAAAAATCGAAATACACCGACAAGCAGGAGCGCAAGGCAGACCACATCGCCGAGGGCTACGAGCATCGCGGCGTGTCCGAGAAGGAAGCCGAGCGCCGCGCCTGGGCCACCGTCAACAAGGATGATGGCGGCGGCAAGAAGGAGGGCGGCTCCGGCCGCGGCAAGCACACCGGCCATCCCGCCGCGCACAAGGGCGGCGAAAAGGGCGGCAAGGCTTCCGCCTCGCGTTCGGCAGGGAGCCGGTCGGCATCGGCCAGGAAGGCAGCCGCGACCCGCAAGCGCAACGAAGCGCACGCCCATTGATGCGCGGGCGACCGGGTCACGAAATTCCTATGCGCCTTGCCTGCCCTCGCCCGGGCCGCTCTTGATCAGATCGTCGCCCGGCGGATCATCGAAGTTGGGCTCGGCCGGATTGTCGGACGGCGGCCTTTGCGGACAGTCCTCGTAGCCGTGGTCGCGGCCGCCGCAGAACGAACAGCACATGGCTTCGCGCTCCCTGTTCCCGGGCGGCCATCGCGGGGTTTGGTAAGGCTTCCTGCCGAGCATGCCCAGCAATGCGCGAGGCGCGATTTGGTTGCGCGCCCGCGCCGTCCCTCGCAAGAGAAGACGCCGGCTGTTGCGCAACCGCCAGACAAAGTGCGAATCTCCCCGGCATGCCGCAACCAAGCTTGATCGCCCGGCGTTGCGGATCATGCCTTGGAAAGACCGCCATGTCCGTTCGAATTCTGTTGCCGACCGTGGCTGCCATGCTTGCCGCCACCGGCCTGGCCGAAGCCCGGCCCGACAGCCGCGCCATGAGCTGCGCGCAGATCCGCGCCATGATCCAGAGCCACCGCGCCGTCGTGCTGACCACCGGCCCCAACACCTATGACCGCTATGTCAGGCAGTTCGGCAATGAATGCGATTGGCCCGAAGTGCCGATGTCGGCCTATATCCCGGCCCGCGACGGGCACTGTCCGGTCTACCGCTGCGAGGAGCCGGTCAACAATTTCCCGAATTGACCGGTCGGCCAGGCGCCGGCATCGACGTTCGGGGATTGCCGCATCCCTGCCTGAAACCATTCCGAGGGGCCGGCGTTGACGCGTGGGGTGGCCGCCACAGGAGATGCCCATGACCGTCAACTGCCGCGTATCCATCGACAACCGGCCTCAATCGATCGAGGCCGTTTTCCAGGCCGTGCCCCGGATCGGCGAGAGCGTTTCGCTGTCCGTCGACGGAAACGCCCAGGACCTGCGCGTTTCGCGTGTCGTGCATGTGCCCGACGGCTCGCTCGAAGGAGCTGCGATCATCGTCGAGGTGACGGCCAACATCCTCTAGCCCCCTGAATCCGCAAATGCGGCGCGCCTTGGCCACGGCGGCGGCTTTCAGATGCCTAAGCCGATCGTCTGGCCGGCGTCTTCCATAGGGTGCTGCGGCACGATGATCGACGCCAGCGGCGCGTTCAGCGTCCATCTGAAATAGCCGGGCGAGCGCTCGATCACGGCGGACCCGCCGAGCGACTGCGGCGCCACCCTTTGCAGGACAACGGTGCCGAACCCCTTGCGCGTGGTGTCGTCGCGCTCGTCGCCGCCGCTATAGGGGGGCGACCGCTCCTCCCAGACAAGTTGGAATTCGCGTTCGGCCAGAGCGTCGTCGCTCATGCTCCAGGTCACCTCGACCCGGCCGGAATCGCTGGCGAGCGCTCCATACTTGGACGAATTGGTGCCGAGCTCGTGGAAAGCCATGCCGAGATTCTGCACCGCATTCGACTGCAAGGTCAGCAGCGGTCCCGAAAGCAGTATCTGCTCCTCGCGGCCGAACGGTTTGAGATGTTCCTGGACCAGGTCGAACAGGCTGGCTCCC
The DNA here is from genome assembly GCF_006442695.1 of Mesorhizobium sp. B2-3-7. NCBI lineage: Bacteria > Pseudomonadati > Pseudomonadota > Alphaproteobacteria > Hyphomicrobiales > Phyllobacteriaceae > Mesorhizobium > Mesorhizobium sp. B2-3-7. The sequence continues at coordinate 146,691 of NZ_VFVV01000010.1, read as the reverse complement.
GCCCAGTTCGAGGTGACCAGCAGATCGTGCGAGCGTGACAGCGCCATGATGCGGGCGCGGATCATCTCCTCGAACTCGCGCGGGTCCTGCGAGCGCTTGCTGGTTTCCCTGACCATCGACAGGATCACCGCAAACTGGTTCTTGACGCGATGGTTGACCTCGCGCATCAGCATCTTGATCCGGCGCTCGTTCTCCCTGCTGGCGCTGATGTCGCGGGCGATCTTCGAGGCGCCGACGATCTCGCCGCTGGCGTTCCTGATCGGCGACACCGTCAGCGAAACGGCAATGAAGGTGCCGTCCTTGCGCTTTCGCGTCGTCTCGTAGCTCGCGAGGCGTTCGCCGCGGCGGACCTTGGCGATGATCTCGGTTTCCTCGTTCTTGAGGTGGTCGGGGATGAGCATCAGGATCGACTGCCCCAACGCTTCCTCCGCGCTGTAGCCGAACATGCGTTCGGCCGCCTGGTTCCAGCTTTTGATGATGCTGTTCAGGTCCTTGCTGATGATGGCGTCGAAGGAGGAATCGACGATCGCCGCCAGCTGCGCATCGGCCGTTGCGTCCTGTTTTTCACCGCTTGCTATGTCAGCCATTGCCCCGCCAGGTGTCAGCCTATAGCCACTAGATAACGCGTGCGCCGGACAAGGCAATCACCTTGAAGCGGCCTGCTGCTTCAACTTCATCGAAATCGCCTCGCCGGCTGGAGTGATCGAGGGGAAGGTCGTTCCGCAGATCAGGGCGGCCGGCATCGGAGACGCCAGCGACCATACAAAATGGTTTTCGAGCACCAGGACAGAGCGGACATTCAAGTCCACGGGCACCGGAAGCGCGGAACCCGTCCTTGCGGGCCGGCATCACCTGAATGTCACCGCGCCTCAGTCAGAATGGCCGTCGCCCACATTGCCGTTGCCGCCCGGGGTGGACAGCAGTCCGAAGTCCTGGGACTTGACGCCCTGCTCCGCCGCCAGGAATCCGTCCGAGGCGAGGCCACGCCGCAAGAGCTCCCTGACCGCGGCCGAGCGGCTCGGCATGCGCTTGTCGAAGCGCCAGTTCTCCAGTGCCGCCAGTTCGTCGGCGGTCAGCATGACCTGCAAGCGTTCAGGACGTTCCAGTTCAGTCACGGCACTTCCTCGCACAACCGAATACATGAATGAGTATCTGTCTCATTCCACTAATAATTAGGATAGCAATCCTAACACGTCAAGGTCGGCAAATACGCGACCTGCCTATCCTGCTCATGATGACTATAAAGCGTCGGGTGCGCCTTTGCGTAACCATGCTAACTAACTGATATACATCGAGTATTTTCAGATTTCCGCTTGCCACACACCGATGCGAGGCGCATGCTACAAAGGCAAAACCAGTCCAGGAGGTTTCCATGCGGTATGACTACTCGACGCGGTTGCGCGATGACGTTCAATCCGCGGTCATCACGGCTTTCAGGACGTACGGCATCGTCAACATCACCGCGGTGGCCGAACGGATCAGGCTCAGGAACCTCGACGAAAACGTTGCTCTCGAGGACGTCGAGCACCTGGTCCTGGCGGCCGCCCAACTGCTTGGCGCCGCCATCGAATTCGAGGGCCTGACCATGATCGACCGCTTGCCGGACGCTCATGTCAACGGCCGCCCCGGCGGACCGGCCCCTGCCCTGAAGCGCCTCGTCTGAACAGATTTGAGGCGACGCGCTAAGTCATTTCGGGCGACCTGCATCAGGGCTCCGGTGGCCGGGCGAGCCCGCTGGACGCGGCCTACCTGTGGAAATTGAGCGCGCGCGCTATATGGTGTTGAATTCCCCTCCGGAGAACACGCCATGACGCTCGACACACGCAAGCTCGGCAGCCAGGGGCTGCGGGTTTCTGCCATCGGCCTCGGCTGCATGGGCATGAGCCAGTCCTACGGCCCGGCCGACGAAGCCGAATCCATCGCCACGCTGCACCGCGCCATCGAACTCGGCTGCACCTTCCTCGACACCGCCGAGGTGTATGGCCCTTACGCCAATGAGGCGCTGCTCGGCCGCGCCTTGAAGGGCAAGCGCGACCAGGTGACCATCGCCACCAAATTCGGCTTTCGCATCGAAAATGGCCGGCAGGTCGGCACCGAACGCGACAGCAGGCCGCAAACCATCAGGGCGGCGGTTGAAGGGTCGTTGAAGCGGCTCGCCACCGACCATATCGACCTTCTCTACCAGCACCGTGTCGACCCAGCCGTGCCGGCCGAGGATGTCGCCGGCACGGTCGGCGAACTGGTCAAACAGGGCAAGGTCCGCTTCTTCGGCCTGTCGGAGGCGGGAGCCGCGAACATCCAGCGGGCGCACGCCGTGTTTCCGGTCTCGGCGCTGCAGAGCGAGTACTCGCTGTGGGAGCGCAATCTCGAGCCGGAAATCATTCCCCTGCTGCGGCAAACCGGCATCGGCCTGGTGCCGTTCTCACCGCTCGGCCGCGGCTTCCTGACCGGCGGCGCCAAGCGCGCCGAGGACTATCCGGAAGGTGATTACCGCCGCGGCGACCCGCGCTACCAGGGTGCGAACTATGACGCCAATGTCGAGGCCGCCGCAAAGGTCCGCGACATCGCCGCCGCCAAAGGCGTCAAGCCAGGGCAGATCGCGCTGGCCTGGCTCCTGGAGAAGGGCAACGTCTTCGGTGTCGACATCGTGCCGATCCCCGGCACCAAGCGGATCAAATATCTGGAAGAAAATGTCGCCGCTGCGTCGCTGAAACTGGAGGCCGCCGAGATGGCGGCGCTCGACGACGCGCTGGCCCCGGGGAAGGTCTCCGGCCCGCGCTACGGCGACCGCACCATGATGATGATCGACCGATAGGTTCGCACGTCGCCGGTGAATCGGGCCTATTCCACCGGTGCGGGCTTTTGCCGAGGATCGGGCCGCAACCGCTGGTGAAGTTCCCTGCCGGCGTGCAGGGTCCGGTCCGCCAGCGCGGCGAGTGTTCCGCGCAAGGTCCTTGTTCCCAGCACCGAATCCAGCGTCACCGACTGGGTCGCGAAGCGCCGCTTGAAGTCCTCGCCGCCGCACAGGAAGTCGACCATCGTCAGCCCTCTGTCGATCGACCACTGGATGTAGTCCATCATCAGCACCATGCCGGGAGACGCCCGTTCGACATCCGGATCGTAGGTCGTGACGAAGGCCATCATCGTGTTGTGCTGGACGAAATTGATCGAGACCGCCACCACCATCCCGGCGCATTCCAGCACGAAGACATGCAGGAGTCCTTCCCTGGCCAGCACCGCGACCAGCGCGGCCAGGGCCGGCGACCCCTCATCGAACAGGTTGGATTCGTGTCCGCGCGCGGCGAGCCATTTGCGCTTGAACTCGGCGAGCCTGTCGAGGACGGGCTGCATCGGCTCGTCCGGCGACATGAGGCGGAACCGCACTTCGCCGCCTTCCTCGAGGAATTTGCGGCCACGGCGATAATTCTGGCGCATCTTCTTCGTTTGTTCCCCGAACCAGTCCGCGCCCGTACGCCATGGCCCGGCGACCCGGAAGCTGGTTTCGCTGCGGCGGTTCGGGCGCAGCGCCATCTTGGGCGCCGAAGCGGGAGCAAGCAGCGTGCGCATCGCGGCGTCCGGCAGCAGGCGGTTCAGATAGACGAGATCGAAGCCGCCCGCGGCCGAAATTTCCTGCCATAGCGCCGCGACCGCCGCCGGATCGCAGTCCGGCGCGACCAGCACGTCGCCATAGTCGCTGTGGTCCTTGGCAGCCCATTCCAGGACGTTGACGCCCTTGCGCCGCACCGTCGCCAGCGGGATGACGGCGTCGATCCGGTCACCGTTCCAGACGAGGCCGATCCTGAGACCACGCAGCTCCCGGTCCGGGGCCGTCTGCCACCACGCCGTGACCCAGGCGTGGCTTTGAAAGATCAGCCCCTCCGCCCGGCGCCACAGCTCCGTCCAGGCCGGCCCGACCGACGCGAGGCGCTCCTCGGAGGTGACGATCTCCAAAGCGCCGGCCTTCGGGCCCTCGATCGCGGCGTGAGCGTTCATGGCTGCGGGCTCCGTGTCGGCTCGGACGAAGCGCGGCGGCGAAACCGCCGGGCGATGTGCCCCCACATCTTCTTGAGCGGCAGCACGTAAAGCCCCGACAGGGATTGATAGTCGCGCGCGCCGCGTTCCATCAATCCGAACCTGAAATCCTCATCGGGCTTGGGCACGCACAACGTTCCGAATAGCCGGTCCCAGAACGAGAACAGCAAGCCGAAATTCTTGTCGTAGTGCCTTGGATCGACGCTGTGGTGCAGTTGGTGCCAATGCGGGCACAGCACGATGTTGTTGAGCGGCCCGAACGATATCTTGAAATGGGTGTGCCTGACGAAATCCATCATCAGGATATTGCGCATGACGTAGACGTTGACGCCGAAGATCGTCACTTCGACGAGGTTAAGCGACAAAAGGGTCCAGATGCCGAAGCAGATCCCGGGTATGACGCCGTCCCAGGCGCGGTTCATGAGCTCGTCGAGCGGATGAACCCTATCCTTGGTGATCCCGACCATCACCTCCGCCGAGTGATGCACCTTGTGCAGTTCCCACAGGAACGGGAAGCGGTGCTGGGCCACATGGTACAGGTAATAGGATATGTCGTAGGCGATCAGCATCGTCACCGTGAAGATGACGATCGTCACCGCTCCCGGCGGTCCCGGCAGCAGCGGCGGCTCGATCTGGAGGAGTGCCGCCAGCGTCCGATTCGTCGCGTAACCGACGGCGACGACGAAGGTCACGCCCGCGGGCAGCATCAGGAAGGGCATAATCGCCTTGCGGGTGATCCAGAAAAGCAGGTCCGCCCGCGCCGAGGGATGCGTGACGATCTCGTTGGGAAAGACGAAATCGAAGAATTCCCTGAAGCTCTTGCGCTCCGCCGTCCGCCAATAGGCGATCAGGGCGCTGCCCAGCGCGGTCAGCAGCAAGAGGCCGGCCGCAAGCAGGCTGGAGCCGGACAACTTGTCCAGGATCCTTTCGATGATGCCGGCAATCGACATGGGCCCACTCATTTATGCAACCGAAGCTTGACTTGCAGGAGGCGATTGACCTGACTGGCCGGGCAAGCCGCCACGCCGTCAGGGCTCTCGATCATTTCGCCGTCACCCTAGTCGAGAATCCATAGCGAAAGCTTAAGCTAATTAAAAACAATGAATCCGCTAAAAAGCCCGCTATATATTGCCGAATTCTGAATAAAACTCCTAAAATTGACAGCAAAGGACCGGCAGCGCTTGGCGTGGAGATCGCAACTTCGGGGAATCGCCGGGTGATCGTGCCGGTCCCGAGCTCGCCGGCCCGCGGCCGGGCTGCCAAACCCCTCCCAAGCTTATTTCCCGGCGCCCGGCTGCTTGTTGAAAATCGTGAGCAGGTCCATCGGCAGCGGAAACACCACGGTCGACGAGCGCTCGCCGGCGATGTCGTGCAGCGCCTCGAAATAGCGCAGTTGCATGGCCTGTGGCTCCTGCGCCAGCATCTTGCCGGCCTCGACCAGCTTTGCCGCCGCCTGCTGCTCGCCATCGGCGTTGATCACCTTCGCGCGCCGCAGCCTTTCAGCCTCGGCCTGCTTGGCGATGGCGCGGACCATGTTCTCGTTGAGGTCGACATGCTTGATCTCGACATTGGACACCTTGATGCCCCATGCGTCGGTCCGCTGGTCCAGGATCTCCTGGATGTCGCTGTTCAACTTGTCGCGCTCGGCCAGCATCTCGTCGAGTTCGTGCTTGCCGAGAACCGAGCGCAACGTGGTCTGCGCGAGCTGGTTTGTCGCGGCCATGAAGTCCTCGACCTGGATGACGGCCCGCTCGGCGTCGACGATGCGGAAATACAGCACCGCGTTCACCTTCACCGAGACGTTGTCGCGCGAGATCACGTCCTGCGGCGGCACGTCCTGGACCACCACGCGCAGGTCGACCCGCACCATCTGCTGGACGAAGGGGACGAGGAGGATGAGGCCGGGGCCCTTCACCCCGGTGAAGCGGCCGAGCGTGAAGACCACGCCGCGCTCATATTCCCGCAGGATGCGAATGGCGGCGGACAGGAAGATCAGCACGATGAGGGCGAGCACCAGATAGGCGACGTAACCGATGATCATTGCCTTGCTCCATTGTTCCTGCGCCGGACCGTCAGCACGAGATCCCTGACGTCGGCCACCTCGACGCTGTCGCCGGGGGCGAGCGGTTCATCGGCTTTCGCCCGCCAGCGCTCGCCCTGCGCGAGCACATGGCCTTCGCTGCCCGACCAGTCGAGAATCCTGGCCGGCAGCCCGTGCATGGCCTGCGCGCCGACACGCGGCAGGCTCCTGCGCGCCCTCCACAGATAGCTGCCGGCCAGCAGCGCCAGGCCAAGCGTCAGCGCCGCGGCGGTGCCGATGAGCGCCCACGACATCTCGAAGCCCGGGCCCTCGACCTTGAGCAGCATGGCGGCGCCGAGCAGGAAGGCTGCCACGCCTCCAAGCCCGAGCACCACGGTCGGGTTGAAGGCCTCGATGACGAGGAAGGCGATGCCAAGCAGCATCAGGGCGAGGCCGGTATAGCTGATCGGCAGCAGATTGAGGGCATAGAGCCCGAGCAGCAGGCAGATGGTCCCGATCACGCCGGGCGCCACGGCGCCTGGGCTGGTGAACTCGAAGACGAGGCCGTAGACGCCGGCCAGCATCAGGACGACGGCGATGTTGGGATCGGTGATGACGGCGAGAAGCCGGATCAGCCAGCCGGGATCGAGCGTCTCGACCGCCACGCCCTTGGTCGCCAGCACCTGTTGCTTGCCGGCCACCTCGACCGTGCGGCCGTCGGCAAGCTGGAGCAGTTCGGCGGTGTTGCGGGCGACGAGGTCGACTACATGTGCCTGAAGTGCCGCATTGGCGGAAAGGCTGGCTGCCTCGCGCACCGCCTTTTCGCCCCAGTCGGCATTGCGGCCGCGCAGTTCGGCGAGCGAACGGATCAAGGCGACCGCGTCGTTCGTCACCTTTGTCATCATCGCGTCGCCGGCCGGAGGCCCGGTGGCATTCTTCTGGTCGCCCTTGTCCTTCTCGTCGCCACCGGGAAGGGGCGGCAACCCGCCAAGCTCGACCGGCGTGGCGGCGCCCAGATTGGTGCCGGGCGCCATCGCCGCGACATGGGTGGCATAAAGGATATAGGTTCCGGCACTTGCCGCATGCGCGCCGGCGGGCGCGACATAGCCGATGACGGGAACCGGCGAGGCAAGGATATCGGCGATCATTTCGCGCATCGAGGTGACCAGCCCGCCCGGCGTGTCGATCTCGAGGACAACGGCTTCGGCGTGCCGCTCGGCGGCTTTGGCCAGCGCTTCGTTGAGCTGCCTGGCGCTCGCCGGGCCGATGGCGCCGTCGATCACGACGCGCAACGCGACCTTCTCCGTAGCCTCCGCGGTCACGGAAGAGTGACTGGCGGCCGCGGCGGCCATGAAGGCCGCTGCCAGAACCGCCATCCGCGCGAGGGTCACGCTCAAAACTCCCTGAATTACGCAGGATATGCTGTGCAGGATATGGCGTTCGGTCCGTCGAGATCCATGGCCTGGCCTCAGATTGCAAGCCGGCGACCCTGCCCTTCGCAGCCGGCGGCAAACGCAATGGGCAGACGTTCAAAGCCGGAAGGGGCCCCGCTCGCGCGCCGGCCCCGTCCTTGGTCAGCGGTCACGCATGTGCGTGCGGGTGACGGACGTCCCAGACGGCCCAACCCGATACGGCAACCACCAGCACGCCGAGAATGACGTGGGTGGCCATCGCATTCGTGTTCGCCATGAATTTGAGCAGCCAGGGCGACACGATCAGCCAGAGCCCGAGAACGACACCTACCCATTCCTCCCACTCGGCGAAGGCGGCAAGCGCCGCCACGGCCACCGCGCCCAGCACGACGCCGACAATCCAGGCGTTCCATGCGGGAGCGGTTTCAGCAGCGAAGCCGATTATCCAGGGTGAGATGAACAGGCAGACGGCAAGGACCAGATTGAGCCAGTCCTGGCCTTTCTTTCCTTCCATGAGTGTATTTGCCATGACAACCTCCATAGATGAAGCTTGGCCAAAGCGTTGTATTCGCGTGCAAACGCACGCTTAATGGTTGATGTAACTATGCCTCACATGGCCTTCAAGGCCTGCCCCACGGACGGGTCGCCTCCGCGTGGATCGAGCTCCCTCCACCCGATTGGGATCAAGCCGGGACGGGCCACATCAAGGCAAAACCACCCGCCTCTTGTCGGCGCATTCTAGAACGTGATCTTCACCGAGGCGGCACTGCGGTTGGCCGCCCCGTGATGCACCGCTTCGATGTTGTTGCCGTCCGGGTCGAGAAGGAAAGCGGCGTAGTAGCCGGGGTGGTACCGGCGTTCACCCGGCCCGCCATTGTCCCTGCCGCCGCCGTCCAGCCCGGCCTTATAGAACGCATCGACCATGGCGCGGTCTTTCGCCTGGAATGCCAGGTGATGGCGACCGGTCAACTCTCCCCGAGCCGCGCGGCTGTCGGCGGTTGAAATGAAAAGCTCGTCGGCCCAGAAATAATCGGCGGCGCTGCCGCCGATCGGAATATCGAGCACTCGAAATACTGCTTCGTAAAAGCGGCGGCTGGCGGCGATGTCCCTGACCACCAGTTGGATATGATCGATGAGCCGGCCGCGATGCAGTTCTTCCATGCAAGCTCTCCTCTCGCCAAGGGCTCGAATCTAACTAGCTTCGCGTGATCCGCCGTCAATGCCGCGCCGAACGTCAGGACTTTCGCGCGGCATGCCGCGCCAGTGCGTGCTCGATCAGCACGTCGATGACCTGGCTGTAGCCGATGCCGATCGCCGCCAGCGCCTTGGCATACATCGAGATGTCGGTGAAGCCGGGCAGCGTGTTGACCTCGTTGACCAGCAGCGAGCCGTCAGCCCGCAGGAAGAAGTCGACGCGGGCCATCGCCTCGCAGCCGAGCGCCTGGAAAGCCCGCGCGGCCATCTCCCTTGCCTTGTCGGCGACGGCGGCCGGGACATCGGCGGGCACGTTCACCACGGCGCCGTCGGCGTCGAGATATTTGGCTTCATAGGTGTAGAAGCCGTGCTTGCCGGCCGGGATGATTTCGCCGGGCAGCGATACGGTCAGCGTTCCGTCGGCCCGCTCCAGCACCGAGCATTCGATTTCGCGGCCGTCGACGAACTCTTCGATCAGGACCTTGCCGTCGTAGCGGAAAGCCGTCTCGACGGCCCGTTCGAAGCCGTCCCGGTCGTTCACCTTGCTGACGCCGAACGACGAGCCCTGGCGCGCCGGCTTGGCGAAGAAAGGCAGGCCGAGCGCGCCGGCGATCTCCTGGAACGGCCCGACATCGTTTCGATGCACGGTGACGGAACGGGCAACCGGCAGCCCGGCCTCGCGCAGCAGCCGCTTGGCGACATCCTTGTCCATGGCGGCGGCCGAGGCGAGAATGCCGCAGCCGACATAGGCGACGTCGGCGACCTCGGCATAGCCCTGCACCGAGCCGTCCTCGCCGAAAGGACCGTGCAGCACGGGAAAGACGACGTCGACCGGCGGCAGGTCGGGCTGTGCTCCGCCGCCCCGTGCGGCCACCAGCCTGCCTCTACCACCGGGCAACAATGCGACCTCCACGCCGTCCTCAGACACCGGTGCCCCGGCTCTGTCGTCGCCAGCCTCGGAGGATGGTTGCAGCAGCCATCTTCCGTCCCTGGAAATGGCGATCGGGACCACCTCGTAAAGCGTCCGGTCGATGGCCTTCAGCACATTGGCGGCCGAAAGGCGCGATACGTCATGCTCGGCCGAACGTCCGCCATAGAGGACGGCGACCCTAATCTTGTTCTTCATTGAAAAGCCTTGTCCTTCATCGAAATCCCTCGAGATCAAATGCTGACGGCAATGCCGCGATTGGCAAAGAAGCGGTCGAAATCGGCCGGCGCCAACACTGCATTTGCCCGTGTGGCGCCGGTATGGCCGGACGGATTGTGAAAACGAAAACCCTCATCGGATGCCGACATGACCAGCACCAGATGGCCGCCCTTGGACGGGGGCTCGCGCTCGGGCCAGCGGATCGAGCTGCTGACCGAGGCGATGAAGAAGCGCGACCGCCCGAGGATCGCCTCAATGTCGGCTGTCGCGACATTGGTCATCACCTCTGCCTCGAGGCCGAATTCCGCCTTCACGAAGCTGACGAACGGGGCGTAGATCAGGCCCTTGATCGATCCCTCGGTGACGACATAGCCGCCATATCCGGTGCAGCGCCTGGCCAGTTCGATCGTCGGCACGATCTGGCCGCGCGCCGCCAGGATCATCTTGAGGCACGCCATGCCGCAGACATTGGCGGCCCACAGCGCGTATTCGTCGAGTGTGCGCGCGCCCGAGTTCTCCCACAGCGGATCGTGCCGCAGCGCCACCTCGGCGCCATCGGCAAGGACGGCCGAAGTCATATCGGGCGTCTCCCACTGGCTGAAAAACGGCACGGTCCCAGGCGGTGGGCTCATCAATTCCTCAAAACAGATCATTTCAATTTCGTATACAGGATACGAGAGCGGAGAACAGTGCTTCAAACCTGATCAGGCGATGGTCCGCGGTCGGGTTTTGCCCGCCGGGCGAAGCTTGCCAATGCCCGCCGATCGGCGCACTCTCAGCCCTACGAAGCCGGTCGCCGGGCGTCGGTTCCTCTCCTCGCCCGTCGTGTTAGGATTGCGCAATGACCCGCGACCAGATGCTCGCCCACCTCCGTGCTGCCGACGCCGTCGCTCGCGACGCGGCCGTGCACGGCCATCATCCGTTCGGCTGCGTACTGGTCGGGCCGGACGATCGCGTGCTTATGCGCCAGGGAAACCTCGACACGGTGCGCCATGCCGAGACGGAGCTCGCCCGGCGCGCCGCGGCTGCCTACGAGCCGGATTTCCTCTGGTCCTGCACGCTGGTCTCGACCGGCGAACCCTGTGCGATGTGCGCCGGAACGCTCTACTGGGCCAATATCGGCCGCCTGGTCTACGGCTTCGAGGAGACGAAGCTCCTGGCGCTCACCGGCGATCACGCCGAGAATCCGACGATGAGCCTGCCCTCGCGCACAGTGCTCGCCTCGGGCCAGAAGAAGATCGAGGTCTTTGGCCCCTTCCCCGAGATCGAGGACGAGCTGATCGCGCCGCATCGCGATTTCTGGACGCGCTGACGCGCCGGCCGAGGCCGCGCGCAAAGCCGCCAGATGGCCACCGGAACGGAATTCAAACGATCTCTTGGAACGTGTTTGCCAACAGCGTCGTCAATGCGCTGGTGGCCCGGGCGACTGCCTGAACCGGTCATGCCTACCGCCCATAGGTGTACGTCACGCTGGTCTCGCCGAGCGCCTGGCTCTTCGCGGCCACTGCCACCATTTCCGGAGAGGGATTCTCCGGCGCGCGCAGCTTCGGCGCGCCGAGCGCATAGAGCGTGAAGACATAGTGATGCGTGCCGCTGCCGGGCGGCGGGCATGGCCCGAAATAGCCTGCGCGGCCGATGCCACCCTTGCCGAGCACCGTACCCTTGGGCAAGCCTTTGCCGCGCTTCGAGCCAGCCCCTTCGGCCAGGCCCTTCGCGCTTGCCGGGATGTTCCAGGCCAGCCAGTGCCAGAAACCCTTGCCGCCGCCGGCGTCGGGGTCGAACATGGTGAGCGCGTAGCTCTTGGTGCCTGCCGGCGGGTCCTTCCATCTCAAGGCGATCGATACGCTTTGCCCGCTGCAGCCGCCGGCCTTGTCGCCGAGATATTTTTCGGCCCATTTGCCGTTGGAAACCGACGGGCTTGAAATCTCGAAAGCCGCCGCCTGATTGGCGAGGCCGAACAGCACCAGCACGGCGAAACCGAGGCGCAAGCTCATGGCTTCCTCCACTTCCAGCCAAGATGCCGACGAGTTTAGCCGAAAAGCGGCCCGAAATTAGGCAATTTGGCGCGAAACTGCTGGTGGGGGCTGCTGGAACCGTCGATCCTCCCGACATGGGCTGCCGACGGCGCTATTCCGCCGCGCTGCATTCTTCGGTCGGCTCAGCCGCAGGCGGACCGATCGCCGAGATCCAGAGCCGGTCGATGTCGGCTAGCTGCGCGCGGTCGATTTCGTCGAGATGGTTCCAGTACATGCCATCCTCGTAGAAATAGCCGAGCTCGCGCTCGATTTGCTCGGCCACTTCGACCCTATGCTGATGGATGCCCGCACGCGCATCCATCTTCATGCCGGCGAGGCGCTCGGGGGACAGTAACCGCAATTCCTCGAAGGACAGCCTTGGGAAGACCAGGCGGCTTTGCGGCAGGTCCGACAGGTTGATGCAGAGCGTGCCGCGTCGCAGCGCATGAATGAGCAGGCGGGCGGATTTGGCCTCGAGGCTCTGCAGCGTGACATCGTCGCGCAGCGGGTCGGCGCGGCCGATGCCGTAGAAATGGGTGTCGCCGGCCGTGTCGTAGATCATGTCGCAGCCGAGGAAGGCGAGCACGTCCGGCCTCTGGCTGTGGACGGCCCAATAGGCCGCTGTCAGCGACATGGTGGCGCCGGCATAGACGAAGCCGCCGAAAGTATTCTGGGCCGGCACGTAATGCGCGGCGCTGAAGATCTCGGCCTGCCGCAGCGGTTCCAGAGGCGGCATCCGGTCGGACGGGAAATCGCCGGCATGCACCAGCACGTCCCAGTCGGGGCGCACGCGCCAGGCATTGTTGATGGCGACGATGCTGGCGAAGGTCTCCTTCGGCCAGGCGGCGCAGCGCACGACGTCGGGCGCGCTGCCGAGAAGCAGCGTCACTCTGGGCGTTGCGGAGACCATGACATCCTCATTCGACCGGCAAAGGCACGCCCGCATTTACCGCACGCCTTGCCAGGCGCACAAGGGCCGCCGACAAGCCGGCCTGACGCCCCGGGGCCAGGAATCCGGTCGGTTGCTAGTTCCTCAGCAGCTTGGCCAATCTGGGAATGCCCTCGGTCACAGCGCGGCGGTCGGCCAAGGTGAAGGACAGCCGCAGCGTGTTGCGCCCGGTGCCATCGGCGAAGAAGGCGCTGCCGGGCACGAAGGCGACACGCGCTTCCTTCACCGAGCACGCCAGGAGAGGTTCGTGGTTCAAAGCTGGGCTTCGATGGCGGCCTTGTCGATGATGGACCACACGAGCCGGATCTTCGCGCCGCGAAACTCATAGAAGACGTTCTCGGCGAAGGACACTTTCCGGCCGTCTACGGCAAGCCCGAGGAAATTTCCCCTGGGCGTGCAGTCGAACATCAGGCGGCTCGCGACACGAGGCGGATCGCAGACCAGCAGCCGGATGTCGAAACGAAGGTCCGGAATGTCGTCGAAGTCCTTCTCCAGCATCGCGCGGTAGCCGGAGAGCCCGATCCGCCTGCCATTGTGGGACACGTCGTCGTCGACGAACTGCCCGAGGTTCGGCCAGTCCTGCCGGTTGAGGCAGGCAATGTAGTCGCGGTAGATACCGGAAAGGTCGGTCATGGCGCATGAACCCGCGTTCGTGGACACAAGGCTATTTTGCACCAGCAACAAGTCAGGGCAACCCGGGTTTGTTCGCCGCTGGGGCGATGCGCCGTCGTTTGGCCGGCGCCTTAAGCCTTGAGCAGCGCCGCCAGCCGCGGAATGCCCTCGCTCACCGCGCGCCGGTCAGCGAGCGTGAAGGACAGCCGCAGCGTGTTGCGCCCGGTGCCATCGGCGAAGAAGGCGCTGCCGGGCACGAAGGCGACACGCGCCTCCTTCACCGAGCGCGCCAGGAGCGTGGTGGCGTCAGCGCCTTCCGGCAGCGTCACCCAGACGAACATGCCGCCTTCCGGGCGGCTCCAGGTCACGCCTTCCGGCATGTTGGCCGCGAGCGCGCCGAGCAGGCCGTCGCGGCGTTCGCGATAGGCGCCGATCAGCTTTTCGACCTGGGCCTCGAACACCGCTTCGGCCGCCCGGTGCATCACCATCTGGTTGATCGACGGGCTGTGCAGGTCGGAAGCCTGCTTCATCAGCACCAGCTTTTCCACGACATGGCGCGGCGCGCAGACCCAGCCGACGCGCATGCCCGGCGACAGGATCTTCGAGAACGAGCCGCAGTAGAGCGTGCGCGCCTTGTCGATACCGCCGGAGCGCGCGCAGTCGAGCGCCAGGATCGGCGGCACGCTCTCGCCATCATAGCGCAGCGCCCGGTAGGCGGCGTCCTCGACGATCGCGATGTCGAGCTCGCCGGCAAGGTCGAGCACCGCCTCGCGCTGCTGCCTGTCCAGCGTGTTGCCAGTCGGGTTGGCGAAATCCGGCACCAGGTAGGCGAACTTGGCCCGGCCGCCATTCGCCGCCGCCGCCGCGCGATAGGCATCCGGCGTCATGTTGCCGCCTTCCGGCCGCAGCCGGTCATAGCGCGGTTCATAGGCGTTGAAGGCCTGCAGCGCGCCGAGATAGGTCGGCCACGTCACCAGTGCGGTGTCGCCCGGCGACAGCAGCAGCTTGCCGATATAGTCGAGCGCCTGCTGCGAGCCCGAAGTGATGAAGATGTTGGCTTCCTCACAGGCGACGCCGAGCTTGCCCATCTGCCCGGCGATCCATCGCCGCAGCGGCAGATAGCCCTCGCTCACCTGGTACTGAAGCGCGGCCCCCGCCTCGCCGCCGCCGAGCACGTCGGCATAGGCGTCGCGGATCGCCTCGGCCGGAAACAGCGCCGGATCGGGAATGCCGCCGGCGAAGGAGATGATGTCCGGCTGGTCGAGCAGCTTCAGGAGCTCGCGGATTTCCGAGGCCTTCATGCGCGACGAGCGCGAGGCCAACAGGTTCATAAGGGTCAAGCACGCCTCCCCGGACGCATCGAATATAGGTCAACTTAGCTGACCTATATCTGGTCTCGCCGCAAATTGAATAGGGCCTGCTAGCCTTCCCGCATGCGCCAGCCGCCCGCCTTAGCGGAAAGCGACGGCCCCGCCTGCGCTACAAGGTCTTCTTGTAGCCGAGATGGGTGCCGGTGAAGCCGAGGCTTTCATAGAAGCGGTGCGCGTCCGCTCTGGTCTTGTCGGTGGTGAGCTGGACGAGGCCGCAACCGCGCGCCCGGCATTGATCAACAGCCCATTCGATCATCAGCCTGCCTATGCCTTCGGAACGGCGGTGCCCGGCGACCCGCACCGCCTCGATCTGACCGCGCCAGGCGCCCTTCCGCGACAGCCCGGCAAGGAAGCTGATCTGCAAGGTGCCGACCACGTCGGCGCCATCGACCGCCACCGCCAGCAACTGGTTGGGGTCGGCATCGATGGCGTTGAAGGCATCGACATAGCCCTGCGCCAGCGGCAGCGAGGCATCCTCTCTGGCCGCGCCAAGCGGATCGTCCGCCAGCATGGCGACGAGGGCAGGCAGGTCGGAGGCCAGGGCCTTGCGGAAGGTGATCATGAGCACGACTTACGGCGACGCGCCGGCGCCGGCAAGGCCGTTGGTTTGGAAGCCTCACCCTATCTTCGTCATCCTAGGGTCTGCGCCGCGTCGCTTCGCTCCTTGCTCCGCCCTAGGATGACGAACCGAGGGAACTTCTTCAACCCCATACCCATCCTGGTCTTGCCGCACGGCGCCAGCGCCTCCCTCCAACACATTTGCAGCACCCGCCGGCAGCATATAGGAAAAGCCACAAGATGGCATTGGCGTCGGCGCCGGTCCTGGTTTCGCGGAGAGCGGTGTTGAAAGCGTGTGTTCGTCTGTGCCTGTCGCTGGTCGCGGTGCTCGCCTTGCCGCTTGCCGCCCATGCACAATGGAAGCCCGTCGAGACGGTCAAGCCCTACGCCATTTCAGGCCGGACCGGACAGGAGCTCTACCGGTCGATCGGCGAGAACGGACCGCTGATCCGCGGCGCCAAAACGCGCACCATCGCCTACACCAATTTCAAGCTGACCTGGACCAGGGACTACCAGAACAAGGGCGGCGATTGCGTCCTGGCATCGGCCAGGCCGAAGCTGATCATCACCTATGCCTTGCCGAAGCCGTCAGGCTCCCTGCCGCCGGCCGTGCAGAAGAGCTGGGACAGCTTCATCGCCGGCGTCGCCGCCCATGAGAAAGTGCATGGCGCCGATATCATCGCCATGGTGCGCAAGATCGAGGCGGCGACCGTCGGCCTCAGCGTTGCCGACGATCCCAAATGCGCCAAGATCCGGACCGAGATGACCAGGCGCCTCTCCGAACTGTCGCAGGCGCAGCGGCAGGCAAGCCGCGATTTCGACCGCGTCGAATTCGGCAATGGCGGCAATTTGCAAAAACTGGTTTTTGGCCTCGTGACCGGTCCCTGAGAGGAAGGCGCCACCCTCACCGCGTCTGCGCGCTCGCCGCGAGCTCCGCCCGCTTCTCGTCCGACACCACGGCCAGATCCAGCACCTTCTGCAGTTCGGCGGCGTGGCGGAAGGACGGTTCGGCCTGCACGCCGGTCCGCACCGCGTCGGCGAAACGCTGGTAGTTGGTCGCGACCGTGCCGGCGTCGAGCTCTTCCCATATCCCGTCGTCGACATTTTCGCCGAGGCAAGCCTTGAGCGACGAGCCGTCGAGATTGTGCACCACTTCGAGACCGCCTCGATCGCCATAGATGCGCAGGCGCAATTCGTTGAGATGGCCGGTCGCCCAGCGGCTGGCATGCACCACGCCGAAGGCGCCGTTGGAGAAATCCACCGTCATGGCGAAACTGTCATTGGCGTCGAGCCCGTAGTCGCCGATGCGGTTGCCCGGCGCCTTGTCGAAGGAACGCAGCCGGCAGAACACATGATCGATGCCGAGGGCCGCGCCATAGCTGGCGAAATCGAGGATGTGGATGCCGACATCGCCAAGCACGCCGTTGGAGCCGTGGCCGAGCGACAGCCGCCAGAGCCATTTCGGGTCGCTGCGCCAGTCGCCCCAGAATTTCGACACCAGCCAGCTCTGCAGATAGGACGCCTCGACATGCCGGACCGTGCCGATCTCACCGGCCTGCACCATCCGGCGGGCTTTCTGCAGCGCAGCGACATTGCGGTAGGTGAGGTTCACCATGTTGACGATGCCGGCTTTCTCGGCGGCCTCGGCCATCTCGATCGCCTTGCCGAAATTCTCGGCCAGCGGCTTCTCGCACAGCACCGGTTTGCCGGCGGCGATCAGCTGCATGGTGGTCGGGTGGTGGATGCGGTCCGGCGTGACATTGGCCACGGCGTCGAAAGCGCCCCATTTGAGCGCCTCGTCCAGCGCGGTGAAGCGGTTGGGGATGTTGAAGCCGTCGGCGAATTCGCCGACGCGCGCCGGATCGAGGTCGACGGCCCCGACAATGTCGACGCCATCGATGGCGCTGAATTGCCGTGCATGTTCCTGCGCCATCCAGCCGGTGCCAAGTATCAGAAGCCGCATTTTTCCTCCTTGGTGCGAGATGTCGTCGCGCCAGGCGGGATGCCGGCCCCCCCCCCGCGGCGCGCGTCGGACAGGCCTCCCCTCCCGGACCCGCCTCAAATAGCGCGAATGATCCCGCCGTCGACGCGGATGTTCTGGCCGGTGATGTAGCCGGCGCCGTCCGAAGCCAGGAAGGCGATGGTCGCGGCGATCTCTTCCGACGTGCCGTAGCGCTGCATCGGCACGGAGTCGCGGCGTTCTTCCGTCGCCGGCAGGCTGTCGATCCAGCCGGGCAGCACATTGTTCATGCGCACATTGTCCGCTGCATAAGTATTGGCGAAGATCTTGGTGTAGGCGGCAAGGCCGGCGCGGAACACGGCCGAGGTCGGGAACATCGGGCTCGGCTCCACCACCCAGGCGGTCGAGATGTTGATGATGGCGCCGGCCTTCTGCTTGACCATCTGCGGCGCCACGATGCGCACCGGCCGGATGACGTTGAGCAGGTAGACGTCCATGCCGGCGTGCCACTGTTCGTCCGTGATCTCCAGGATCGGCGCGCGCGGCCCGTGGCCGCCGCTGTTGACCAGCACGTCGACGCGGCCATAGCGCTCCAGCGTCAAGTCCGCGAGGCGCTGCAAGTCCTCGTTTGACTGGTTGGAGCCGGTGACGCCGATGCCGCCCAGTTCCTTGGCCAGTGCCTCGCCCTTGCCGGATGAAGACAGGATGGCGACCTTGAACCCGTCCGCCGCCAGCCGCTTCGCCGCCGCAGCCCCCATGCCGCTGCCGCCGGCCACGATGACAGCCACTTTTTCTGAACTCATTGGGTTTTCCTTCTCGGGTTGGCGGGAATTTCGGTCTCAGCGGTCATATAGCCGGTTTCGCCGGCCGGTTCGAACCAGAAAGGCTGAACCGACCTGCAGAAAAACGCGACGCGCCAACCGCCCTATCCTTCCACCGTCTCCAGCACGCTGAGCAGCGTGCCTTCCATGTCGGGCTCGTCGCCGGAGCAGACGCACAGCATTTCGGCGTCGCCGTCGCCCACAGAGAGGTAGGCGTGGCCCATGGTGGAATCGATATAGACGCTCTCGCCCTGTTTCAGCCGCACCGGCGCGTACTGGTCGGTGTGCAGCTCGATCTCGCCCTTGAGCACGATCAAAAATTCCTCGCCGGCATGTTTCGTCAGCGGCCCGAACTCCTCGGGCGTGCGGGCGCGCGCAGAGGCGTGGATCGGCACCATGCGCTTGCGCACCAGGTCGGTGGCCAGGTACCGGTAGTCGTAATTGCGGGTCAGTTGGCGCAGTGTGTTGGACGGTGACGTCACGGAGCGGCGGGTGCGCGCCGCCGGCTGCTTGCGGTCGCCGCTGAGCAGTTCCGTTACATGGATGCCGAGCCCTTCGCAGATCTGCAGCAGCTTGTCGTAACTCAGCGACATCTGGTCGTTCTCGACCTTGGACAGCGTCGACACCGCGACACCGGTGAGCCTGCTCACCTCCTGGAGGGTCCAGCCATGCGTCTTCCTCAAGCCGCGCAGGCAATCACCCAGCTTCGGTTGCTCCGACATATCAGCTCCATGCCGCGGGATCGCGCCGCTCCATCCTAGGTAATTGAACTTCCCGCCGTCATCAACAACGCCAACAATTTTCTTATACGCTAAATATTGACTGGATAAGAAATTATTTTTACGACTGAACGATGCAGTCGAATTCACTCCCGAAAATCGTCGTCATCGGCGGCGGCATTGCCGGCCTCTCGCTTGCCGCCGAGGTGGCGGACTGGGCCGACGTCACCCTCATCGAGCGCGAGAGCCAGCCGGGCTATCATGCCAGCGGCCGCTCGGCCGCCCTGTTCACCGAGACTTATGGCAACCGCCTGGTGCGCGCGCTGACGCTGGCGAGCCGCCGGGCGATCTTCGACGGCGGCTTCGTCGCGCATCAACGTGGCGCGCTGCATGTCGGCCGCGCCGATGACGGCGCGGCCGTCGACCGGCTGGCCGGCGAATTGCAGGCCATGGTGCCGAGCGTACGCCGCCTCTCCGCCGCTGAGCTGCATGCGCTGGTTCCCGTCATCGATCCGCAAACCACATGCGGCGGTGTCCATGAACCGGGTGCGGTGGACGTCGATACCGGCAAGATGCTTGCGGCCTGCGCTTCGGCACTGAAGGCCAGGGGCGGCATCATGCGCACGAGCGAAGAGGTGCGCGAGGTCGCGCCCGCCGGCAATGGCTTGCGCGTCGCCACCAGTGCCGGCGCCTATCCCGCCGACATCGTCGTCAACGCCGCCGGCGCCTGGGTCGATGTCGTGGCCGGCCTGGCGGGGCTCACCGGCCTCGGCTTCCAGCCCAAGCGGCGCACCGCCTTCCTGTTCGACCCGCCTGCGGGCGCCGACATTGCCGGCTGGCCGCTGGTGGTCGATCTGCACGAACAATTCTACTTCAAGCCAGACGCGGGCAGGCTGATCGGCTCGCTGGCCGACGAAACCGATTCCGAGCCTTGCGACGCCTGGCCGGAAGACATCGACGTCGCCATCGCCGTCGACCGGATCGAGCAGGCAACGTCCATGCGCATAGGCCGCCCGTCGACGCCCTGGGCCGGCCTGCGCACCTTCGCGCCCGACCGCACGCCGGTCGCCGGCTTCGACCCGCGCCTGCCCGGCCTCTTCTGGCTCGGCGGCCAGGGCGGCTATGGTTTCCAGGTGTCGCTGACATTGGCGCGGCTCGGCTCGGCGCTGATGCGCGGCCAACCCTTGCCCGACGATGTCACCGCGCTTGGCGTCACCGCCGCGGGGCTGGCGCCCGACCGCTTCCTGGCCCCGGCGGCGAAGCCATGAATTTCATGCCCTTCCCTCAACCAGAAAAAGTGTCATCAGGAGCGTTTGCGATGAAATCCACCGTTCTGCGCACAGTGCTTGGCTCGACCCTTCTGGCCTCGTCCGTCCTTCTCGGCGGGCAGGCTCATGCCAAGACGCTCGTCTATTGCTCGGAGGCCAATCCCGAGACCTTCAACCCGGCGATCGGCATCGCCGACTCCACCATGGATGCCGCCGCCAAGACGATCTTCAACCGGCTGGTGGAGTTCAAGCCGGGCACGACCGAAGTCGGACCGGCGCTGGCCGAGAGCTGGGATGTCTCGCCGGACGGCAAGACCTACACATTCCACCTGCGCCAAGGCGTGAAATTCCAGTCGAACGAGCATTTCACGCCGACGCGCGAGTTCAACGCGGACGACGTCCTTTACACGTTCAACCGCCAGCGCGACGCCAACAATCCCTACCACAAGCTCGGCGGCGGCTCTTACGAATACTTCAACGCGCTGGGCATGGGCACGCTGATCGACAAAATAGACAAGGTCGACAATTACACCGTGCGCTTCACGCTGACGGCCCCCAACGTCACCTTCCTGGCCGGGCTGGCGCTCGACTACCTCTCGATCTTGTCGCTGGAGCAGACCGAAAAGATGGTGGCCGCCGGCACGCCGGAGCTGATCGACAGCCAGCCGGTCGGGACCGGCCCGTTCATGCTCGAGGCCTATGTGCCCGACAGCCAGGTGCGCTACGCCGCCAACAAGGATTACTGGCGCGGCGCGCCGAAGATCGACACGCTGGTCTTCGCCGTCACGCCCGAGCCGACCACCCGCGTCGAGCGCCTCAAGGCCAATGAATGCCAGGTGGCGGCCCCGCCTCCGCCCAGTGCCGTCGCCGAATTGCGCGCCGATCCAGACATTACGGTCCTCGACCTCAAGGGCCAGAATATCGGCATCCTCGGCTTCAACGTCGAACATCAGCCGCTGGGCGATGTCCGCGTGCGCACCGCGCTTGCCAAGGCCGTCGATCGCAAGGCAATCGTCGATGCCGTCTATGCCGGCGCCGGCACCGTTGCCGGCAGCGTCGTGCCGCCGGCGCAGCTCGGCGCCGTTACCGATGCCGGCATCGACTACGATCCCGACGGCGCGAAGAAACTGCTGAAGGAAGCAGGCCACGAAAGCGGTCTCAAGATCAGCCTGTGGGCGATGCCGGTGTCGCGCCCCTACAACCCCAACGCCAAGCGCATGGCCGAGATGATCCAGGCCGACTGGGCGAAGGTCGGCGTGCAGTCCGAGATCGTCAGCTTCGAATGGGGCGAATATCTCAAGCGCACCGCAGCGGGCGAGCAGGACGCTTTCCTGCTCGGCGGCAGCAGCGACAATGGCGATCCCGACAACATGCTGAGCTATCTCCTGTCCTGCGACGGCGTGAAGGGTGGCTCGAACCGCTCGCGCTGGTGCGACAAGGATTTCGAGAAGCTGCTGGATGAAGGCCGCGTCGCCGCCGACCCGAAAGAACGCGCCGCGATCTACGCGAAGGCGCAGGCAATCCTGAAGGCCGAGGTGCCGGTGGCGCCGATCGCCCATTCGCTGGTGGCGATCCCGATCCGCAAGAGCGTGCTCAACTACATCCTCGACCCCTTCGGCCGGCAGAATTTCGCGGCGGTCGATGTGGCTGAGTGAGGGCAGGCGCTCCCTGTCCTTACCCCCTTGTGGGGGAAGGTGGATCGGCGCGCAGCGCCGAGACGGTTGAGGGGTGTTCCAGCGGAATGAGACGTTGGTGTTCCCTGGAGCACCCCTCATCCGACCTCGCTTCGCGAGGCCACCTTCTCCCCACAGGGGGAGAAGGAAAAAAGAAAGCGATATCAATGCCGAAAGACCTGACCTCCCTCCTCAACAGCTACCTCGCCGACGGCGCGGTGGGTGCCTCGCTGGCCTATTCGACAGGCGCCGCGCCAATCGCCCTCACCGCGGGCCTAGCCGATCGCGCACATGGCACATCAGTCACACCGGACCAGTTGTTCAAGATCGGCAGCTGCACCAAGACCTTCGTCGCCGCCGCCCTGGTCAAGCTCGCCGAGACCGGCAAGCTCGAGCTCGGCGCGCCGATCTCCTCCTGGTTCCCGGATCTGCCGGGCGCAGGGAATATTTCGGTGCGCCAGCTGATCAACCATCGCAGCGGCCTGCCGGAATTCGAATATTACATACCGATGGATCCGGGCCGGCAATGGACGCCGCAGCAGCTGGTCGACATCGCCTTCGCCTCCGACAAACAGAAGGCACCGGGCGGACCCGCTGTCTACAACAACACCGGCTATGTGTTGGCCGGCATGGTGATCGAGGCCGTCACCGGCCAGTCGCTCGGCGCCTATGTCAGAAGCGCGGTCCTGCGGCCGCTCGCCCTGGAAAACACCTGGTCGCCAGCCACCGAAGCATTCCCGGAAAGGTCGATGGTGCGCGGCTACTACCACCGGCCGCCGCCGGCGCCGGGCGCACCGACAGACATCGCTTCCGGCGGCGAGATGTGGCGCATGGACGGCGTGCTGCCCTACTCCGACGAATTGCAGGATTCTTCCGATTCCTTCCCATTCGGCGCCGCCTATGGCTGCGGCGACATGGTGTCGACGCCGTCCGACATGGTGAGCTTCATGCGCAGCCTGTTCTCCGGCAAGCTCTTGTCGCCGCCTTTCTTCGCCGAGATGTTCGAACGCCGCGTGCCGGCGAGCTTCCCGGGCACCCGCATGCGCGAGACCGGCGCCGGCATGTTCCAGAGCGCCTATGCCGACCGCGCCTTCTACGGCCATCAGGGCAGCATTCCGGGCTATGTCGCGGTCATGCTGCATGATCCGGCGACCGGTCTTACCATCGCCATGACCAGCAATGTCGGCTCCGGCAACCGCCTGTCCTTCCAGGCCAGCGGCCTGCATCCCGTGGTGGATCAGGCGATCCGGATCATTCTGGAGCAGCCAAGCCGGGCAGCATCTGGCTGAGCACGCGATCTCGCAGAAGAACGTGGTGGAAGACGGCCGCCGCGGCGTGCAGGCCGGCCAGCCACATGAGGATGTCGCCAAGCGTGCCGTGGATTTCCGCCAGCGAAGCGCCGACGTCCCATGGGGCGAAAAGCGGACCGATCGGACCGAAGCCGTACACCGTGACCGGATGGCCGCCAAACCATGCGCCGAGCATGGCGGTCACCGGCACAGCGAACATCAACGCGTAGAGCGCCCAATGTACCGCCTTCGACCCGACATACATCCAGGCGGGCATGGACGGAGCATCGGGAATGCGATCGAACAGCCGCCAGGCCAGGCGGATCACCAGCAGCCAGAAAACCGCGAAGCCGAGCGATTCATGAAGCAGCAGCATCGAGGCCCTGGGCGCTGAATAAACGCGCGTAGGAGGGCCGCCTGCCGAGACCAGGAAGGCGATGAGCACGAGCAGTGCCGTCAACCAGTGGAATGCCTGGGCAAGGCTTCCGTAGCGAGTTGTGGTACCGGACAGTGACATGCAGGAACTCCGCGGCAGTTGCACAAGGCTCCCCGCGCCAGGCCGAATTTGCCTTTATTTAGCTGCGCCTCGAGTGAGAACGATTTATGGCGGAGCAGGTCGGGTCGGCTTGTCGCACCGGCTGCACAGCCAAGGCGCTTGAGACCCTTCAGGTTTTCGACCAAAACACCGCCGCCGCCGCCGCAACGATCTCCGCATTGTCCTGCGCCACCTTTCCATCGGGAAGCGTCCTGCCGTCTTCCAGTCCGACCCGCGTCGACCAGCGCCTTCGACGCCCCAGTTCCACGAACGGCCAGACCGTGGCATCGGCGCCGTGCAGCAGGATCGGCCGCCGCACCCCGGCCCGGTCCAGCACGGCGGCGATGCCGTGCGCCTCGGCGAGTGCGGCGGGCAATTCCTGTATGTCGATCTCGATCAGGATGCGCAGCACCCGGCCGTGATCGGCAAGACTGACGAACCGCTCGGCATCTTCCGTTGTGGCAAGGCCGGCCTCGATGCCGACGCCGCGCTGGCGCAAAAGCTCCATCACGGCGGGCGCGTCGGCCTCCGAAAGATTGACCGAGGCATAATCGGGCAGTTCGCGCCAGCCGGCGATCGCCGCGCGGGTGCGCTCGACGTCATTCTCGATCCAGGCGCCTGTCGACACGCCGATCAGCGTGCCGGGACAGGCCCGGCGCACCGCCAGCACGGTCGTGTCCACGGCGGCCAGGCTCTCGCGCCCGTCCACGCCGCGCGGATGGATGTGCAGCTCGGCTGCGCCCGCGACGACGCAGGCGGCCGCATCGCTCGCCATCGCCTGCGCCGTCAGCGGCAATTTCGGATGAAAATCGCGCGGTCGTGCGCCATTGATGCAGGCCTGGACGATCATGGCTGCCATCCTCGGACAAGGGAGTAGCATTCTAGCCGCGTGGCAAGGCATGGCAAAGGGGTTGGGCGTTGTCTCTCCTGACAGCCACCGCCTCGCCCTTCTTGCCGGAATCCCCCGGCATTTGAATAAAATCCGCCTGTGGATATTTACCCTGTGTTCCGCCAGACCGGCCAAGATATATTAGGGCGAGGTAATGGAGGGATCATTGACCAGCGATTTTTCAGCCGCCCGGGTGCATCTCGAACGCGCCTATCACTATTTGCGCGGCGATGACGAGACAAGCCGCTCGGCATGCGAAGCCCTCGACCTGCTGATCGAAGCGGTCGCGGAGGCGCAGCACAGGCGATCGGAGGCAGAGGTGTTGGAGTTTCCGCGATCGGCACGGTTCGCCGACCGCCAGTGATCGTTCCGCCACGCCCGGCCGACCGCCCGGAGACGTTCCAGGGGCCGTGCTTAACAGCTCTTCGGGATTGCCTAATACAGCTCTTCGGGATTGCCTAATGGAGTGTTGGAGTGGCTCGGCGATTCTGGCGGGCGGCTTGCCCGCTTCAGGCGCGCCGCCTGTCGGGCGTTCCGGCCGTCGCGCGCGAAACGATCGCCTCCAGCGGCTCGGGACGATGCAGCAAGAAGCCCTGGCCATAGGCGACGCCCATGTCCTGGAGCATGGCCAGCGTATCGTGCCGTTCGATCTTCTCGCCCACCACGGCGAAGTCGAGGCTCCTCGCAATGCCGGTCATCGCCAGCACGATCTCGCGATCGAAGCGGCTGTCGGTGATATGTTCGATGAACGAGCCGTCGATCTTGATCGCATCGACGGGAAAGCGCCTGAGATACTCGAACGAGCTCATGCCGGCGCCGAAATCGTCGAGGCTGACCCGGCAGCGTCGCTCGCGGGCCTTGCGCACGAAGTCCTCGGCGGCGTCGAAATTGGTGACGGCCGCGGTTTCGGTGATCTCGAATCCGATGCCGGAATGCGGCGCACCGGTTTCCTCGATGGTGTTGTCGACGAAATCCCACAGCCCCGGATCGCTCAATGTCTGAGCCGACAGGTTGAAGCCCAGCGTCAGCGCCCCGGCACGCAGCGCCGGTCCGTGCCGCAACAGCGCCGTGCGAATGATCCAGCGGTCGAGTTTCGAGGCGATGCCGAAACGCTCGGCCACCGGGATGAATTCGCCCGGCGGCACCAGCCGCCCGTTGCGCGCGGCGAGCCTCGCCAGCACTTCGACGTGCCGGCACTCTTGCCATGGCTTTCCCAGGAGATGGATTTCCTGGCCGAACAGTTTCAGCCGCCCGTCGTCCATGGCATCGACGGTGTCGGCTGCGATGCGCGCCGCATTGAGGCCGGCGGCTCCCGATCGCGCCGCGGCCGAAAACACCGTGAAGCGGTTGCGCCCCGCCGCCTTGGCCGCGTAGCAGGCGTCGTCGGCGCAAGCCAGCGCATCGGCCACGGTGGTCGTGGCATCATCGATGAAGGCGATGCCGATCGAGGCCGCCAGTCGGCGCGATGACGCGGCCGGACCGAGATCGGCCTCGCGCACCGCCCCAAGCACGGCGCCGGCGATCCGCTCGGCCTGCACCGCGTCGCAATGCGGCACCAGCAGCGCGAACTCGTCACCGCCCAGGCGCGCCGCATGCGCCGACGACGGCAGGCAGCCGCGTATGCCCCCCGCGACGCTCTTCAGCGCCAGATCGCCGGCGGCATGCCCGGCGAAGTCGTTGAGCGCCTTGAAGTAATCGAGATCGACATAGAACACCGCCAGCGGCGCCCCCACCGCGATATGCTCGCCAAGCAGCCTGTCGAAGGCGGCGCGGTTCCACAGGCCGGTCAGCGCGTCGTGGCGGGCGGCATAGGCCAGTTCCTGTTCGCGCAGCTTGTCTTCGGTGATGTCGCGCACCGTGCCGAGGATCTGGCCGGCGGCACCGGCGGCGGCGACGAAACGCACCAGCGATTCGACATGACGGATATCGCCGTCGCGCCTGATGATGCGATATTGCGCGGCAATGACGCCGTCGGTTTCCAGCGGCGCCCTGTGGGCGCGTTCGGCCGCCTGCTTGTCGTCGGGATGCAGGTAGCTGTGCCATAGGTCTGCCGTCACCTCGTCGGTAACGGCGACAAGGCCGAATATTTCCCTGGTGCGGGAATCCCAATAGCTTTTGTTGCTGGCGATGTCGTAGTGCCAGATGCCGGTGCCGCTGGCCGCGAGCGCCAGGCGGAAGCGGATGTTGACCTGTTCCAGCGCGGCCTCTGCCGCCTTCTGTTTCGAAATATCGGTCTGCACGCCCATCAGCCGGATCGGTTGGCCGTCGCGGTCGCGTTCGACGATGCCGCCGCGGTCGAGCACCCAGACCCAGTGGCCTTGCTTGTGCCGGAGCCTGAGCTCGGTCTCGATGGTGTCGGTCAGGCCGGCGATGTGACGGTCGCCGCTGGCCAGCGCCTGCTCGCGATCGTCGGGATGGGTAAGCCGCAGCCAGAGGTCGCTGCTGTTGGCAAGCTCGCTTTCGTCATAGCCCAGCATCCGCGCCCAGGTGGCGGAATAGAAACACTCGCCTGTCCGAAGGTCCCAGTCCCAGACGCCAAGTTGGGCGCGCTCCAGGGCCTTCTCCCAGAACGTTCCATTACGGCTTTTCTTGTCCTGACCCGCCATCTTCCGTTTCGTCCAACCCCGCCGGGGGCAATCTGCGGCAAAACCAGAGAAGAAAGCGTTACCACGCCGGTGGCTCCGCCGCGTTCCTCGCTTGCGGTCCCGACTTTCGATTGGCGGGCAAGAAGCGGAGTTTGCCCGCCCGCCGATCCTCCTAGTGTTTGCGCGGGGTCGCCGCCCGCCCTGGCGATCTCGTGCAAACACAAGAGGACTTTTCCCATGACCAAACAGGAAGACAACAAGGCCGTCGTCGCTAGATGGTTCACTGATTTCTGGGGTGAAACCTGCGATCTTTCCGTCGTCGACGCCATCGCCGCGTCCGACATGCTGCTCAAATATTCGCTGCATGAACCGCGCCGCGGCCGCGAGGACATCAAGGCCTTCATGACCGATTTCCGCGCTGCCTTCCCGGACCTCAACTTCTGGGCCACCGCCGACCTCATCGCCGAAGGCGACTATGTCGTCGGCCAGTGGGAAGGCGGCGGCACCCATGCCGGTCCGGCCTTCAGCGATTTCCTCGTCGGTTCGCTGCCCGCCGCCACCGGCCGCACCATGCGCTTCACCGGCACCACGGTGCTGAAGGTGATCGAGGGCAGGATCGTCGAGGAGATCGGCCTCGACGACGGCGTCGCGGCGTTGACCCAGCTCGGCCTGATCAAGGCGGCTTGAATGAGAGGGACCATCGCCGTCCAGGCAGTGGTCCCTCTCGATTGCACGTGCGTGACGAAAGGCCTCTTGGCAGCAACCCAACACAGGGCCAGCACCGCCATGGTCCTCAGCCCGTATTTGAATACAATACTACACTATTGAGTATTACATTGGAAACCAGACACCATTACGGGTGCAACAAGATATTAATACGTTGCCGCCAGAACATTCATAACAAGTTCGAAAGCTGGCGGGACCTCCCTGATGAGTGGGTACACCGGAACACAGGGCGGCGATCTCCGATCGGTTTCCACTGTTGATCTTGGCGTGGCGACAACCAGAAGCAGCTGGCTGCTGACGGGCCTGTGCCTGGTCTGCGTCGCGACGGCGCTTTGCCTGCGGCCTGAGCGATATCTTCTGCTGTCCATAAAGTACTTCGGGACATTCCTCGGCTTGCTGCCGGTGCTGCTGGTGGTTGGCCTCGGGTTAACGGCATTGGTGTATGGCGGGCCCAGGCCGACAAGATTCATGGTGCACATACTCAAGGAACGCGGGCCGGCGGCCGCGCGGGTCGTCTTGCTATTCTTTCTCGGCATCATCGCTTTCACGACATTCAGGATCACCATACCGGAGATCGTGCCTTACTATGCCGATCCCATGCTGGCCGACCTCGATCGTTGGCTGCACGGCGTCGATCCTTGGGTATGGACGCACGGCATCGTTTCAAAGCCCGCCTCCATGCTGGTTTTCAAGGCCTATATGTCCTGGTGGTTCATGCAATGGCTTGGCGTCGTGCTCTTCGTCGCCTTCTGGAACAGTCCCGCCCGGCGCATCCGCTATCTCTGGGCGTTCGCGCTCACCATGATGTTGTGTGGCACCGTTCTTCCAATCATGCTGTCATCCAGCGGGCCGATATTCTACGACCGGTTCTATGGCAGCAGCCGATTTGCCGGGGTGCTCGCAGCGCTGATGGCAGACCCGTATGCCTTGCCGGTGCGGTTCGCCGCCAGCTATCTGCTCGATGCACACGACAGCGGCAGCTCCGCGCTGGGCAGCGGCATCACAGCAATGCCGAGCATGCATGTCGCCATCGTCACGCTCAATGCCTTCTTCCTCACCGGCTTTGGTCGCCGCTGGGCCGTTGCAGGCTGGTCGTTCGCCGCACTCATCCTGTTCGGCTCGGTCTATACCGGCTGGCACTATGCCGTGGACGGCTACCTATCGATCATCGTGGTCTCTCTGCTCTGGTACCTGACCGGACGCTTCGTTCTACCGGCATCGGGGCAGCAGGCTTCCGACGTGGCCCAACAGTCTTCCGATACGGGATCGGCGGCCCCCAATCCCGCGCCGCGATAACGGGCCGGAGCGGACAGCGTCGAGCCAGGCGGCCTTCACCGCCTGGCTTCATTGCTTACTGGCTGGGCGCCACCGCGTGTTCGCACGACACTTTCGGGTTCATGTCGGCGAAGGTGCCGGTCGGGTTGCCCTTCCAGGCCCAGACATGCAGCTCGTAGAATTCGCCCAGGCCGTAACGGTTGGGCGCACTGTTGAAGTTGAACAATTGGCCGTCCAGTGACGCCGGCCCCTTGGCGGTGATGTATTCGACCGCCACCAGCTTCAGTGTGCCGTCGGCCATCGGCTCGTACATCACGGCCTCGGGACGGGCGATGTCGATCTTGTCGTCCTTCAGGTACTGGCCGTTGACATAGTGAATGCCCATCGCGCCGCCGGTGATGCCGCTGGCGCAGGGAATGGGCGCATAGCCTTCGTCCGTGGCGACCTTGACGTCGAGGAACCGGCCGTTCGCCGCCCGCACCTTACCGGCCAGTGGATTCGCGCCGGATGTAAATGCGACCTCGTCCTGATGGGCCTGGGCGAAAGTGGCGCAGACGGCCAGCATGGCCCCCGCCATGAGAAGCCCGTTGTGGAATTTGCGTATCATGTTCATTCCATTCTTCTTGAAAAGGCCCAGCGCGCCGGCCGCCGGAAATACGGAGGCGCGGCAGGCAAGCGCCGTGATTGTCGTTGCTCGGAGAGCCCGAAAGCGATGCGACGGATGGAGGAAAGCTTCATCCCTTCGGCAGATACGGGATCGTCCCCGCCAGGTCGGTGTTGTCGATCATCTGGAAGCGGCTGTCGCTACCGTCCTGACGGGCCGAGACGAAGGGCGCGTAGGCCGGATCGTTGGCGAAGGCGCGCGCCGCCGCTTCCGACGGGAATGCCATCAGCGCGATCAGAGTGGTGTCGAGCGGCTTGCCTTCAAGCGTCTTCACATTGCCGCTGCGCGACAGATACTTGCCGCCATGCTTGTGGACGAGGTCGTGCACCGATGCGGCGTAGGCCGGCATCCACTGCGGGTTCTTCACCTTGATGTCTGCGATTACGTAGGTGGTCATGGTCTTCTCCCTGTTACGGCGCACAGGGGAGATCCCCGCGGCCGGTCAAAGGGCTCGCATGGCAGGGCCGGCGCCGGCCAGTCCGCGATCTGTACCGGGCCGGTACAGTTTCCGTACTGGCCGCTTCCTTCATGAAGGCCTAATGTTCAGCCCAGTTTCGAGGGAGGACGTCGGATCATGGCCCAGCACGGATACAAGCAGTTCTGCCCGCTATCGATGGCCGCCGAGGTGCTGTGCACCCGCTGGACGATGGTGCTGATGCGCGAATTGGTGGCGGGTTCGACCCGTTTCAACGACCTGCGTCGCGGCGTCCCCAAAATGTCGCCCAGCCTTCTGTCGCAACGGCTGAAGGAGCTCGAGCTCGCCGGGATCGTCGAGCGCAAGGAGGTGCCGGGCGAGAAGGGCATCTCCGAATACCGGCTGACGGAGGCCGGCCGGGATTTGCGCCCCGTCGTCGAGGCGATGGGCTTTTGGGGACAGAAATGGGTCGAGTCCCGGCTGTCCCTCAAGAACCTCGATCCGTCGCTGCTGATGTGGGACATGCGGCGCAATCTGAACCCCTCGCCGCTGCCCGACGGGCGCACCGTGATACAATTCCTGTACCAGGAGCTGCCGGCGTCCAAACGGTCGTGGTGGCTGATCGTCGAAAAGCATGGCGAGGTCGATCTGTGCTGGTACGATCCGGGCTTCGATATCGACCTCTACGTCTCGACCGACCTGCACACGATGACGGCGATCTGGATGGGATTGATCACCGTCGAGAAGGCCGGCGCGAAGGTCGCCTTGACCGGAGATCAGCACATCGCAAGGAAGATGCAGACCTGGCTCGGCCTCAGCCCGTTCGCGGTCGAGCCCAAACGGGCGGCGTAGAAACGAGGGCTCGGGGAACAGCGATCGGGCACCGGGAGCGGCGGCTTTCGCCTTTCGCGACAGGTTGAATGTGTGAGTGAATAACCTTCAACGGGATGTGGGTGCTTCGATAGGGTAGTGCTTATCCTCATAAGCGTCGATCAAGGTCGCGAGAACATCAAACCGGTAATCGCCAAGAGAGCCGATTTCCGGCTCGTTCTCGAAATATTGGATGATTTCGGCAATCGCCCGATCGTAATCGGCCTCGGTCTTAAGGGGTCGAATGTTTTCCATCACACCTTCTCCGGATCAATCTTGTCATATCCTTTGTGTGTCCCGACGAATACGCTCGCGTCCACCTCTCAATTGGCAGGAAACGGGTGGCGACGCGGGTCGTCTGCGGCTTCAATGCCGGCCATGTTCATCACCCTTGCCAAGGATCTCAAACCCGCGCCGCTGCCGGTCGCCGACGATCCGCGCTGGACGCAAGTCGTGGCGCGCGACAAATCGGCCGATGGCAGCTTCTGGTATTCGGTGGCGACGACCGGCGTCTATTGCCGGCCCTCCTGCCCGTCGCGGCGCGCCAACCCGAAGAACGTGCAGCTCCACGACACGCTGGACGAGGCCAGGGCAACCGGCTTTCGCGCCTGCCGGCGCTGCAATCCCGACGGACCTTCGCTCGAGGCCGGCAACGCCGCGATGGTGGCCGAGGCCTGCCGCAGGATCGAACAGAGCGAGGAAGAACCGTCGCTCGGTGAACTGGCCGCCGCCGCCGGCCGCAGCGCCGGCTATTTCCACCGCACCTTCAAGGCCGTTACCGGCCTGACGCCGAAGGACTACGCGGCCGCCCGGCGCGCCGAAAGGGTGCGCCGGGGCCTGGAAGACGGCGCCAGCGTGACAGCGGCGATCTACGATGCCGGCTTCAATTCGAGCGGACGCTTCTATGAGAAGTCGGCCGGCATGCTCGGCATGACGCCGACGCGCTACCGCGCCGGCGGCGCCAGCGAGGAGATCCGCTTCGCCGTCGGCGAATGCTCGCTCGGCGCCATCCTTGTCGCATCGAGCAGGAAGGGCGTCGCCGCAATCCTGCTCGGCGACGACCCGGACGCGCTGGTGCGCGACCTGCAGGACCGTTTCCCCAAGGCGCGCCTGATCGGCGCCGACCGCGATTATGAGGCGCTCGTCGCCCGCGTCGTCGGTTTCGTCGAGGCTCCAAGGCTTGGTCTCGACCTGCCGCTCGACCTGCGCGGCACCGCGTTCCGGCAGCGCGTCTGGCAGGCCCTGCGGGACATCCCGGCCGGCCGCACCGTCTCCTATGCCGAGATAGCAGGGCGCATCGGCGCGCCGAAGGCGACCCGCGCCGTTGCCGGCGCCTGCGCCGCCAACGCGCTCGCGGTCGCCATTCCCTGCCACCGCGTGATCCGCAAGGACGGCGCCCTGTCCGGCTACGCCTGGGGCGCGGAGCGCAAGCGCGCGCTGCTCGGCCGCGAGGCCTGAGGAGGAGCGGCAATGGGCGCGATGGCAAGATCTTCCACCACCGATGCGGACATTGGGATCCCCCATCGCGGCGCCGTCAGACGCGCCAAAGATGCGCGGTCGCTGGTGATGGCTGCGCTCGGGGAGCTTGTCGAGAGCGGCAAGGCCGAGTGGAGCCGTGGCGCGACAGGCGAGATCGAACTGCGGCTGTTATCAGGCGAGGTTTTTTTGCTTGGCGAGGTTGCTGTCATTCGTATCGCATAAATCAGCGCTCTACGGCGCCCCCCTCTGTCCTGCCGGACATCTCCCCCACTTGGGGGGAGATTGGCTGTCACAACCGCCTTCGCCAATCTACGACGTTGCAGGAATGAGTGGGGCGCCGAAATTGCCAATCTCCCCCCTCGTGGGGGAGATGTCCGGCAGGACAGAGGGGGGGCGCCGTAGGGTACTTACCTCCGCACCGTTCCGGAAATTGAATTTGAAAGCAACCATCGGAGTGAGGAACGGAAGGCACGCGGCTAGGGTTCAGGCACACAGAAGGAGTGAAGCAATGAACCTCATGCAAACCCACACGCCGGCGACAGCCTCCGGCGCCGACACCATCACCTACGCCATCGCCCAATCCGCGATCGGCAAAATCCTCGCCGCGCGCGGTTCCCTCGGCGTCTGCGCCATCCTGATCGGCGACGACGCAGAGGCGCTGGCGCAGGACCTCGCCAGCCGCTTTCCCGGCAAGATGCTGGTCGAGAACGAGACCGCCTTGCATGACGATCTCGCGGCGATAGCATGTTTCATCGAAACGCCCGCCGCCGGCCTGGACCTGCCGCTCGACATCAGCCACGGCACGCCGTTCCAGCAAAAAGTTTGGGGCGAGCTTCGCAGCATCCGCCGCGGCGCAACCATCACCTACGCCGCCCTTGCCCAGCGTCTCGGCCAATCGAACGGCGCCCGCGCCGTGGCGACGGCCTGCGCCGCTAACGCGATCGCGCTCGGCATTCCCTGCCACCGCGTCGTCCGCGCCGACGGCACGCCCTCCGGCTACCGCTGGGGCACTGAGCGCAAGCACGCTTTGCTCGACAAAGAGGCCGCGATATGAACGCCCATGCCAAGGTTGCGGCATCGGTGGTGAAAGCCGCCGAGGAACGCGTTGCCGCTTACGACTGGCCAGCCCTAGCCGCCGAACTCGACGGCTTCGGCTGTGCGGTGATGGAAAAGCTGCTCACGCCGCAGGAGTGCCGACAACTCGCCGGGCTCTATCCGCATGAAGAACATTTCCGCAGCCATATCCACATGGCCAGGCACGGCTTCGGCAAGGGCGAATACCGCTATTTCCGCTACCCCTTGCCGGACCTGATCGGCGGGCTGCGCACGGCGCTCTATCCCAGGCTCGCCGAGGTCGCCAACCGGTGGAACGAGCGCATGGGCATCGCCATGCGCTATCCCGAAACGCATGCCGCCTTTCTCGAACAGTGCCATGCCGCCGGCCAGGTCAGGCCGACGCCACTTCTGCTGCAATATGTGCCCGGCGACTTCAACTGCCTGCACCAGGACCTCTATGGCGACCTCGCCTTTCCGTTGCAGGTGGCGGTTCTGCTTTCAGAACCCGGCGAGGATTTCACCGGCGGCGAGTTCGCCCTGACCGAACAGCGGCCGCGCATGCAGAGCCGGGTGGAAGTGGTGCCCTTGCGCCAGGGCGATGCCGTCTCCTTCGCCGTCCACAATCGGCCGGTGCAGGGCACCAAGGGCAATTACCGCGTCAATCTGCGCCACGGCGTCAGCCGCCTGCGCTCGGGCATGCGGCACACGCTCGGCATTATTTTTCACGATGCCAAGTGAATTGGGAGGTCAAGGCGTGGACCAATGGGTACATTGAGGCGCGTCATCCCTTCTCCCCTGGGAGAAAGTGGCCTCGCGCTTGGTCCTGCATCGCCGACTACCATGCCCAAAACTCAAGGCAGGTATAATATTGCGCGATGCCTTTCGGTCAGCCGGCCGGCGCGTAGCGGCTCACCACCATGCCGCTCGCATAGGCCTTCGAGCCGAGCAGCCGCAGCCTGCCGAACCCGCCTTGGTCGAAGATGCGGCGGCCGGCGCCCAGGACGGCCGGGTTGATGAACAGCTGGAACTCATCGACCAGCCTGGCCGCGATCAGCGCCGAGGCGAAGCCGGCGCCGCCGAACACCGCGATGTCGCCGCCCTCACCCCTCTTCAGCAAGTCGACCTCCCGCGGCAGGTCGCCGCTGACCACTGTCGTGCCCTCCCATCGCGAGGCCTTGAGCCTGTCGCTCGGCACCACCTTCCTCGCCTCGACGATGCGCTGGGCGAAAGCATAGAACGGGTCGCGCGGATATCTCTTCGCCGCATTGCCCCAATGGGCGAGGTAGCCTTCCTCGGCCATCTTACGGCTCAAGAGGATGGTATCGATGCCGGCGAAGACGGCGTTGAAGTCCCGCTTCAGCTCCTCGTCCCAGGCGCTGTCGTCGCCCCATTCCCAGAGCTGCCAGCGATGATCCCCGGCGGCGCCGACAAAACCGTCGACCGACATCTGCATCTGGAGGATCAGCTTTTTCATTATGGTTCTCCCAGTCAAGGGCCGAGCGGCTCGTTTTACCCGTCCGGCCGGCACGGTTGCCGATGGTTTACATTTGGAACTATTGACCTGAGATGAAAACGATGTCAATAGTAAAGCGATTTAAAAATGGAACCATACACATGTCGACACAGGACCGGTCTGGCTGCCCCATCAACCTGTCGCTCGAACTGCTCGGCGACCGCTGGACGCTGCTCATCATCCGCGACCTGGTCTTCGCCGGAAAAAAGCACTTTCGCGAATTCCTGCAATCCGATGAGGGCATTTCCTCGCGTACGCTGGCCGAGCGCCTCCAGACATTGCAGGACGAAGGTATCCTCACCCGCAGCGGTGATCCCACGCATGGGCTGAAGGCGATCTATCGCCTGACCGAGGCCGGCATCGACCTTGTGCCCGTGCTGGCCACGCTCGGCGCCTGGGGCAGCAAGCACCGCAAGGCCGACGATGATCTGGCAAGGATCGCCGATAAGCTCGCTGCCGACGGCGAGCCGGCGCTGGAGCGCCTCAAGCAGGCGCTGCGGGCGGAGCATCTCGGTTGATGGATGTCGCCAAGGCGGCCTCGGGGACAACGACCCGCACAGGCAACGCGCCTCAGAAAGCGCGTCACGGCCCTCTGTTCGGAATAGCGCAAAAACAAGCAATTGGAACGGTTGCGTGATGCATTGCAGCACGCCGGCGACGAGCTATGGCGTGCGCAATATGTCGGCGCCCGCCTGCTCATCGAACAGCACGGCGCAGCCGCACTGCAGCGCGACTTCACTCAGCGCATTCGCGACTGTTTCGTCGGCCGAGACGAAATCGCCGGTCAGCACCCGCAATTCCTCCACGGCCTTGGCCATCGAAACCAGCCGCCCCGCGGCGCGGTCGGTCGAGCAGGCGTTGACGACGCAAACCAGATCGATCATTTCAAAGTTGCCCATGCTAGCCTCCGCACGCGGCGCCCTTCGGCCGTCAACGCGATTGTGAGCGACAATGTTCCGGCGGATCGCGACCTCGCTTGACAGCGAGCAATGTTTGTTCTCTTTATGTTCCATACTCTACAACGTCGCGAGGAACCGGGGATGGAGCCCACCATCCTGCATGCCGATCTCGACGCTTTCTACGCCTCGGTCGAGCAGCTTCTCGACCCCTCGCTGCGCGGCAAGCCGATCGCGGTCGGCGGCGGCGTCGTGCTCGCCGCCTCCTACGAAGCCCGCGCCTTCGGCGTGCGCGGCGGCATGCCGGGGCGCAAGGCGCGCGAGCTCTGCCCGCAGTTGATTTTCGTCGGCGGAAATTTCCGCGACTACCAGCGGCTCGGCGACGCCGCGATGAAGGTGCTCGACGATTTCACGCCGCTGGTCGAGCGCATCTCCATCGACGAGGCCTTCGCCGATGTCGCCGGTTGCACGCATCTGTTCGGCCAGCCGCGGGAGATCGCCTCGACCATTCGCCGCCGCGTGCGAAGCGAACTCGGCCTGCCGATCTCGATCGGCGTGGCGCGCACCAAGCACCTGGCCAAGATCGCCTCGCAGGTGGCCAAGCCCGATGGGCTGGTGGTGGTCGAGCCCGGCACCGAGATCGCCTTCCTGCATGACCTGCCGGTCTCCCTGATGTGGGGCGTCGGCCCGGCGACCAGCGCGCGGCTGGCCGAGATCGGCGTCCAGACAATCGGCGAACTGGCCAGGACGCACAGCGGCGCGCTGGCGCGGCTGCTCGGCCCTGCCGCCGGCGAAAAGCTTGCCGCCTTGTCGTGGAACCGCGATCCGCGCAAATTGGAAACACGTCGCCGCGCCCATTCGGCCGGTGCCCAGTCGGCGCTTGGCCGCAAGCCGGCACTGGAATGCGTCTACATACCCGTCCTGCTGCATCTGGCCGACCGGGTCGCCAGCCGGCTGCGCGCCAAGGCGCGCCCCGGCCGCACGGTGACGGTGCGCGTGCGCTTCGCCGACCTCAGCGCCGTCACCCGCTCGATCACGCTCGACCAGCCGATCTCGGCGACGGTGATGCTGGCCGAGATCGCGACAGACCTGGTGCGGGGCGTGCTTGCCGATCATCCGCATGACAGGACGATTTCGCTGCTGGCGATCTCGGTCTCGCATCTGGAGGAAAGTGCCGAATTGCAGCTCGAACTGCCGCTCGGCCTCGCCGACGAAAAGCGCCGCCCCGGCACCAGGAAGGGCCTCGCACGCTTCGGCGCCGACCGCGCCATCGACAAGATCCGCGAGCGTTTCGGCAAACAGGCCGTCGGCTACGGCACCGTGGCGCTGGAGGCGGCCCGCTCGGTGCCCGACGAGTTCAGGGAATTGGCGCAGAAGGAATTGTAAGCGGGAATGGCTGTCTGCGCTTCCCGAATGGCGCACACCAGTTGGCTTCAGAGCCGCATCGTGCCGAAGACCCGATCCCAGAACAGCGACGTCACGCCGAAATTGACGTTTTCGTCGACATGATGATGCAGCGCGTGGCGGCGCTTCAGCGTGTAGAGATAGCTCGGATGAGTGGGATGCCAGTGATGGATCACATGGTGGATGCTGACGTACCATAGGTAGCCCAGCATCAGCCCGCAGCTCGCCGCGCTGGCGACCGCGAAATCCGAGACCATCCATACGGGAAAGAACGCGACAAGCGCATGCACGCCGAGGCTGAGCCAGGTCGGCGTGCCCACCGGACTGCGCTCCTCGACATGATGGCGGGCGTGCAGATCCCTGATCCAGGGAATGTGGTGAAGGACGAAGCGGTGCATGACGTATTCGATCAGCGTCCACAGACACAGGCACGCCAGCGCCGTCGCCAGCCAGCCTGGCGCGCTCTCTTCGCCGGCCTCGATAAGCCCGGCCACAGCCAGCAGGGCGATCGCCAGGGGGTAAACCACGAAGTCGCTGTAGTATCCAATGAGACCGAGTTCCATCGGAGCAAGCCTTCAACGCCGAAGAAGCGACAGATTGCCGAATGCGCGGGCGGGGAGCAACGCGGATGCGCCTGACATAGCGTCGCAATCACCTCGCGCAAGGTCGGCGGCAACGATTTGGAAGCCAGTCAACCGGCTGTTGCCTTCGAAACCAGCCTCGCAACGGGCTTGAAAAATGGCGGAACACAGCGCGGTCCCGAATGGACGGCCAACTCTTGATCGCCGTCAACCGCGCGGCACCGTCGGGCGTGGCCGCGATGTCACATTGGATGGCACACCCTCACCCGAACCTTGCCGCCGTCCACGCCCCGTCAGCCGCGTTCGACTCCACCGCCGCGGCGACGAACTTCACGCCGCGCGCGCCGTCGACCACATCGGGCACCTGCGCCGCCCGGGCCGCATCGACGGCGGCGCCCGAACGATGCGCGCGGATGATGTCGGCGGCGTCGCGGTAGAAATTGGCGAAGGCCTCGATATAGCCTTCGGGATGAGCGGCCGGCATGCGCGACACGCGCCGGCTTTCCTCGGTCGAGCCATGGCCGCCGCGCACGAGCGTGCGGCTTTCCTCGCCATATCTGGAGAAGCGCAGTTCCTCGGGCCGCGTGCCCGACCATTCAAGCCCCGCCTTGTCGCCATAGATGCGCACGGAGAGATCATTATAGTGGCCGGGCGACGTCTGGCTGGCCAGGATCGTGCCGCGTGCCCCGCCCGCCCAGCGCACCAGCACATGCGCGTTGTCATCGAGCCGCCGTCCCGGCACGGCGGTGAACAGGTCGGCCGACACCGTCTCGGCCTCGCGGCCGCTGATGAAACTCGCCAGGTTGAAGGCATGCACGCCGATATCGGCCAGCACCGCCGACTGGCCCGCGCGCGCCGGGTCGGTGCGCCATTCCGCCTGTTTCTGGCCGTCGGCATCGATCGGCCTGGTCAGCCAGTCCTGGATATAGGCGCCGTGCACGGAGACGATGCGGCCGAGTTCGCCCGCCGCCACCATCTCGCGCGCCTGGCGCACCATGGCGTAGCCGGTGTTGTTGAGGGTGACGACGAAGCGGCGATTTTTCTCCCGCGTCAGCGCCACCAGGGCTTGCGCCTCGCCCAGCGTCGTCGACAGCGGCTTGTCGCCGATCACATCGATGCCGGCTTCCAGAAAGGCTGTCGCGACCGGCGCGTGCAGGTGGTTGGGCGTGACGATGACGACCGCCTCGATGCCGTCCGGGCGCGCCGCCTCCGCCTTTGCCATCATGCGGTAATCGGCATAGCTGCGCTCCGGCGCGATGCCGATCTCGGCGGCCGAGGCGGCGGCGTTCCCGGGGTCGGACGACAGCGCTCCGGCCACCAGCGCGATCTGGTCGTCGAGCCGCATGGCGAGGCGATGCACCGCGCCGATGAAAGCGCCCTGCCCGCCTCCCACCATGCCGACGCGCAAACGCTTGCCCGCCGATCCGTCCGATGTCGCATAGACCATATTTGTCTCCTCCGATTTAAGGATGTTAAGCCAGCACCCACCGTCGAGTTCTGTAGCGCCCCCCTCTGTCCTGCCGGACATCTCCCCCACAAGGGGGGAGATCGGATGTCACGCCGGCTTTCGCCAAATTGCCAGCGTTGCATGAAAGGCGTCGCGGTCGACGCTGCCAATCTCCCCACCTGTGGGGGAGATGTCCGGCAGGACAGAGGGGGGCGCCATAGGGTGCTATGTTGAATGCATCGAACTTCTTCGCTGCAGAACAGCTACCACCCTCGAACAGGATTTCCAATTTTCATATTGTAAAACGATCGTATCGCGCTAGCCTGAAATCATGAGCGGGGCGCGCAAATCATCCGGACCCTCCAGCGCCGACGAGGCGACGACCCGCAAGCGCGGGCGCTCGCTGGCGGCGCTCGGCTATATCAAGCCGCAGACTTACGAGGAGCTGCGCGCGGTGCTGTCGTCGGGCACGGTCCATTTCCCCAAGCGGCTGCGCCAGGTCGCGATCTTCCTGTGGCAGCATCCGAGCGACGTCGCGCTCGGCACCATCGCACAGGTCGCCGCGCAGGCAGGGGTGCAGCCTTCGACGCTGGTGCGCTTCGCGCAGATCTTCGGCTATGCCGGCTTTTCCGATTTCCAGGGCCTGTTCAAGGACCATGTCAAGGCGTCCTGGCCGGAAGGGCGCGGCCAGGAACGCACGCCGCGCGTATCCAATGCCGACCTGCATTTCCTGCGCGGTATGGTCGGCGCCTCGCAGGCCTCGCTCGGCCGCATCGAAACCGGCTTCGATATCGAGAGCTTCGAGAAAATGGTGGCGTTGCTTTCGGCCGCCGAGCTGATCTACGTCATCGGCTCCAAGCGCGCCTTTCCCGTCACCAGCTATCTCTCGCTGACCCTGTCGCAGCAAGGCGTGCGCAATGTGCTGGTCGACAATGTCGGCTCCACCGCGCTCGACCAGATCGGCTGCATCGGCAGACGCGACGCGGTGCTGGCGGTCTCCTTCAGTCCCTACAATTCGATCACGCCCGACCTCGTCGCGGTCGCCCACGAGCGGCGCGCGCGGATCGTCACCATCACCGACAGCACTTTTTCTCCGCTGGTCAAGTTCTCGGACACCTGGCTGGAAGTGGTGGAACAGGATTTCGCAGGCTTCCGCTCGCTGGCGGCGTCGCTCGCCGTCGGCATGGCTTTGGTCCATGGCGTCGTGGCCCAACGGGCAGAATGATTGCGCGGTTGACTAACGGGAACTGACATTCCATATCTTAAGAAATAGAAACTTTGTTCCGGGAGGAGGAATGGAGCTTCAGCTCGACGGCAAGATGGTGCTGGTCACCGGCGCGACGCAAGGCATCGGCCGGGCAGTCGCCGAAACCTTGGCGCGTGCCGGCGCCGGCGGCCTGCTGGTCACCGGCCGCGACGGGACGCGCGGCGAGGCCGTTGCTGCGGAGCTCTCGCAAGCGGGCACGCCGGCACACTTCATCGCCGCCGAGCTTTCCGACCCGGCAGCCCCTGCCCTCCTGGCGCAAGCCTGCATCGACCGCTTCGGCCGTATCGACGGTCTCGTCAATGCCGCCGGCCTGACCGACCGGGCCTCCTTCCTCGATGCGACCCCCGACGACTGGGCCTCGCTGTTCGCCGTCAATGCCCGCGCCCCTTTCTTCCTCATGCAGGCGGCGATTGCCGACATGCGGAAGCGGGGCCAGGGCGGCGCGATCGTCAACATCCTGTCGATCAATGCCCATTGCGGTTCGCCCGAGCTCGCCGTCTATTCCGCCACCAAGGGCGCGCTGGCGACGCTGAGCAGGAACGCAGGCAACGCCCACCGCTTCGACCGCATCCGCGTCAACGGCATCAATGTCGGCTGGACCGATACGCCCGCCGAGCGCGTCATGCAGGCCGAGACGCTCGGCCACGGCGCCGGCTGGCTCGATGCCGCCAACGCCGCGCAGCCCTTCGGCCGGCTGTTCTCGGCGGAGGACGTGGCCAGGCTCGCCGTCTTCCTTCTCTCCGACGCCGCGGGACCGATGACCGGCTCGCTGATCGACCAGGAACAGTGGGTGATCGGAGCCAACCGGTGAGCACAGCCGCGCCCGAGACGCTCGGTCCGGCCTTGCTCGGCCGCCTGCCGGCGACGGTGCAAAGGCCCGGCTATGACCGTGCCTTGCTCCAGGCAGGCATGGCGCACCTCGGCGTCGGTGCCTTCCACCGCTGCCACCAGGCCGAATACACCGACGACCTCCTGGCGCGGAGCTTCGGCCGCTGGGGCGTGGTCGGCATCAACATCCGTCCGCCGGCGCTCGCCGATACGCTCGGCCCTCAGGACGGGCTCTACACCAGGCTCATCCGCCAGGAATCCCATGTCGAGGCCCGCGTCATCGGCAGCATCGTGCGCGTTGTCGATAGCCAGGCGAGCGCTATGCCCGCGCTCGAAGTGCTCTCCTCCCCGGACATCGAATTCGTGACGCTGACCGTTACCGAAAAGGGCTATTGCCATATTCCGGCCAGCGGCGCGCTCGACCTCGACCATCCCGACATCGTCCACGATCTCGCAAACCCGCTGACGCCGCGCAGCGTGCCCGGCATTCTGGCGCGGGCGCTGGAGCAACGCATGGCCGCGCATGGCCGGCCGTTGACGCTGCTCTCCTGCGACAACATCCCGGCCAATGGCACCATCCTGGAAAATGTCGTGCGGAGTTTTGCCGAACGGCGCGGCAACGGCCTTGCGGAATGGATCGCGGCCAATGCCGCCTTCCCCAGCGCCATGGTCGACCGCATCGTGCCGGCGAGCACGCAGGCCGATCTCGACGGTGTGGAGCAGCTTTTCGGTTACCGCGATGGAGCCGTCGTTGCCGGCGAGCCGTTCCGGCAATGGGTGATCGAGCAGAAATTCGCCGGCCGCGTGCCGCGCTGGGACCTGGTGGGGGCAACCTTCGTCGACGACGTCACGCCGTTCGAGCATCTCAAGATGCGTGTGCTGAATGGCGCTCAGACGACGCTCAGCTATCTCGGCGTGCTGGCCGGCCTCGAACACACTTTCGATGCGATGGCGGACCCGCTGCTGTCGGCCTTCGTGCGCCGCATGCTCGTCGAGGAGACTCTGCCAACGTTGAAGCCGGTGCCCGGCATGGACCCATCAGCCTATGTCGAGCAGAGCCTTGGCCGTCTGCAGAATACCGCGATCCGCCACCGCAACCACCAGATCGCTACCGACGGCTCGCAAAAGATCGTGCAGCGCCTGCTCAACCCGATCCGCGATCGGCTGGGCGAGGAAAAAAGCATTGCGCTGCTGTCGGTATCCGTCGCCGGCTGGATGGCCTATCTGATCCAGGCTTCATCCCGGTTCGGCCGGCGCTGGCCGGTGTCGGACCCCTATGCCGGCAAGATCGCTGGCATAGCGGAGGCAAGCGGACGCGACGTCCCGGTACTGGCTGCGGGCATCCTGGCGATTGACGCCATCTTCGATCCCGCCCTCGCCGCCAACGACATGTTCCGCAAGGCCGTCACATCGGCGCTCGACGGGCTGTTGTCGGACGATCCGATGGCAACCGTCAGGCATGCATGCGCGCAACCGGCAGATGAGCGGTTGAAGCAACCGGCACGATCTGCATAGTAGGAATCGGTCGTGAATTCACGACCGGGGGAGGCATTATGAGGCTTGGACTGCTCACCGCACCGTTCGCGGAGACGCCGCTCGACGCGGTCGCCGACTGGGCAAGCTCGGCCGGCTTCGAGGCGCTGGAAATCGCCTGCTGGCCGAAAGCCTCGGGCGCCAGCCGCCGCTATGCCGGCACAAGCCATATCGACGCCGCCGCGACCTCGCCGGCGCAGGCCAGGGACATCGCGGCAAATCTTGCCGGCAAGGGGCTGACCATTTCCGGTCTCGGCTACTATCCCAACCCGCTGCATCCCGATGCCGTCCACCGCAAGACGGTGATCGACCATCTGAAGCAGGTGATCGTGCTGGCCGCGAATATGGGCGTGCCCCTGGTCAACACCTTCTGCGGCGGCGATGCCTCGAAGACCGTCGACGTCAACTGGCAGCACGCGCTCGAGGTCTGGCCCGACATCGTCGCCCATGCGCGCGACCACGGCGTCAAGCTCGCCTTCGAGAACTGCCCGATGATCTTCAGCTATGACGAATGGCCGGGCGGCCACAACATCGCCTATTCGCCGCTGGTCTGGCGCCGCATCCTCGAAACCTGGGGCGGCGATGTCGGCATGAATTTCGATCCTTCGCACCTGGTCTGGCAGATGATCGACCAGGCCCGCTTCATCAGGGAATTCGGCCCCTACATGCTGCATGTCCACGCCAAGGACCTGATGATTGATCATGATGGTTTGTACGAGCGCGGAATCCTTTCGTCTGGCATAGGCTGGCAGGTGCCGCGCATGCCGGGGCTGGGCGATGTTGGCTGGAACGGCTTCTTCTCCGGCCTCTACCGTGCCGGCTATGACGGCCCGATCATCATCGAGCACGAGGACCGGTGGTTCGAGGGCAGCGACGATAAGGTCAAGCGCGGTTTCCTGCTTGCCCGCGACGTGCTGCGTCCCTTCGTCAAATGAAGGCGGAAAAACAACATCGAGGCGCCGCCTATCTCTTTCTGCGCGGCCCGTGTAACGACTTGGAATCGAAATGAAAATCAAAGTGGAGGAAATCTGAAATGAAGAAATACCTGACCATGGTGCCGCTGCCCATTGTTCCGCTCCTTGCCGGTGCTGCCTTGCTGGCCTCGATGGGCGCCTCGTCCGCCGAGGGCAAATACACGATCGGCATCTCCAACACCGTGCAGGGCAATGGCTGGCGCGAGGAGATGGTCTGCGCCATGAAGGCGCAGGCGCTGGCCTCCGGCGAAGTGACCAAGCTCAACATCGCCCACCGCAACACCGACGC
The DNA here is from genome assembly GCF_006442695.1 of Mesorhizobium sp. B2-3-7. NCBI lineage: Bacteria > Pseudomonadati > Pseudomonadota > Alphaproteobacteria > Hyphomicrobiales > Phyllobacteriaceae > Mesorhizobium > Mesorhizobium sp. B2-3-7. The sequence goes on along the minus strand of NZ_VFVV01000010.1, from coordinate 102,426 downwards.
CGCCGGGCAGCTCGAGGACATCCGCAACCTGATCAGCGCCAAGGTCGACGCCATCGTCGTCAATCCGGCTGATCCCGCCGGCATCAAGGCGGGGCTGGAGGAAGCCACCAAGGCCGGCATCGTTGTCGTCGCCGTCGACCAGGCGGTCACCGAACCCTCGGCCTACATCATCTCCAACAACCAGGAACAATATGCCTATCTCGGCGCCAAATGGCTGTTCCAGCAGATGGGCGGCAAGGGTGAGGTGTTTTACATGCGCGGCGCCGCCGGCGCCTCCGCCGACTCGGATCGCGACAAGGGCTTCAAGAAGGCGCTGGCCGAATTCCCCGACGTGAAGGTCGCGCAGGAAGTGTTCACCGGCTGGCAGCAGGACCAGGCCAAGCAGCAGATGCTGTCCTTCCTCGCCACCGGCACACCGTTCAACGGCGTGTGGACCTCGGGCATCGACAACGTCATCGTCGACGCGCTGGTGGAATCGCAGGCGCCGATGGTGCCCGTGGTCGGCGCCGACAATGCCGGCTTCGTCGGCCAGCTGAATTCGGTCAAGGACCTGGTCGGGGCCGCCGTGACCAATCCCGGCTCAATCGGCGGCGCCGGCGTGACGCTCGCGCTCCAGATCCTCGACGGCAAGAAGCCGGCGCAGCAGACCGTTCTGGTCGAGCCGCAGCTCTGGGAAAACGCCACCGAGGAAGGCAAGGCCAAGCTGAAAGCCGCCGCCGATCCGTCGCTCAGCCCGGAATGGCCGGTCTCGATCTCGATCCCGGACTGGACGACCTACACCAAGGACCAGATCGTCGCGTGCAAGGGGCCGGGGGAGTAAGGGCTATTTTGACTGGCTAGCGAGGATGGCGTTTGCCGTCCCCGCCAACCAAAGGTTTGATAGGTTAGCGCTCTACGGCGCCCCCTCTGTCCTGCCGGACATCTCCCCCATTTGGGGGGAGATTGGCAGTTTCGGCGCCGGCTCTCGTCTTGCCACGTTGAAAATTGGCGAAAGCCGAAGTTACGGCCGATCTCCCCCCTTGTGGGGGAGATGTCCGGCAGGACAGAGGGGGGCGCCGTAGAGCGCCAGCAATTGAGTTTCTGGTACGGACAGCAATTTGACCACCAAACCCCTCCTCGACGCCTCCGGCGTCGCCAAGAATTACGGCGCGGTTGCCGCGCTGCGCGACGCGTCGCTGTCTGTCCTGCCGGGTGAGGTGCATGCCCTGATGGGCGCCAATGGCGCCGGCAAGTCGACGCTGGTGAAGATCCTGACCGGCGCGGTTCCTGCCTCCGCCGGGCGCGTCCTGATCCGTGGCGAGGCGCGCGACATACGCTCGCCCGCCGCCGCGCGCCGCGCTGGCCTTCTGCCCGTCTACCAGGAACCGTCGCTGATCCCCGATCTCGACATACTGTCCAATCTGCGGCTGACCGGCACGCCCGTCGAGCCGTTCCGCGCCTGGGTGCGCGAACTTGGCATTCCCGACCTCGACCTGCGCGACACCGCGCGCGACATTCCGCTGGCGGTGCTGCGCGTGCTCGACCTGGCGCGGGCGCTCGCCGTCGAGCCCGACGTGCTGCTGCTCGACGAGATGACCGCGGCGCTCCCCGCAAATCTTGCCGAAAAGGTACTGGAAGTCGTGCGTCGCCAGGGCGACAGCGGCCGCGCCGTGATCTTCATCTCGCACCGCTTCGTCGAGATCTCGGCGCTCTGCGACCGCGCCACCGTGCTGCGCGACGGCGCGACCGTCGGCGTTCTCGACATCGAGCCCGGCGTGGAGGAAAAGATCGTCGAGCTGATGCTCGGCGCCCGCATCGAGAAGACCAAGGTGGCCGCCCGCGCCGCCGGCCAGGCCGCCACATCGGCCCCTGCCCGCCCGCGTCTCGCCGTGCGCAATCTGCGCGTCGGCACCAAGCTCAACGACGTCTCCTTCGATCTCGCCGACGGCGAGGTCGCCGGCGTCGTCGCGCTCGAAGGCCAGGGCCAGGATGAATTGTTCGCCGCCCTTGCCGGCTCGATCAAACCGTCCGGCGGCACGATCGAGGTCGACGCCCAGCCGGCGAAATTCACCCATCCGATCGACGCCATCCGCGCCGGCATCGCCTATGTGCCGGGCGACCGTTCCGAAGCCCTCGCCATGCAGCGCTCGGTGCGCGAGAACATCGCGCTGCCCTTCAGCGCCGCCTTGCGCAACTGGGGGCCGATCGCCATGCGCAAGGAGCGCGCCACGGTGGCGAGCGCCATCGCGCGCCTCCAGATCGACACCCGCGCGCAAGGCGAGGTGCAGCGCCTGTCCGGCGGCAACCAGCAGAAGGTGACCATCGCCCGCTGGATCGCGGCGGATGCCCGCACCATCCTGTGCTTCGACCCGACGCGCGGCATCGATGTCGGCACCAAGCAGGAGATCTATAAATTGCTGCGCGAGCTCGCCGGCCACGGCAAGTCGGTGCTGTTCTACACCTCGGAACTCGAAGAGGTGCAGCGCGTCTGCGATCGCGTCATCGTCATCTTCGGCGGCCGCGTCGTCGATATCTTCCCGGTCGAGGAGGCGGACGAGCCGGCACTGATGCGCGCCGCCTACGGCCTGCCGCGCGGCGCCAAGGCCGATGTCGGCATTTTGGCGGACCCCACAGCAAATACCCCGGATGCACCGGAGGCGACGCCATGAGCCATCTCCTGCGCCGCCAGGGCTGGGTCGCCGGCCTGTTCGCCCTCCTCGTCGTGCTGTTCGTCGTCACCAAGCTGATCCAGCCCGGCTATGGCAGCGGCGATTTCGGCTCGCTCGCGCGGGCCGTCTTGCCCTACGCCTTTGCCGTGGCCGCGCAGACCGTCGTCGTCATCGCCGGCGGCATCGACCTGTCGGTCGCCGCCATGATGGCGCTGACCAGCGTCACCGCCGCCTCGATGATGGCCAGCGCCTCGGAAGAATACGCGCTGTTCGTGGTGCCTTTCGTACTGGCCATGGGTTTTGTGCTCGGCGCGCTCAACGGCCTGCTCATTGTCGTCACCCGCGTCCCCGACATCGTGGTGACGCTCGCCATGCTGTTCGTGCTGCAAGGGGCAGCGCTTCTTGTGCTCGGCGCGCCGGGCGGCGGCGCCGCCGAATGGCTGAAGGCGATGATTTCAGGCACGGTCCCGATACCCGGCCTGCCGCAGAACATCGACGCCTGGCTGCCGAAGGCTCTGCTGGTGCTGATCATCTGCCTCTGCATCGTCTGGATACCGCTGAGGCGCTCGCGCCTCGGCCTGTCCATCTACGCCATCGGCTCGAGCGAGCTGGCGGCGTTCCGCAGCGGCGTGCCGGTCAAGCGCACCCGCATCATCGCCTATGCGTTGTCGGGCCTGTTCGCGGCCATGGGCGGCCTGGCGCTGACCATGAGCACCGGCATCGGCGCTCCTATTCCCGGCCCCTATCTGCTCGCCAGCGTCGCGGCCGTGGTGCTGGGCGGCGTGGCGCTGGGCGGCGGCAAGGGCGGCCTGCTCGGCCCCATCGTCGCCGTCTTCGTGCTGCGCCTGGTGCGCACCGATCTCACCCTGCTCGCCATCGATCCCAACGTCACCGCCATCATCGAGGGCCTGATCATGGTCGCCGTGGTGATGTTCGGGGCTTTCATTACGATGCGGGGGCGGCAATGATGAGTGGGCGTGAAATGTGGCGCAGCGCTCTACGAGGCCCCCCTCTGTCCTGCCGGACATCTCCCCCTCAAGGGGGGAGATTGGCAGCTTCGGCGTCTCGCTCATTCTTGCAACGCCGACAATTTGCGAAAGCCGTCACCCCGTCCGATCTCCCCCCTGGAGGGGGAGATGTCCGGCAGGACAGAGGGGGGCGCCGTAGGGCGCTACATTTGCAGACAAGAGCCACCCCATGAGCACGTCAGCGGTCACGCCCCAACCCGTCCCCTTCGGCCGCCGTGTCAAACGCTTCATGGCCGACCGGCCGCTGATTCCGCTGGTCATCCTGCTGGTCATCCTGGTTGTGATTTTGCAGATCCTGCGCCCCGGCATCGTCAACGAGCGCTGGATCGCCAACACCATCAAATTCGCCATTCCCTTGGCGATCCTTGCCGGCTGCCAGACCATGACCATGCTGACCGGCGGCATCGATCTCTCTGTCGGCACGGTGGCGACGATGAGCGCCTTCATCATGGCTACGCAAGCCGTCAACCAGGAGCCAGCCGTGGCCTTCCTCCTGGCGATGATGCCGGCGGTGCTGATCGGCCTCGTCAACGGCATCGGCGTCGGCGTCTTCCGCGTCCATCCGCTGATCATGACGCTGGGCACCAGCCTGATCGGCACCGGCTTCCTGCAGGTCTATCAACGCACGGTGATCGCCTCGGGCGCCAAGATCCCCGATTTCCTCGCCTGGCTCGGCACCGGCGTGACCGCAGGGTTTCCCAACGCGCTGCTTCTGTTCGTCCCCGTCGCGGTGCTGATCGTCTTCGGCTTGAACCGCACCGGTTTCGGCCGCCTGCTCTACGCCGTCGGCGACAATGAGCGCGCGACCCGCCTTTCCGGCGTGCGCTACTGGCAGGTCATCACCGCGCTCTACGTCCTCTCCAGCCTGCTCGCCGGCATCACCGGCCTGCTCTATATCGGCTTGATCAAGGCCCCTTCCCTGTCCCTCGCCGAACCGCTGGTGCTGCCCTCCGTGGCCGCCGCCGTCATCGGCGGCACCTCCATCTTCGGCGGCCGCGGCGGCTATACCGGCACCATCATCGGCGCCTTGATCCTGACCGTGCTGACGACGCTGCTGACGATTTTGCAGATGCCGGAGGGGGCAAGAAGGATCCTGTTCGGCCTGATCGTGCTGTTCGTGACGGCGGCCTATCTGCGGATCGTGGAGGAGCGGTAGGGAGGGGCCGCCGGCTCATCCCTGGAAACACCGACGCAGTGATCGCCCTCACTTCACCGTGATGCTCACGCCGCTGAGATCGGCGTTGACTTGCAGCCCTACCTGCCTGCCCGTGAGCTCGAGCTGGGCGCCCTTGTCGTTGGTCATGACGATCACCTGGGCGCCCTTGCCGAGCGCGCCGCCGCCGCCCGCCGCGCCGTACACGCCCGTCACGTCCCGGGCGCGCTTGATATGGCGCACGGTGCCCCGGAAATAGGTCTTGGAGGCACCGAAGGCGAGGCCGCCCGAAATGCCGCCGACCGAGATCGGATACCGGCGGCCATGGAAGGTCAGCGTGCCCTCGCCTCCGGCGCCGCCGATGAAGAAGGCCGCCTTGTAGATGGAGAAGCGGATCGTTCCGGTGTCGGCGTGCGCGACACTGGCAAAGCCAACGCCCGCGGCAGTGATGACGGCGATGGCGACTGAACGAAATCTGGACGAAATCTTCATGACAAGGGGCTCCTCAAGGTCGCTGCTCACCCGACCGGGCCGGGACGTCGGCGTCGCATCGAAGTTCATGGCTAAACAGTCTCGCCCATCATTGGTTCCAAGCACACGGTCTCGTTCCGGCTGCGAGGAGACCGTCGCTAAACGGGCCCGCCGGCTGGCGAATTGTCCAGCGGCGGCTGGCGGCATCGCGGGTCGAGCAGGGGAGCACGGGGAGACCCATGGCGCCGTCTGGAGCGGGCCTGGTGAAACTTTTTGATTTTTAGGCCGTTGTCGCCGTTACATCCGAGGCTGAACTCATGCCGAAAACGGTCGACGGCGCCAGGCGGCGCAAGGCAGAGAAGTCGCACCAGGAGAAGGCCTCGACAGTCGAAGTTGCGTCCGAGGTCGTGGGCGAGGCTGCGCCGCCGCCCGGGGCCATCGAACCCGGTCCGGAGCTGACGCCGCAGGAGGCCGAGCAGGCGCGCAAGCGATACCTGCTGAGGCGCTTCTGGATCAGCGCGCGCGGCTACTGGAGCACGCGCGGCGACAAGCTGGCCTGGCCGTTCACGATCGGGCTGTTGATGCTGATATGCATCAATGTCGGCTTCCAGTATGGGATCAACATCTGGAACCGCTCGATCTTCGACGCCATCGAGCAGCGCAACGCCCACACCGTCTATGTGCTCAGCGCCGTGTTCCCGCCGCTCGTGGTTGGAAGCGCAAGCCTTGTCGTCGCGCAAGTCTACCTTCGCATGACGATCCAGCGCCGCTGGCGTTCCTGGTCGACCACCGCCATCATCGCGCGCTGGCTCGCAAGCGGCCGCTACTATCAGCTGAACCTCGTGGGCGGCGACCACACGAACCCCGAGGCACGCATCGCGGAGGATTTGCGGATCGCCACGGAATCGCCCGTCGATTTCATCTCCGGCGTGATCAACGCGTTTTTGTCGGCCTCCACTTTCATCGTGGTGCTGTGGACGATCGGCGGGGCGCTGACTTTGCCGATCGGAAGCTGGAGCGTCACCATTCCCGGCTTCCTGGTCGTGACCGCGGTGATCTACGCCGCCATCACCTCCACTTCGATGGTGGTCATCGGCCGCCATTTCGTGCGGCTCTCCGAGCAGAAGAACCAAGCGGAAGCCGATTTCCGCTACACGCTGACGCGCGTGCGCGAAAACGGCGAGAGCATCGCCTTGCTCGGCGGCGAGGAGGAGGAGCGCAGCGGCATCGACAAGACGTTCGGCACGGTGCTCCGGCAATGGGCGCTGCTGACAGGCCAGCACATGCGCACAGCGCTGGTGTCGCAGGGGTCGAGCCTGTTTGCGCCGGTCGTGCCGATCTTGCTTTGCGCGCCAAAATTTCTCGAAGGCAGCATGACCCTTGGACAGATCATGCAGGCTGCCTCAGCCTTCGCCATCGTGCAGGCCGCGTTCGGATGGCTGGTCGACAACTATCCCCGCCTCGCCGACTGGAACGCCTCGGCACGGCGTATTGCCTCGCTGATGATGTCGCTTGACGGGCTGGAGCGCGCCGAACGCAGCGACGCGCTGGGCCGCATCAGGCACGGCGAAACCGAAGACGGTGCGATGCTCAGCCTGGACAATCTCTCGGTGTCGCTCGACGACGGCACCGGCGTGGTCAAGGAAACCGAGGTAGAGATCGAGCCTGGCGAGCGGGTGCTGGTGGCCGGCGAATCCGGTTCGGGCAAGAGCACGCTGGTGCGCGCCGTCGCAGGCCTTTGGCCGTGGGGTGGCGGCAGCGTCGACTTCCACCCCGGCAGGCGGCTGTTCATGTTGCCGCAACGTCCCTACATCCCCTCCGGGACGCTGCGCCGCGCGGTCGCCTATCCGGCCGCCGCCGACAACTGGACGCTGGAGAAGATCAACGCCGCCCTCGACAAGGTGGGGCTCGATTATCTCAAGGACCGGATCGAGGAAGACGCGCCCTGGGACCAGACCCTGTCGGGTGGCGAAAAGCAGCGGCTCGCCTTCGCGCGCCTCCTGCTGCATCATCCCGATATCGTCGTTCTGGACGAAGCGACGTCTGCGCTCGATGAGAAGAGCCAGGACAAGATGATGGAGACGGTCATCCATGAATTACCGAAGGTGACCATCATAAGCGTCGCGCATCGCGCCGAGCTGGAAGCCTTCCACAGCCGCAAGATCACATTGGAGCGGCGCGAGGGCGGCGCAAAGCTTGTCAGCGATATTAATCTTGTGCCGCGCAAGGGCGGACGGAACCTGCTCAGGCGCGCCTTGTGGGGCTCCGGCGCTGCGGCCCAAAGGCCGCGCGAGCTGGAGTAAAACCGACTTCGTCCCTCCTCAGCGCCCGCTCAGCGCCGCGACGCGGTCGAGGGCGGCGGCGAGGCCTTTCAGGGAGACGGGGAAGTTGAGCTTGGTCTCGGCGTCGGTGATGACGTTGAGCGTCAATACGCCGCCCGCCTTCAGCTTCTGCGCCAGCGCCCGATCGATCGGAAACTGCGCCACGCATCCGTTCGGCAGGCAGGTGCGGAACCGCAACTGGCCGAGGGGCGGCTGGTCGTCGATCTGGATCGTCACGCCTGGGTCGAACAGGATGCCGAACGGCAGAAGCAGGGTTCCGGTCAATCCACCCTTCGGCCCCGCCCGCAACTCCACCGCCAGCAGCCTCTGGCCGTTCTTCTGCGTCTGGTCCTGCGAAACCGAGCAGGCGCGTGCATTGTCCTGGATGGTGCAGGCCAGGCTCCAGTCCTGATAGGTCTCCTGGAGCGACGACGCGCCGTTTGGAAGCGTGGCCGCGTGCTGTTGTTGCGCACAGGCACCCGATGCGGCCAGTGCCGCCGCGCAGACTGCGGCCGCCTTCAGAAGAACAAATCTGTCAAACAACGATGGCGACTTTCTCTTGGGGGTTCACGCGCATGGCCCCGAAAACCGGATGGGATTTTCGGGGCCGTGGGCATGGTCATCTGCCTCACGCAGGGTGCAAAAGCAATTCCAAAGCACGTCGCGTGAGCGCGGTGCGCTTCAGGTACAGACCCACTCGCGGATCTTGCATTCGGTTCCCGCCGCCTCGCAGGCATGCAGAGCGAGATCTTCCGCGTCCTTGCGGGTCTCGGCGGAGTTCGCGCCCCAGGGCGTCAGCCGGTCGCTCTGCTTCTCCTTAGCCACGGCCAGGGCGCCGCAGTGCTTGTAGGGAAAGCCCGTCTCGTCGTCGTCTGTCCAATGGCGGTGATTGCGGAACACGGTGACAACAGTGCAGCCCTTGCCGCCGGCGTTCTCGCAGTATTTCATCGCGGCGTCCTTCGCCTCCTGGCGCTTGTCGGCGCCCCAGAAGAAGCCGTGCTTGGTATCGATGCTGGAATAGGCGATCGCCCCCCAGATGCCCTTTTCCTCCTTCGGCTCCGGCTCCGGCGGCGCCACAAGGTCGGCCGAGACAACCTGCCCGCTCCACAGCAGGGCCATGCACAAAACTGCCAGACGTCGCGATATCATGGTCTGCAATCCTTTCCAGGAGCCCTCGCCCATTCGCCTATCCCGTGTCTCACTTCGACGCCGACGCTATGGAAATCACCACGCAGCTATTGCCGGTCGGCAGCAGAAGCGCTTCGCCCGAATTGCCGCCCAGCTCATACACTTCGACCTGGCCGAGATGGTCGGTGATCTTGCTGCCTTGCGGAAGAACGGACGGGATCTCCGAACACGGGCTGGCGAACGGTGCCACCCGCACCATCGCGCCTTCGCAGCCGGAAGCGGTGGGCGATGCGAAAACCACGCCGGCGGCCGGTCCGCTGTATTTTTCCGTCGCATAATCCATGCCGACGAGGGCCTGCACGGCGTGCTTGTCGGCGGCCTGGTCGTTCCACAAGGATTTGACGCTGTATTTAGAACCCGTCGTCAGCACCTGTCCGAGCACAGGAAAGATCGTCGAGCAGGCCTGCACCCCGGCCTGTTTGACATGTTCGAGGAAGGGCGAGTCCGGCAATGCGGGCGGCGCCGTCCCGGCCTGTGCGGCCGTCGGGGTGCCGACGAGACCGGCGATCGCGGCATAGTTGGCGGCAGCGAAGCCGATGCCGATCATGGCCAGCCCCAGCAGCGAGAAGCCCAGGACGCGCGGCCACCGCCGCTGCGGCTCGGCGCCCCTCTTGCGATCGGGCTCGACGATCCTCTTGCGGTCCGGCTCCACACTCGGGCCGCGCGCTGGGGAGATGAACGGGTCTTGCTGGCTCACGGTGCTGCCTCGGTTATTTGATTGGCGCAAGGGCCTCGGACAGCCCCTTGAGCGTTGCGGTCACGGTAATCGTCTGGCCGTCGACGGTCTTGTAGGAGATCGCCGGCGTCGCTTTCTGCACGATCTGCTGGCGCATGATGGGCCCCACCGGCAGCATGCCGACGCAGACCACTTCGTTGCAGCCGTTCAAGTGGATGTCGATCGGGTCGCGCCCGTCGAACTTCAGCGACACCAGGCCGTCGCTTTTCGCGTTCGGCGCGGTGCGCAGGATCATGTAGGGCTTGCCGTCCTGCGTGGCCGCGAGCGACCAGCTGAAGGCCATCTTGCCGGCCCCGTCCTCGATCACCTGCGAGACATTGCAGACCTTCTTGCGCGCCTTGAGGTTCTCGTCGCAGATCAGCGTCCAGTTCTCGAAGGGCCGGATGGTGCGCTGGTATTGGCCCAGCTTCACATCCGGCGGCACCGCCACGTCGGATGGCTTGATCCTGTAGGGCGCGGTCGCTTGCGCGGCGGCTGGCGCGGCGGCCAAGGACAGGCCGCCGGCAAGCGCCAGGCAGGTCAGGAGGAAAAGCCGGGCATGACGGCTGGTTGCCCCGTTCATTCCCGCCTCAGTTCAACGTGAAGCTCAGGCCGGCGCCGACACCGACATTTCCGCCCGCCGCCGTGCCCGAGACGTTGCCGCGGATGCGGCCGTCCTCGCTGGTGTAGCCCGCGCCGAAGGCAAAGGCGCTGGCGTCCCGCCAGAAGCCGCCGCCCGCCGCGACGCTCAGCTTTCCGGGACGGTCGTCGTAGCGCAGCGAGGCTGCGGCAAGGCCGATTGCCGCCGCTTGCCGGGCTTCGTCGCGGATGCCGCTGATGTCCGAATTCAGCTGGCCGAGTTTCTGGTCGGTATAGTCGTTGGCCTGTTGCAGGGTCGTGGCCGCCACCTTGTCGGTATAGCTGTTGGATGTGCTGATGGCGGTGTCCAGGCCCTTGGTCAGCTGGTTGACATTGACCGCGTCGGTGCCGGCGACGCCGGGTCCGACATTGGAGATGACGACCGGCGCGTTGACGTCGCCGCCTTGCAGCGTGATGGTGTTCGTCTTGGCGCCGCCCTGCGTGTCATACGTCACCGCATTCTGGTTGAGATTTCCGACGCCGGTTTGCAGGGCCTCGATCGCCTGGTTGGAGGCGAAGAGTTGCGAACCGTTGATCGCGTCGGTGCTGTCGGCGGCGATCCGTCCGGCAGCGACATTGGTGATCGTCCTCTCCGCGCCGGCATCGCCGACGCTGACTGTCCCGGTCGGCGTCGTGCCGGCAAAGGCATAGGTCTTGCCGTTGATGACGGTGCTGGAGGTGCCGACGGCGGTCTGCGTCACCGAGCCGGAGCCGAGCGCCACATCGTTGGCGTTGTTGGCCTGCGCGCCCTGGCCGAGCGCGACGGCGCCCGCCCCGGTAGCCGTAGAGCCATGGCCGGCGGCCAGGCTGTCGTTGCCGCTCGCCACGCTTTCGGGCCCGATCGCCACGGCGTCGGTGCCGCCGGCGATACTGTCGGCCAGCGACGAATTGGCGTGGAAGTACTTGATGCCGCCGCCATTGCTGATGGTGGTCAAGGCATTGTCGACCGCCGTGAGCCCGTCATAGACGGTCGTGTAGGTGTTGCCCTGGACGGTGTAGGTCGGCCCGGTGATCGAACCGTCGGGGTTGAGCGTGGTGTTGCCGCCGAACAGGTTGGTTACGTTTTGCGACACGCCGCGCAGCTGCGAGACGTTGACGCCGTCGGTGTCGGCCGAGCCCGCCGCGACATTGGTGAGCTTGCGTTCAGCTCCGGCGTCGCCGATCGACACCTCGCCCACCGAGGTCTGCGGAGCGGTCAGGGCAAAGGCCGCGTAGCCGGCCTGCGCGCCGACCGAGGTGATGGACTGCGCGCCCAGCGCCACGCTGTTGATGAAGGTGCTTTGCGCGCCGGCGCCGAGCGCCACCGACTGGATGCCGGAGGCGAGCGAATTGGTGCCGAAGGCCAGGCCGTCCGCCAGCATCACATGGGCGTTCTGGCCGATCGCGGTTCCGCCGGGCGCCGTCTGGTCGACGATGGCGCCGTTGCCGATGCCGATGCCGTTATCGCCGTTGACGACCGTGGTCGGACCGACCGCGACCGATTCCGCGCCGACCGCCAGCGAGTCGGCCGCCACCGAATTGGCATGGAAATACTTGGTCGAGGTGGCCGACACGGCGGCGATGGCGCCCGCGAGCTGGCGCACCGTCACCGCGTCCTGGTCCTGCGTGCCGTCGGCGACATTGGTGATCTGCCGGTAGGAGGTGGCGTTGCCGACCGAAACGGCGCCGAGCAGCGCCTTGTCGGTGGTGTTGTACTGGATGAAGTTGGATGGGCCGGCGGGCAGTTGCCCGGTAGCCGGAGCGATCGGGCGATCGGAGAGCGAACCCGAGCCGAGGGCCACGCCGCCGTCGATGCTGGCATTGCTGTCGCGGCCGAGCGCCAGCGCGCTGACGCCGGTGGCGGTCGCATTGTAGCCGACCGCTGTGGAGCCGACGCCCTGGGCGAAGGAATCGGTCTGCGCCAGCCCGAACTCATTGGTGCGGGCATAGCGGATGCCTTCGCCATTGGCGTCGGTGAAGACGGTCGACGTGTCGCCGGTGATGTTGTTGATCGTGTTGCCGAGATTGGTCACGCCTGCGCCGATATTGGAAATGGCGGTGGTGTTGGCCGTCACCTGCTGATTGGTGGCGAAGAGCTGCGAGCCGTTGACCGCGTCGGTCGAACCGCCGTTCAACTGTCCGGCGGCGACGTTCTGGATCTGGCGCTCGGCGCCGGCCGAGCCGACCGAGAAGGCGCCCGCCGGCGTGCCGCCGGCGAAGGTATAGTTGACGCCGCCGATCGTCGTGCCGCCGACATTGGTCGTGGCGCCCGACGTCGAATTCAGGCCGATCGCGACATCGCCGGCATTGTTGGCGACCGCATTCGGGCCGACAGCGACGGAATCGGCTCCCAGCGCCTGCGAATCCGCCAGCGTCGAGTTGGCATGGAAATACTTGATGCCGCCGCCAACATTGATGTTGTTGACGACGGCGCCGATGGCATCGACCGCCTGGTTGGTGGCGAAGAGCTGCGAGCCGTTGATGGCGTCGGTCGAGAGCGCGCTGATCCGCCCAGCCGCCAGGTTGGTGATGGTGCGTTCCGCGCCGGCCGCGCCGATGCTGACCGTCGAGGTCGGGTTGGTGCCCTGGAAGGCGTAGGTGGTGCCGTTGACCACCCCGCTGGCCGTGCCGACCGCCGTGGTGGTCACCGAGCCCGAGCCGAGCGCCACGTCGCCGGAGCTTGCCGCCGCCGTCGCGCCATCGCCGAGCGCGACATTTCCGGCGAGGCCGGCCGCGCCCGCCGTCGAGCCGTTGCCCAGTGCGACCGAGCCCTGCCCGATCGCCTTGTTGCTGTTGCCGATCGCGACAGCGCCGTTGGCCATGTTGGCCGCGGTGGCGGTCGCCGTGCCGTCGCTGTTGGCGATGTTGTTGGCGCCGCCGGTGAAGGCGCCGGTGCCGCTGGCATAGCTCGGGTCGCCGATCGAGACCGCGCCGTCGCCAAAGGCGGTGTTGCCGGAGCCGATGGAGACGGCCTTGCCGCCGGTCGCTACCGCATTGGTGCCCATGGCGACCGCTTCGGCGGAATCCGCCTTGGCGCTGGCGCCCAAGGCGATGGTGTTAGCCGCCGTCGCGTTGGTCGAGGGGCCGATGGCGATGGAATTGGCTCCGCTCGCGGTACTGGTGGCGCCTACCACAATGGAGTAGGCGCCGGACGCAGTGGAGCCTGCGCTGCCCACCACGGTGGCGCCGGCGCCAGTGGCGTTGACGGAAACGCCAAGCGCCACGGCCTGCGTGGCTGTCGCGTTGGTAGAGGAGCCCATGGCGATGGCACCGTCCTCCGTGGCATTGGCCAGCGTGCCGAGCGCCATCGCGTTGTTCTTATTCGCAAGCGCGCTGGTGCCGATGGCGATGCTGTTGGGCACGGCCGTGTCGGCCTGCACGCCTGCCTGCGCGCCCACACCGAATGCAATGGACTGGTTGCCCCAGGCGCTGGCGTTCTTACCCATCGCCGTGGCGCCCGTTCCCGTTGCCTTGCTTTGGCGTCCGATTGCGGTGGTGTCGACCTGAGACGCCGTCACGTCCGTACCGATAGCAATGGCGCTCTGGGCCAAGGCTCCCGTCCCGGCAGCGGTGCGCGAGCCGAGATAGACGGCGTTTATCGCGGTTGCGGTCGACTGGAAGCCGACGGCGACGGCATTTTGGCTGTTCGCAACGGTGCTGGTGCCTTGTGCAACAGCGTCCAGCCCGGACGCCCCTGCGAACTGCCCAATCGCAGTGCTGCGCAGCCCGCTGGCTACGGACCCGTAGCCAGCGGCGAAGGCATAGTTGTTGCTGGCCGTGGCGCTGACACCGACTGCGGTGGAGTTCCCTCCCGAAGCTTGGGCGTTGGTGCCCAGCGCGCTGGCCCCGGCCCCAGTGGCACCCGCGGCGACGCCGATCGCTACCGTGTTGATATTGTTTGAAATCGTACCGGAGCCGATCGCCACTGCGCCGCCGGTGCCCGTGGCCGACGCGGTGCGACCAATGGCGACGCCGTATTGCGCCGTCGATTGGGCCTGGAAGCCGAGCGCTATGGCCCAGTTAAGGCTGGCGTTTGAGCCGTTTCCGACCGCGATGGCCTCGGGAGCGGTCGCGGACCCGCCGCCGGCCTGATATTGCGCCTGAGCCGGCGTCGCGGCCATACCCATGGCGAAGGCGCCCAGCGTCACGGCGGTCCCGAGCGCCCCGCCGACGCCCAGCGTTCCCAACCCCAGGCGCTTGCGCCCCATGCCGAGCGCACGATGCGCCATGCGCAGGACCGCCATCAAGCGGCGCCGGGCCGAGCGGGACCGAGGATCGCCATTCGCGATCCAGTGACTGGCGAAATGCGCCGCACGGCGCTGAACAAGGAGCGAGCCGCCCGAAATATGGCCGCCCGAAATATGATTGTCGGTCATGGTTCCCTCTCCGCTGGCCGGCACGAAATGTCTGACACTTCCACTCCACAGCAGGAAGACATGATTCCCCTTCGCGGTATTTCACGAAATTGCTGTCTTGTGAGAAAAGATACGAGCATATACGCGGAGGTTAACGGCTCGTTACCTTAGCAACTGCTTTAAAATCAAGTAATCAAATAATGACGAGAGCGCGGCTTCATCTAATCTTTGCGTTAAACTTGCCCGCCCGCGCCTGCATCGGCGTCATCTGCCGGTATTTCTTCATCATGGTGGTGAAGTGGCTCTGGCTCGAAAACCCGCTGAGATGGGCGATGTCGGCGATGGTCATGCGGCTGTCGGCAAGAAGTCTTTCCGCGAAGTCCAGCCTGAGATCGAGAACATATTGATGCGGCGGCATGCCGAACGTCTTGGAGAAGGCGCGCACGAAGTGGTACGATGAAAATCCGCAGACGGCGGCCATTTCGGCAAGCGCCAGCTTGCGCGAGAAGTTCTCGTTCAGGAACTCCTGCACCTTGCGCGCACTGCGGACGGAAAGCCCGCCCTTCACGTTGAGCAGCGGCTGCCGGGCCGGATTGGCTCCGGATACCGATCCGGGGGGACCATCATCGCCCGGCATTTTTCGGCCTCCCGATATTTCCCAGATGAACTTCAACCCGAGGCCTCCCTCCCCGTTCCCCTGAAAAACAATTCGTGATTGATCGAAGCGGGCCCGCATCGCCAACCCCGCTCATGTGATCGATCCGGCCGGATGGCAAGCAATGCGCGAACTGAATGGCATTCCAAATGACTCCAGCAAAGCTTGGGGCACAGGTGGTGACGGACGTATTTTAAAAAACTCCGGAAGCCTTGTAGGAAATTCCGGTCTTGGATCGCTGGCCAGCAGCTGTTGCTACTTTGCCATGGTCGGGCTTTCAATTCCTGCGGAAAGCGTCACCAGCCCGCCTGGCGTCCTTCCCCTGTATCTCTTCATGGTCGCGGCCAGGTGGCTCTGATCCGAAAATCCGGCAAGGTAGGCGACTTCGGCAATCGGCAACTCTCCGCCGGCCAGCAGCTTTTCCGCGAGATCGAGGCGCAGGTTGATCAGATACCGATGCGGCGGCATGCCGAATGTCCCGGCGAACCTTGCTATGAAATGATTTGGTGACACCCCCGCGACCGACGCGAGCTCGGCGACCATGACTTTCCGCACGAAGTTCTGGTCGAGATACTCTCGCACGCGTCGGGCGCCAACGGCGGAGAGCCCGCCTTTGGGCGACGCGGCCTGCCTCTTGCGACCCGTATAACCGCGCAGCAGATGCACCCCGAACACCGTCAGCAGCGAGTCCAGATAGAGCTCGTTCGGCGGCAGCCTGTCGGTCAGTTCGGCAGTGATCATCTGGGCTATGTTGAGCGCCCTCAGGTCAACCGTGCCGAACGCGGGCGGCTCGAGCTTGACGTCCGGGAGGTCGAACTCATGGGCCGCCAGCTCGGACAGCGCTTCGGGAGAGATCGAAACGACGGCGTTCTCCCTGGTCTGCGACCAGGCCAGCGTGCTGTCGACGCCCGCCGGATTGACGACGAGACAGCCGACCGGCGCATCGTACTGCGTGATCCTGTCACTGCCGAGCGAGGCTCTCAGCTTGCGTGCCGGCCTCAGCACAATCCCCGTGGAATGCTCCCTGGCCAGGAATTTCTGCGATCCCGGACTGCGGACGGAATAGATGACGCTTCCGCGGGCGGTGGCTCTTCTGGGACCAGCACTTTCCGGAATGATATCCAGGACGTATCGAGCTGTCCGCTCTTGATCGACGCCCTGGGAATCGCCGCTTTCCCGAGCCCCGCCCGCATGTTTCATACGTGTTGCCTCAGCCGGCTTACCGCCGCTTGGTATCCCCTTCCCCTGACCCGGAATCAACGTAACGCACACGCCTCGAATTGAAAAGAACTTCCACGCGCAAAGAAAATTCTTTATTCGAGATAAGAAAGAAGAACTGACCGTCGAAGGAAGTTCAGCAGCATTTCTGTCAATAGCGAAGAGCCTTGACGGATCTTCGCTTCCGGATTCGTCGGCCCGGGCGTAAGCCGGCAACGCATCGGTCACGAAGGAGGAGTTCACATGCGAGGCTGTGTCGGCCCTGTGGTTCGACAGCGTTGTTCGGCATCAGTGGCACGCAACGGCGCGGCGCGGAGCCAGTCGTTCACGGCCGTCTATTGCGGGTCCCCGCGACCTTTTTCGTAAAGATCCCACGCGAGTTCCACAAAAGCCAGAAGCACATCATCCTTGTCCCAGCCGGCCGCGACAGCCGCCTCGACGATTTCGCCCACGAGAGGCAACAATTGGCGCTGGCAGGCGAGCGGGATGTCAGCCTCGGATTCATCCACTGGAGGTCCATCGAAGTTGAACTTCATCGTTTGGCGCTCCCCTCGCCATCAAACGAAATGCTACTCGTTCCCAACAAACGAAGTGCTATTCGCCAGACCTTATTCCTATACAATAACTCCAACATTAAACATAGCAGGCTAGGCCGCCAACGGAGCGCAACACCGGATAATCCGTGTATCGACCGGCTGTCCTAGTGACGCTGGGGAAGCGTTATTACATCACTGTCCAAGGCAAGCTGCCGAATGGACGCCCGTCGGCCGCGCCGTCATGAAGCACGAGGAGTTGGCCGGGTTCGGAGACGAACCAGGCGAACGAGCCCCAGGCAAGCTGCGCGACGGTCTTCTTGAAGCCGGCGGACTGGCGATCCTGATAGGCGGTCAGGAACGCGATCTGTTTTCGGTCGAAACCGGCCGCGTCCGTGACAGCATGGAGGGCATCGCGCCGGCGATCCGTGATCGCGCCATCGGTCGCCACCACTTCCACGAACAGGATCAACGGCTCCTTGCGGCCGAGATCGGCGAGGATGATGTCGGGCAAGTTCCTGTCGGCCTCGATCTTGAGGCCGATCGCACTGGCGATGGCGTCGTCGCGCAGGACCACCTTGTTGCCGCTCTCGCTCAGCCACAACATGGCGGGGGCGGCGAGAAACCGTTTGGCGAACACCTCGATGACGGCTTGCGCGATGACCGAACTCGGTCCCGGCGCCAAAAGCCTGGTGTCGCCGTTCGGAAACGTGACGCGGATGCCGGCGGTGTTGGCGACAGCGCCGGCGCGCATGATGGTCACGCGGGCCAGCGCGCCCTTGCTGAGATGCGTTTCCTGGAAGTCCGCGATGGCGGTTTCCAGCGCCTCGCCTTCCAGCGCCGGGTCGAACAGGGCTGCAAATGCCGCCCTCAGCGCATAGCGGGGCTGGCCCGAGGTCGTCGGCAGATCCTCGCGACGCAGCACCGAGCCGATCGCCACCAGCCCGTCCCGCAGCGTCTCGTCGCGGATGGGCTCGCGCGTATTGTCCGCGTACCAGCGTGATCCCGCGACGGCGCCGTTCTTGCGCAGGACGGTTGCGGCGTAGGCATCGCGATCTGCATCGTCCGCCAGCGCCGCCTGCTCGCGGGTCATGCGATAAACATGGACAGGGCCCAGGAATCGCCCCGAACCCTCGACGGCGCCGATGTAGAGAGCGGCGAACACGGTGCTGGCGGCAAGTTCGCGGATGCAATAGATGCGGTTCGGCGTGCCTTCCGGAAAGATCAGCGGCAAGCGCCCGGCGACAAGATCGCGCGTCGCATAGGGCGGCCGTGCCGTCATGCAGGCTCACCGTAGAGGCGGCTGCATTCCGCCTCGATTTTTTCGCGCGTTGCACCGGCTGCGACGAGCTTCGCCAACGTGCTGGTGCTCTTGGGCGGCGGCAGCGGCAGCGCTTCCAGCTCGAAGGCGGAAACGGCGACGCTGCCGCTGATGCAGCGGAAAAGATCATCGACGACGCGGCTGTTCAAAAGCGCCGCCACCACCGCCGCCGGCACCTTGATGCCGCCGGTCGCGCGGACCATGTTGAGATGGTTTTCGACGACGACGCCGCCATGCGCATCGATGAATTCCTGGCGAAGTTCGGCGGCGATCAGGCGCCGGGCCTGTTCCTTGGCGGTGGTACGCTGGACGAGGATGCAGGGCGCCTCGACAAGCAGCCAGCCGTCGCCGGCCTCCAGCTTGAAGTAGGGAGCGTGGTTCTTCTTGCGCGCGCGATAGGCGAACTGGCCGTCGGCGGTCACGGCTTCGGCCCAGATCAACGGATGCACCCCCTTGCCGCCGGCGCGATCGCGCAATTGACCCTTGAAGCGGTTCCAGACCAGCGGGCCGGTCGAGACCCCATAGCCCCAGTCGGCAAGGCGATGCGTCATCGTCTCGGCCTGGGCGATGAGCCGGCTGTGCTCCGGCGTGCGCGGCGCAAGCCAGGGCATGGCGCGGTCGGATGGCAAGCCAATCGTGCCGTTGCGGGCAATCCCGGCCTCGGTCTCGGAGGCGACGGTCAGGTAGTGGATCTGCGCGCGCCGCGGCTCGGCGCCGTTGACGTAGACGGCAAGCAGCGTCTCTTGCAACACATCCTCGAAAACGCCGCGCCGCGCATGCACGAAGTCGATCGCGACGGGCGGCGCCTCCTTGGCCAGAAGGCTGCGCAGCGCCGAGTAGTATTGGCCGCCGAGAAAGCTTGTCGGCGTCAGGAAGGCGATAAGGCCGCCAGGCTTGGTCCAGCGCAACGCGGCATCGGTGAAAACGCCGTAGAGATTGGCGTGCCCGTAGAGGCCGCGCGCATAGCGCTCGCGCAATTGCGACGGCAGCGAGACCCGCCCATAGGGCGGATTGCCGACGACGAGATCGAAGACGGGTTCCGGATCGGCTTCAAGCGTGTCGCAGGCCGTCACCATGGCCGGGGCGGCGCGCCCGGCCCTGGTCGCAATATCGGCGAGCGCGATCTCCAGGGCGCCTTGCGCCAGCCGCGCCGCGAGAGGATCGAGCTCGAAACCGGCAAGCCTGGTGCCGACATGGCTGAGCGCGAAGGCGGGCTCGCAATCGCCGAGCGCGGCGATCATTCGGTGCGCGGCATGAAACAGAAACGTCCCACCTCCGGCGGCGGGATCGAGAACCCGCGCGCTGCGCCAGTCCAGGCCCTCTTCCTCGGCCTGGTCGAGCAGGCGGTTGACCAGCGCCGGCGGCGTGTAGAAGGCACCGCGCTCACCGCGCTCCCTGGTCGGCAGCAGGACCGGATAGAGGCTGGTGACGAGATGCAGCGCTTCGAGGATCGGCAGCCGCGCGGCGGTCTCTCCGATGCTGTGCGCAAGCGCGGAGGCCGGCTCGTCCAGCGCTTCCGTTTCGAAGGCGAGCGAGGGGCAGATCGCCGGAGAAATGCCGAGGGCCGCCGACAAGGCCTCCAGCGCGCGCCGGGTCAGCGAAACCGCATAGGTTTCGCGGTCGCATTCGTCGATCGTCTCGCACCATGCGCGTGCCAGAAGGCGAGCCTTCGACAGCTCCGCGCGCGCCGCTCGCAATGCATCAGCCACCGAGCGCAAGACGGCAGGCAATTTCGACCCACGAATCTGTGAAATTTTTCCCATCGCCCTCGACCGTACCGCGCAAGACTCACCGATGCGATAGAGTATCACATGTTCTCGTTATGTTCCAGTGGACAACCGCAACCGTCCCGCCCACGCCATCACAGCGCCAGGCTACCCTGCTCCGTCTCCTCGGTATTGGGATCGCCCGGCGCCGCGTTGCGGTCGCCCGGCGCCGCATTTGGGTCGCCCGGCGCCGTCGCCCAGGCGAGTTCCACCAGTGTGACGGTGCGCCGGCCGGTACCGTCGAGCTGGCACACGATCAGGCCCTGCTCCTCGATGTAGGTGAGCAGGCGCCGGGCGCGGCGCATGGAGTGCGAACCATAGGCGCGGGCGATCGCGGCGTCGCTCGGGCAGGGCCAGCCTTCCTTTGCCGCGCGGGCGATCATCATGAACACGCCCTGCATGTCCTCGGGCAGCAGCGAAGCGCGCACGGAGACGTCGCGCCACGCATCGTCCTCGGCCATATCGGAACCCACGCCGGCGCGGGCTCGCGTCAGCATGCGGCGGAACTCCTGCAGATCGGGCACGACCGACGCCAGCCCCTCGATGCGGCAGCGCACCACGAACTCCTGGTAGAGCACGCCGATGACGCGGAAGCCCGCGTCGGGCTCCGCCAATATGGCGCGCAGGATGCGGTCCATCCGCTCGCGCCGCTCCGCCAGGTCCTCGGCGCTGGGCGCCGGCTCGGCCGGTTCGGGGCGGATCTCCAGCGCCGCCGACTTCGCCGCCATCAGCTGGTCGAGCAAGTCCGGCGACGTCACCCGCCGCTGCGGCCGCACGGCCTCCGGCGGCGGTGCCGCCAGGATGATCGCGCGGGCATCCTCTAACGCCGCTTCCGGCAACGGCATCAGCCGCGGCGTGCCGTTGCGCGGGCTCGTATCCGTCGGCCCGATGCGCAGGCCGAGCGGGCGGCGCGACAGCGCCGGGCCCAGCGCCATGAAATGCCCGCGCTCCAGGTCGCGAAAAGCCTCCGCCTGCCGCCGCTCCATGCCAAGCAGATCGGCCGCGCGCGCCATGTCGATGTCGAGGAAGGTGCGGCCCATCAGGAAATTGGAAGCCTCGGCCGCGACGTTCTTGGCAAGCTTGGCCAGTCGCTGCGTGGCGATGATGCCGGCAAGCCCGCGCTTGCGGCCGCGGCACATCAGATTGGTCATGGCGCCGAGCGAAAGCTTTCTCGCTTCGTCGGAAACTTCGCCGGCCACCGCCGGCGCGAAAAGCTGCGCCTCGTCCACCACCACCAGCATGGGATACCAATGGTCGCGCGCCACCTCGAACAGCCCGCCGAGGAAGGCGGCGGCGCGCCGCATCTGGTTCTCGGCGTCGAGCCCTTCGAGATTGAGCACCGTGGAGACGCGGTGGATGCGCGCCCGCTCGCCGGCGCTCTGCAACCCGCGCTCGGTATGTTCCTCGGCATCGATCACCAGATGGCCGAAGCGTTCGCCCAGCGACACGAAGTCGCCTTCGGGGTCGATGATGGTCTGCTGCACCCAGGGCGCGCTCTGCTCCAGCAGCCGGCGCAACAAATGAGATTTGCCGGAGCCCGAATTGCCCTGCACCAAAAGCCGCGTCGCCAGCAGTTCCTCAAGGTCCAGCGCCGCCGGCGCGCCGGCGGTCGTCTGTCCCATCTCGATCGCAACGGTCATGTCAGACTCAGCCGCTCCTTCGCAGAGGGACTTATCAATCCGATTGCAAAGCGTCGAGCGCCGATGGCCGCCGGTTGGGCGTTGCGCACAGTTGTGCGAATGCTGCCTGCCTGATGCGAACATCCGGCGGGCTGAACGATCGCATGACAAGCGCGCAATCGTTTCGGATGCACGTGAAAACAAGCAGTTGAAGCGGAATCGCGATTCAAGCCCTGAAGCCTGGTCGACCGCTCCCGCGTCGTCTCACGCGGGCATCACCGTCCGGGGGGACCGGTGCCAATGCGGGCGCGTCCAGCCCCTGGAACGGATCGCGCCAGGCCTCGATCTCTTCGAGCCGGCGATACCAGCGCTCGATTTGGGGATAGTCGCCGAGCGGCAAGCGGGCGGCGTCGTTGAAGGGTAGGAACGTCGCCATGCGGAAATCGGCATAGGAGACCGAAGTCCCGGCCAGCCATGGCCGCCGGCCAAGTGCCGCCTCGAGGATCGGCGCCGTCCTGTGGAACTGTTCCAGTCCCTCCGCGACCTTTTCCGCGTCGATCGGCCCGATGCCATAGCGCTGCTTGGTGCCGCGCTCGAAATGCACGATGTCGCAGGCCCTGACGAACTCTTCCTTGCCCCAGCTCAGCCAACGGATCATCTCGGGTTCGTCGTCGCCCGCGCGCCAGAAATCCGAACCCATGTCGTGCGAAAGCCGGCAGGCTATGGCGTCCGCTTCCCAGAGGCTCCCTCCAGGCCAGGCCAGCAAGGGCAGGGAAAGATTGGGATTGAGCGGACGGAACCGCGCCGCCTGCCCCGGCGCCATGGGCGAAGCGAATTCGAACGCGACCTTCGCCCCGAGGTGACGGGCCACCGCGACTCCCAGGCGCGGATTGGGGTTGCGGCTGAAGAACAGTTTCATCTCCGCGTCCGCCCCGTGCGGTTTCGGCCCGACCTTGTCACTCGCCATCGCCTCGCTCCTTGTTGCGGCATGCACGACAAGGACGGATAGCGCCGATCGAATCCGACAATGAGGTCGCGACCGCAAGGACCGGTTTTGCGAAAAGTCCGGGTTGACCGCTTCCGGACGCGAGGCGACTATCCCTCTCGAAGCATGGCAATGGATCCCGAGGAGGATGAGCGATGGATGAGCCCGACCGCTGGCGCCACATGTCAAGCGCGCCCAAGGACGGCAGCCGGATCCTCGTCACGGTCCGGCCGTCCGAGCAGGGGCCGGCGGAAGTCGACCTCGCCTATTGGTCGGATGGCGACCAGTTCGGCGAAGAAGGCTGGCGCGCGTCGGACTCCTCGCCCGGCCGCATCGTCGAATATGCCGAGCCCGAGCTGAAATGCTGGATGCCGATGCCCTCGGCCAACCTCGCCCGCGCCTCCATGCCCTCGCCCTGGGAAGGCGACGACGCCCAGCAGCTCGACGGCTCGGGGATTTGAGGCACTGAAGCTGCTGATCTCCTGAGACGCCGGCGGGACAGCCCCCCTCTGCCCTGCCGGGCATCTCCCCCACAAGGGGGAGATCGGCTGTCGCGAATGCTTTCGCCAATCTTCAACGTTGAAGAATGTAGCGCCGGAGCCAAAGCTGCCAATCTCCCCCCTTGTGGGGGAGATGTCCGGCAGGACAGAGGGGGGCGCCGTAGAGTAAAAACGTTGGTGACCAACTTCAGCATCAAGCCTCTCACACCATGCCACACACACCCTTGCCCCCAAGACACCGCGCTAACGCGAAATCGATGCGCAGGATCATGACCGATGCCGAACTAAAGCTCTGGAACGAGCTGCGTGCGCATAGGCTGATGGGCCTGGGCTTTCGCAGGCAATTCCCCATCGCCGGCTACATCGTAGACTTCGCCTGCCCGGAGAAAAAGCTGATTGCAGAGGTCGACGGTTCACAACATGGCGACCCGGGTCTTGCCAATGCTGACGAGGCCAGAACCAAACGCTTGGAACAGGATGGCTGGATCGTCTTGCGCTTCTGGAATGACGATGTCATCCGCGACATAGACAATGTCTGCCAGCATATCGTTATCGCGGCTGGTTTGGCAGACGCGCCCTGACAGGCTGGCGGGACAGCGCCCCCCTCTGCCCTGCCGGGCATCTCCCCCACAAGGGGGGAGATTGGCAGCTTTGGCTCCAGCGCCACATTTTTCAAAGTTGAAAATTGGCGAAAGCATTCACGACAGCCGATCTCCCCCCTCGTGGGGGAGATGTCCGGCAGGACAGAGGGGGGCGCCGTAGAGTAAAAACGTTGGTGGCCTCAAAACAAGAACGCCGCCGTCGCAGGGTTCGGCCCGACGCGGCCATCGGCTGAATCCATGCCGCGGATGGCCTTCAGGTCCTGCGCGTCCAGTTCGAAATCGAAGACGTCGAAATTGGCCGATATGCGGTCCTGGTGGACCGATTTCGGGATGACGATCAGCCCTTCCTGGAGGTGCCAGCGGATCATCGTCTGCGCCGCGGACTTGCCGTGCTTTGCGGCGATGCCTGCTATGGTCGCGTCGCCGAGCAGCCTGCCGCTGCCGAGCGGGCTCCAGCTTTCGGTGTGGATGTTGTGCCGGGCATGGAACTCCCTGATCTCGCGCTGCTGGAAACGCGGATGCAGCTCGATCTGGTTGACGGCTGGCGTGACGCCGGTTTCGCCGATGATGCGCTCCAGGTGATCCCGGTTGAAATTCGACACGCCGACCGATTTGATCCGGCCGGCTTTCTGCAGCTCGACCAATGTCTGCCAGGCCTCGACATATTTGTCCTGGCTGGGCACCGGCCAGTGGATGAGGAACAGGTCGATCTGTTCGATACCGAGCTTGTCCATCGTATCCTCGAAGGCGCGCAATGCGGCATCGCGCTGGTGCGCGCCGTTGCGCAGCTTCGAGGTGATGAACAGCTCGCCCCTCGGCACGCCCGCGCCCCGGATCGCCTCCCCGACGCCCTTCTCGTTCTGGTAGCCTTCGGCGGTGTCGATCAGCCTGTAGCCGGCCTTGATCCCCCAACCCACCACCTTGGCGGTGATAGCGGGATCGACTTGCCACACGCCAAGGCCGAGCCGGGGAATGGTCGAGCCGTCGTTCAACGAAATCTGTTCAGGCATGGTCTGGTCCTCTGCGAAGATGGTCCAGCCTATCTAGGCCCGGCATCGGGCAACGGCCAGCCGGCGGCGGACAAATTGCCGAATCTGTGATCGACACAGACGATGCTCCTGTCGCTTGTCCGCAGGCGTCGGCACGTGAGCTCACCGCAAAGATCAGCCCTCATTTCGGTCGGCGCACGGTCCTCACCACGCCGCCCGGGCCGCCGCCGCAGAAGAAGCGGTCGCCGCCGTCGGATTCGAGCCCCGACACGCCCTTGCCGGGCGGCATGTCGAGCCGTTCCAGCACGTCTCCGTTCTCCGGGTCGACGCGCCGCACATCGCTCTGATCGCCTTCCCAGGTGCCGTGCCACAGCTCGCCATCGACCCAGGTCACGCCGGTGACGAAGCGGTTGGATTCGATGACGCGCAGGATCGCCCCGGTCTCGGGGTCGATCTGGTGGATCTTGCGCTGGCGGTTCTGCCCCACCCACAACGTGCCCTCGGCCCAGGTGAGGCCGGAATCGCCGCCGCCGCCGGGCGCCGGAATGGTGGACAGCACCGCGCCGGTGCCGGGATCGATCTTCTGGATCCGGTCCTTGGCGAGTTGGTAGAGGTACTGGCCATCATAGGCCGTCCCGGCATGGGCGGCGACATCGATCGAGCGCACCGCCTGCCCGCTCTCCGGGTCGAAGGCGGTGAGCCCCTTGCCCGAGGCAAACCAGACGTTCTGCCCATCGAAGCTCACCCCATGCACGCTGTCCACGCCCGCAAAGGGGCCGTATTCACGCAGGATTTCGGCCGCCGCATGTTTCATGTCTTCATCCTCACCTTTTGATCGTGTGATCCATTCCTAGCCGCTCGGCAACGGCGCCGGGAGTAACAAGGTGGTCGTGAAACCCGCCACCGGCGGCGTCATCCAGCGGCGCGCCCGGCCGCGGCCGAACCATTGCACCTTGCCGGTCTCGGCAAGCTGCTCCAGCGCGCGCTGCACGCTGCGCTGGCTGGATGCGAGCGCCAGCGCCAGCGCCGAGCTCGACCAGGCTTCGCCGTCGGCGAGGAAGGCGAGCACCGCCGCATGCCGCTCCTCGAGAGGCCGCGCCAGCACCACCACTTCGCCGCCCCGTTCCGGCGCCAGCGAAAAACCGCGCTTCGTCGCCTGGATGTCGGCCAGCCCGCGCAGCTCGGCGCGCAGCCGGCCGATCTCGACCCGCAGCCGGGCGCGATGCGATTCATCGGCGTGCCTGCCGCCGAAGGCCCTGGCGATGAGCGCCGCACGCGGCATGTCGCCGGGCCAGGCCTCGGCCAACGCGCGCGCCAGCGCAAACAGCACCGGGCGCGTCGCCAGAGAGGCCCGCGCCTCCTGTCTGCGCACGGCATAACGAAGACCGTCGACCACCAGCGCTTCCGATGCCTGCAAGGTCTCGACTTCCTCGAGCAGCAGCGGATGCTCCTGGCCGTTCGCGATCAGCCGCGCCGCCGGCGTTGCCAGCACCCGGAACGCGCTGTCGACCTCGGCCATCAGTCCGGGAATGCCGGCCCGCCATGCGGCGTGGCGGGCCCGCTCGAGTGCCGCGCGCGCGGTCTTCGTCCTGAGGCGCCGCATGGCGATGCCGGCGACGACCAGCTCGTGCGCGGCCCGCGAAGCCGGCGGAAACGGCGTCGCATCGAGCCCGGCCAGCACCTGCTCGGCCTCGTCGAGACGGCCGATCAGCAACAGGAATCGCACTTCCAGGTGCCGCGCATGCGCGGCGTTCAGCCGGTCGCCTTGCTTTTCCAGCGTCGCCCGCGCCGCATCGAGCGCCTTGGCCGGCCAGCCGAGGTCGCGCGAAACCAGCGCGATCTCGGCCTCGGCGATGACGCATCTGGCGCGCGCCACCGCTTCCCTTGGTCCGAAGGCGCGCCCCGCCCGCCGCAGCAGCGCCCTGGCCCGGTCGAGATCGCCGAGTTGCGCCATGGCGATGCCGCGCAGCGCCAGCCCCGGCGCGTCCTCGCGCAGCGCCACGCGGTCGAGCGCGCCGAGCGGGTCACCCGCCGCCAGCAACAGCCCCGCGGCCGTGATCAGCGAATCCATCAAGATCCCGCCATGGCGAATCCCGCCACACTTGTAACTCTCACCATCCCGCTGTCCGGCGCTATGTCAGTCGCGTCACATCAAACCGGAACAGCGAGGCAAAAGCCATGACCAAGCAAATGCACACACCGCCGATCGTTTCCCAGCAAGCATGGGAGGCGGCGCGCCAGCAGTTGCTCGTAAAGGAGAAGGCGACGCTCCGCGCCAAGGATGCGTTGGCCGCCGAGCGCCGCCGCATGCCCTGGATGGCCGTCAAGAAGGATTACACGTTCGAAGGACCCAACGGAAAGGCGAGCCTGCTCGACCTGTTCGAGGGCCGCCGCCAGCTGATCGTCTACCGCGCCTTCTTCGAGCCGGGTGTGTATGGCTGGCCCGATCACGCCTGCCGCGGCTGCTCGCTGGGCGCCGACCAGGTCTCCAACCTCGCCCATCTCAACGCCCGCGACACCACGCTGGCCTATGCCTCGCGCGCGCCGCAGGCCGACATTGCGCGGCTGAAGAAGCGGATGGGCTGGGCAATGCCCTGGTACACCATCACCGACAGCTTCGACAAAGACTTCGGCGTCGACGAATGGCACGGCCACAACGTCTTCATCCGCGACGGGGACCGCATCTTCCGCACCTACCTGATCAACAACCGCGGCGACGAGGCGATGGGCACCGTCTGGAGCTACCTCGATGCCACGCCGCTCGGCCGCCAGGAGATCTGGGAGGACTCGCCCGAAGGCTATCCGCAGACCCCGACCTACAAATGGTGGAACTGGAGCGACAATTACGACGCAGACACCGCGCCGGACAGGAAATGGGACGAAGTGTCTGCTGCCGGCGAGGCGGCGTTCCGCAACAAGGACGCCCAGTAGAGCCTGGCTAGAGCGCCGGGTCCACGCAAGCGCGGCCGGACGCTCTTCACAAGGCGGCAGCTTTCCCAGAACTGCTGCTGCTTTCCGGGCTTGCGCCAATGCGCAACCGAGGAGAAAGACATGAGCGACATCCATACAGACGCCCGCCGCTGTCCCGATCAGGACGCGGCCCGCCTCGGCATCGCCGACTGGCTGGGCCTCGCCGCAGCGCCGATCTTCGCCCTGATGGCGCTGCTGGCCGGCATCTTCGGCGGCGATGCGGCGATGCTGTGCATGGGCACCTCTTCGCCGCTCACCGGCATGCCGGCCATGTACCTGCTGATGAGCGCCTTCCATCTGGCGCCTTGGCTGCGCGTGATTTCCAACAGGCAGGCGGGCCGGGAGAAAGCAAAGCGCTTGGAGAAAACTCTGCAAAAACAGAGCATTGCGCAACCAGTTTGAATCGCCGATGCAACCCATCAAGGAGAAGAACCATGACACGGACGAGTGAGACGCACGGTCCCGACACACGGGAGCCGATCGAGGCGGAGCCGACACGGCGCGGCGACGAGCCGTCGCAACCCGCCAAGGGCTGCCCCTGGTGCACGCCCGAAAAGACCTGACGCTTCGACGGCGGAGCGGCGCGCCGCCCAGGCGCAATGAAGCCGGCCGTTCGCCCTGCTCATCGCCGCCAAGCGCGCTGGCGTTTACGTCGCGATGTCGTTGACAGGCAGCAATGGCGCGGGAAGGTCGACCTCGCCGAGCCCGGTCCGCATCTCGATCTCGATGTCGCGGCAGATCTGCGAAATCGGCACATCGTTGGCGTTGCCCTCGAAAGGATTGGCGCTGCTCTCGCCGACCTGGTCGAGCGACATGTATGCCCAGCCCAGCAGCGTGCTGAACGGGACGAATCAAGTGTTCGGTCTAGCTGCGCGAGCCTTCAACGAGGAATGGTGACAAAGGGCTGGTTTACTGAGCTACCAGAAAAATTATACACATTCGACAGATAGCGTTGTCTGCGAGATCGCAACAGCCTAGGATACGATAGCCTTACAGGGCACGAAATTACTGAAGCCCGCGAGTTCCTGCGTTTGGGCACGAAAGTCCTTTGGACTTTTTACGCGTGGGCGGACGAATTGAGAGGCAGGCATGTCGATTGCGTTCTTCCAACCCTTTGGAAACAATCGGACGCCGTTTGCAATGGTAGCGGTCGTGGCTACATTGCTGCCAGCAACGCTTCACGCGCAATTTGACGTTCCACCGAGGCCACCCCCAATCCTTCCTTATCCTCAACAGCCGTACGGAGGGCAGTTCCAACAGCAGCAGTTCCCCCCGCAGCAGTTCCCTCAGCAGCAGTTCCCTCAGCAGCAGTTCCCTCAGCAGCAGTTCCCTCAGCAGCAGTTCCCTCAGCAGCCGTCTCGTTTACTATGCTATACAAATTACGGCTCCTGTTGGATGGCTCTACCGGGCCCGGTCGGAGGGCCTTGCTACTGCCCTACCTCCAGCGGGGCCCTTCAAGGATACATCATCTCGCAATGAACGAAACTCATGAAGGCGGCAGATCCGTAAAAAGTAATCGGGGTGAGGTATCTAGAATGAGGGATAGGTCTCGCTGTTGTGGAGCTGGAACGGATTCGACTTCTTCTGTCCAATCCTGAACAACTTTTGGAACCAGTCGCAACCGAGCAGCAAGTTGTTCGACGCTAATTCCTGTGCGCAATAGTGCGCCTTTGAGCCCGACGGCCCACCGGCTGATTTCGGATGAATCTGACGCACCTAGCAATGTCGCACTTGATCGCTGCAGTACTGCAACTGATCGCTCGGATAATAGACCTGCTGTCAACGAGACAAAAACAATCACGAAGGGACTCAAACTCGTAGAGCCAGCCTGTTCGGCATGATCTGTTATAGCAATAAAACCGGCACGAAGCAGAATGTATAACACCAAGGCGCAGATTAGCCCAAGTATGGGACCAACTAATAAGTCGCGAAAATCTGGATCCCTGCTCGACGTATAAACGGAAAAGATTATCTTTAAAAAAGCGCCCAGGATTCCACCGAAACATACTAGAAGTAGAGCTAAGAACTCGCTCGGACTCATTATAAGACTCTCAAGCAATCTCGGTGAAAGTCGGTCATAAAATCGGTAACTCGAAACCAGATCAAAGTCCCTCTGTTGCTCTGCAGAAATCGTGTCCCTTTGAAGCTGACCAGGGCCGTTATTGCCCGCGGTTGATATGTCCAATGCGTCGCTAACGGAGCTTCCAATCGGGCCCGACGAAGAAAGAGGCTGTCCTAGCAGCTGCTCCGGTTGTCCATGAACCTCGTAGGTTCCTCTGTTGAGGCCAAGCAGTTCTGAACCTGGATTCGGGGGCTCATTGCTCCGAACCCCATCCCCTTCGGCATTCTTGGCCTGCCCGGCCGGCGCAGGTCCGCCGCCGCCTTCGGCATTCTTGGCCTGCCCGGCCGGCGGAGCAGGTCCGCCGACACCGCCCGACTGACTCTGCCCGGTTGCCTGTCTCGGCAGAACTGACGCGGGCACGGTGATCTGCTCAACAGGTAGAACGCCAGAACAGTTCAGTTCCTCAATGTCCCTGTAGCGCCTTAATTGTCTAGCCAATGTACTCCTATACGCACAGTCTTCTAGATAGTGCGCTCGTGCAATCGTATAGAGAGGTTGCAATCTCAATGCCGACGCTTGATTGAGGAACGCTATAGCTGAAATGTCTGATGCGTAAAGATATTCGAACTCAGAAAATTTCTGACCCTGAATTAACGGATCTCCCATGTATCTGGCAAATTTAGCTTCGATTTTATCAAGTGAATCCTTTTCTAAATGAGGTACGACAGCCACCTCCTGGTTCTTTTCGGGCGAATGGACGTCATAGTTCAAAGCCTTCTGCATCGCATCGAATTGCTGCGGTATAAAATCGAATGGAATCCTTGACAGAAATGCCTCGCATCTCGACAAATAGCCATCCTCCATAGGCAACGTTGCAAAAGCAGCGCACAATCGATTTATCCTGAAGCTTAGCTCATTCTGATTCTTTGATAAATTTAATCCCTCTCGCTCCAACGCCTTCGAGTTATTAGACATAGATGTAGTCACTTCATCCAAGTTTTTTTCAAGAGCAACAAAATATACAAGGCGTCCAGCAGTAAGGCTCGGCTGCGCCATCAAAAGCCGCCCTTGAAATTGCATAAGAGCAATCAACACGGCAACAATAGAGACCAGAATGACGCTACCAAGACATGCCACTCCCAAGCAAAGGAATGCCTGTACATTTACGCTGGAAGGGAGCGTCCACCGGCCCTCTGGTGGGGGACCACCTCCACCGACGGCGGACGACATTGCTTGCGCTTGTCCGATCTGCGCAACCTGGACATCTGTAGCGCATGTTGATTTCCCGTCGGCTCCAGATGTATTACTGGGAGACGCAGCGGCTACACTCTGTTGACTGCCCGTATCTTCTGGAACATATGTCGGCATCGCAGTTCCTGACTGATGGTCACCCAACATGACCCGTCGAACGCCCATTTGTTGAATGCACACTCCTCATTGGATTGCGCTTTTCCTTCGGCCCTCCGAGGCAGACTAGATTGCAAGTTCAGCACCACACCAGAAGCCGCCTAATAACGGGCCTCTAACCAATGAATTCAAGTGACAGCCCCCGATCGAGCTTTTTCTGTACCTTCGAAGTCGCCTCAGACTTTGTTATAACTCCGTCGCCGTTGACGTCGAGTCCAGCATTCTGGATATAAGCAATAGCCGGTCTCTGGAACAGTACGGTCGAATCAGGCCTTCCTACCGCAATCGGAAATAGAATTGCCGCATAAACATCTGGAAGACTATTCAATTTGCCAACGTACGGGTTGAAATACTTCGCGACCAAGTCTAGCTGATCCACATCTGTCATAGAGGCCAATTCCGCAGTTGATGTGCCGAGGTCTTTGGCGGTTCGAGGCATAAATTGAATGAGACCGGTAGCGCCGGATATTGGATTCTGAATGCTGGGTGAAAACGTCTCTCCCGTCTCAAAGGCGATTGCAGCCATAAGGTGGCTAGGGTCGCACCCCAGAGTGCTTGCAATACTGATCACGCGGCTTTTGAATCCGCCCGAGACCTTCTTTCCCCACGCTATCTTGAGTAATCCATTCCCGCCGGTCGCGGCATTGCTCGCATCCACGCTCCCTAACGTAGAAGGGGTTTGGGCCTCAGAGGCAACGGCAATCCTCTCCTCCATAACCGCAAAAAGCTGTTCACCACCGGCTGCCACTGCTCGAAGAAGCCCATTGTCCGACAATGCAAGCGGGCGCTTTGTGACGGAGTTACCTACGTTTCCACCAATGATCCAGGCAATGCCGTCGCCGATCGAGACAATGACGTCACTATGGCCTTTGTAGTTTCCACCCTTTTGGTTGTCATAATCAACGCCTGCCTCGCGCGACCAGCAGACTATGTCACCGATCTTTGGTCGATATTCGTTTAGCCGCTGCGCCCAGAATCCCGCAGCATCACGCCTGCTTAAACAATCCCGAATAGCTTGCGAAATGTAGACTGAATGCTGTGTCGAATACCGGAATCTGTCGCCAGCACCGGCTGTCTTCATCACCCACGACACAAATGCCGCAGACCAAGGCATTTCAAATGTCTGACCATCGATCCCGTGCGTCGACGTTCCTTCCAGCCAGTACGTCCCTATCCGATTAGAATACGGTTGCTGACCTTCCTTGTTGCCAATACGAACAATTGAACCGCCGATATCATACTCCTGACGGCCGAAAAATTCCCATTCCGTGTTGCACGTGGCCACAACGCGCTCGACAAACGCTCCTGGCGTGGGCTCAATTCCAGGCAATGCTGTGCCGGCGGCGCCTCCAGTGTCTGCTCCGCCGATCACGCCTGCGCCAAAAGATTGCCTGACCGGCGAATTGCCTCCCGCCGTGGTCGATGAAAGAGGCGCTGGAAGCAGGGCAACGGCCGTCGCTAGGAAGGTCCCCAAACGTGGTTCTGCAGTTGAGACTATCGCCTCGAGACCCGCACGGGCTGCAGCGACTTTGGCTGCAGCATTGCGATAGGCGTCAATTGCTAGATCATCCAGTGCGGCAAGCAGATCCTTCTTAGCTGACTTCAGTGCCTCAAGATCCGCGCCAGAGGCACCCGCCGACATTTTCGTTTCAATTTCAGATATCGCAGAAGCAACGGCATCCCAAGCACCATCTGGGTCGAGCATAGGTCCCTCCTATCTACTTCTGGCGGCGGCAAGGGCCTGCCGGACCGCCTTTACGTCTTCTTGAAGCATTCCGGTCGCTTGAGACAAACTCGCTATCGACGTTACGTCAGAAGGGCGCTTGAAAGCCTCCACCAAAGAGCCGAACGTTTTCTGCAAGCGGTCCAGTAGAACGACATAATTCGCAAGCGCCGTCCGATAATCGGTGAGCTTCGACGAATTAATGCCTGAAGAATGTGCAACCTCAGTCACAAGCATTTTAAACATTGCAGGTGTTGAATTCTTCAGCGCACCTATCAAGTCAGAGAACCGGGGTGCGCCATCGAGAGCAAGTTGCCGAGCCTCGGCAACGCTCCGCGCGAGAAGGAGCTGGTCAATAACTGGCTTAAGGGCAGCAGCGGCTAGGGCAACTTCTGGCGTTCCTGCCAAGGACGATAGATTTTCAGCAATTTCAAGAGTTTGCGCCCTTGCGGCGGCGTTGTTAGAGCCATTCGACAGAGTGTTCAGTAGGTCGGCATACTGTGCGATGATCCCAATAGCACTTCTAAACTCCGTCGTAAGGGGAGGGTCGCCAATTGTAGAATAATAGTAAGCATTGGCGACGTCAAACCGACGACCGCTTGCAGGGTTGGCATTCAATTGCCGAAGAACTACATTGCGTTCGGCAACGCCAAGATCGTCATAGAGCGTATCACTCGCTGATTGGACAGCAGCGACCCCTTTGACAAATGCGCCAGTATTCGCGGTCGGAGCGTTTACGCACCCTGCGCAAAGAAGCAGCGCAAGTAGGATAGGTCGCACAGCTCTCCTACGCAATCATTCCCCCCCCCAGCGTGCCGCGTGGGCACGACTGCGATTGCTTCGCTCGCAGTCGAACCAAGTCCGATCCGCAATTTACAGATCGCACCAGGACGATGATGAGGAATTTTATACTACGTAACTGGCCCCAGCACAACTTTATTGATGGCTATGATTTAATACCTACAATTTTCAAGCAACTTCGCCTTCCAGTACCCGTAAACGTCCCGAGCCAATTATCGCGCCCCCCACCATCGCCCCGAGCCCGCTGAGGCGCTGACCAGGCGGCAGATCAGAAGCCGCTCGGTCTTGTCGACGGCAAATACTCCTCCCGGAACGGCCTGTAATTTCCGAGCTTGGTGCGCCACCGATCAGGGTCAGACGCCTCTGCGCCACGGCATCGTCGGCCGCCCTTATTGGGTCATCCTCGGTGTGGACGTAGCGCATGAACATGGTGACGGTCTTATGCGTGGTGAGCGCCATGCCGACCTTCACCGGCACGCCGGAGTTGGCGATGTCGGTTGCCGAGCGGTGTCGCATGCCGTGCGTGCCGGTGTGCGGCTGGCCGGCCCGCTCAAGGATGCGCTTCCAGCCCTGATATTAGGTGCTTCGTCAGCCAGATCGCGATCGAGCCCAGCGCCCCGCCGAATTTGCCCATCTCGGCGAAGACCGGAACGACGCCGAACGGCAACAGCGTGCAGAAGATCATGACGAACATGGAACTGACGATGGCGTATTGGCGGGGATAGGGATTGTTCTTGATGCGGTCGCAGCGCGCCTGCTGGTCGTGGAAGTCGCGGATGAGTTTTGTCAGTTCGCCATAGATCTGCGGAGGAATCTTGGCATCCTTGAACAAGCCGTTGACCTGCACCGATTGCATTTCGAGCAAGGCGATCGCCGGGCGGGGCGATTTCAGGACGCCCTCGGTCTGCTCGGCCAGCAACGGCCGCAATTCGTCGGCAATCGAGCCCGTATCCTCCTGGACATGGTAACGCCGCCGGTATTCGATATTGGCGGCCCGCGCCATGGATTCCCATGGCATCGGCCGCCGCAGCGCGAAACGCAGCGCCGTCATCCAGGCGATGTGGCGATAGATGAGTTGCTTCGCTGTCGGGGCGTCGGTGAAGTCCCTGCAGAAATTGGACCACAACCGGCTGCTGGCCGTGATTTGCGCAAACGCCTGCAGCGCTTCACCGCTGCGGGTAAACACCTGCGAATTCTTGAAGCCGGCCACCAGTGACACCGTGGTGCCGAGCACCAGCACGACAGACCACGGCACCGAGAACCCGGCAAGTCCGGGAAAACGGTAGGCGGCCACCGCCAGTCCGCTCACCACCACCATGTAGATGACGCTGCGCCGCGACCAGAGCGCGAAATCCATCACCTTGTAGGAACGGCCCACATACATAAGATGCCCCCAAATCGCGGACGTGCCCGCTAGCCGCAGGCCAGTCTCCAGTCGCCCTCACCTAGCCTTGGCGGCGCCGAACCGCAATCCGTCCATCAGCAGCCGGACCAGCCGGCGCGAGCGATCGCGCCAATCCGGGGTGTCGGGCGCCGAATAGATGCCGCCCAGCGCGTGCAGCACGTCGGACGCGTCGACATCGCCACGGATGGTGCCGTCGGCCACCGCCGCCTCGACCAATTGCCGCAACGCCGCCGAGACCCGACCCGACGTGTCGGAATAGAGATTGGCATTCGCCGTCAACAGGATGCGCAGGCTGGTCGCAAGCCCTCGCTTGGTGGCGATATAGTCGACGAAGCGCCGCATCCATTCTTCCAGCGCGACGTCGGACGGATGCTTTGTCGCCAGTTCGTCGGCGGCCGCGCACAGCCCTTCCACCTCGCGCCGGTAGACCACCTCGACCAGGTGCTCGCGCGTCGGGAAATGGCGGTAGAGCGTGCCGATGCCGACGCCCGCGCGGCGCGCGATCTCCTCCAGCGAGGCATCGATCCCGCGCTCGGCGAAGACCGAGGCCGCCACCTCGACCAGCCGGTCGCGGTTGCGCTGCGCGTCGGCGCGCAACGGCTTGGCCTCTGCGGTCTTCTGGTCGGGGATGGCGGACGGCTCTGCGGCCAATTTTTTCTCCACTGTCGAAATATGGGGCTTGAACCCCATCGGGTCAGCCCCCACGTAATAAACGGAGGCGCCTCCGCTTTAGTGGAGCACCTTTATCATATAATCAGGGGAACCGGTATGTCACGTGCTGAAAGCTTGCAAGCCAAGGCCGATATTCGTCAGGGATTGGTGAAGGCGCCGAAGAGCGTAATCTCCCTCCGCGGGGGGAGATCGGCCAAGCTGACCACATTGCGCCTTGCCCTTCCCCGCCCCGACACCACTTCATTTCCCTCAGCGTCAAGCAACTGGAGCCAGACGCCCATGACGAACACCACAATCCCCGTCCATCTCGATATCAACGGCCAGCCGCATACGCTGGACCTCGAACCGCGCGTCACGCTGCTCGACGCCTTGCGCGACCGCCTCGGCCTGACAGGCACCAAGAAGGGCTGCGACCACGGTCAGTGCGGCGCCTGCACGGTGCATGTCGACGGCGAGCGCGTGCTGGCTTGCCTGACGCTGGCGGCACAGGCCGAAGGCCGCACCGTCACCACCATAGAGGGGCTTGCACGGGAGGGCGAACTGCATCCCGTGCAGGCTGCCTTCCTCGATCAGGACGCCTTCCAGTGCGGCTATTGCACATCTGGCCAGATCATGTCGGCGGTCGCCTGCATCCGCGAAGGCCATGCCGGCTCCGATGACGAGATCCGCGAATACATGGCCGGCAATCTCTGCCGCTGCGGCGCCTATCCGCACATCATCGCCGCCGTGCGCCAGGCAGCGCTGGAGGCCGCGTCATGAGGGATTTTTCCTATCTTCGCGCCGCCTCGGTCGACGCCGCACGCCAAGCGGCCGCCCTGCCCGGCGCCATGCTGCTGGCCGGCGGCACGACGCTGATCGACCTCGCCAAATGCGGCGTCGCCGAGCCCGATAGCCTGGTCGACATCAGCCATCTCAAGGGGCTCGATACCATCGAGATCGACGAGCGCGGCGCCGTCATCGGCGCGCTCGCCAGGATGAGCCATGTCGCCGACCACGCCGGCATCAAGGGCGGCTTTCCCGCCGTCTCGGAGGCGCTGTGGCAGGCGGCTTCGGCGCAGCTCCGCAACATGGCGACCGTCGGCGGCAATCTGATGCAGCGCACACGCTGCCCCTATTTCCGCGATCCCTCGAATTTTGCCGCCTGCAACAAGCGCGAGCCCGGCAGCGGCTGTTCGGCGATCGGCGGCGTCACCAGGGGCCATGCGGTGCTCGGCACCAGCGAGGCCTGCATCGCCACGTATCCCGGCGACCTCGCCACCGCGCTGGTCGCCTTCGATGCGGTGGTCCATCTCGGAGAACGCCGCGTCTTGGTCGACGACTTTTTCCTGCTGCCCGGCACCACGCCTCAGAAGGAACACGCGATCGAACCGGGCGAGATGATCACCGCCATCGAAATCCCGGGATCCGCCGCCGCCCGCCGCTCGAGCTACGTGAAGGTCCGCGACCGGCAGTCTTACGAGTTCGCCGCCGCCAGTGCCGCCGTCGGCCTCGAACTCGAGGCCGACGGGCGCACCGTCCGCGACCTGCGCGTCGCGCTCGGCGGCGTTGCCACCAAGCCCTGGCGGGCGCGCACCGTGGAAGAGGCGCTGAAAGGCAAGGTGCTGGAGCCTAAGGCTGTCCGCGCGGCCAGCCTGCTCGCCGTCGAGGGCGCCGTCGACCATGGCGCCAACCACTACAAGATCGAGCTCGCGCCGCGCGTCGTGGCCAGAGCGATCCTCAAACTGGGAGAAGCGGCATGACCGTTCACATCGCAAGACATGGCGACGCCTCCGACGGCGTGCTGGCACAAGCCGTCGGAGGCCGGCTGTCGCGCGTCGACGGCCCGGCCAAGATCACCGGCGCGGCCAAATACGCCGTCGAACAGCAGCTCGAAGACCTGGCCTATGCCGTGCTGGTCGACAGCACGATCGCGTCCGGCAAGGTGCGCGCCATCGATACGGCGCAGGCTGAGGCGGCGCCCGGCGTGCTGCAAGTGCTGACGCCGGACACCATCATGGCCCTGAAAACCGCGTCGGACTGGTTCGGCACGCCCCCGCCCGACAAGCCTTATTGCCCGCTGGCGCGCGACATCAGCTTTTCGGGCCAGCATGTCGCCGCCGTGGTCGCCGAAACCTTCGAACAGGCGGTTGCGGCAGCGGCCCTCGTCAAGGTCGACTATGACGAGACGCCGGCCATCGTCGACCTCAACGATGCCAAGGCCGGCGACGGCATTCCGATCGAGGCCATGACCAAGGAATGGGGCGACGCGCAGGCTGCCTTTGCGTCCGCCCCGGTCCGGATCTGCGCCGCCTACAACACGCCGCGCGAATACCAGGCGCCGATGGAGCCGCACGGCCTGATCGCCCGCTGGGAGGGCGACCGGCTCACCGTGTGGGAGCCGAGCCAATGGCTCGACGGCATGGCGCGCACCTATGCCGAGTGGTTCGATGTGCCGTTCGAGAATGTGCGGCTGGTCTCGCCCTATATTGGCGGCGGCTTCGGCTCCAAGGCGCTGGCGCTCGGCCACGGCGCGGTTGCCGCGAGTGCAGCCAAAATGCTCGGCCGGCCGGTGCGCCTGGTGATGACGCGCCCGCAGACCTTCACCGGCTATGGCGGCCGCGCCGCGACGCGCCAGACGGTGGCGCTCGGCGCGGATGCGAAAGGAAAAATCCAGTCGATCGTGCATCGCGGCGTCAATGAAACGTCGATCGATGGCATGTGGGTGGAGCCGTTGGCCTCGGTTACCTCGATCATGTACGCGACGCCGAACTTTTCGTCCCGGCAGAACGTCGTGCGGGTGAATTCCGTGGTGCCGGGCGCCATGCGCGCGCCGGGCGAGAACCCTTCGGCCTTCGGCATCGAAAGCGCCATCGACGAGCTCGCCTATGAGGTTGGCATCGACCCGCTGGAGATCCGGCTGCGGAACTATGCCGAGCAGGACCCGGAAGTGA
The DNA here is from genome assembly GCF_006442695.1 of Mesorhizobium sp. B2-3-7. NCBI lineage: Bacteria > Pseudomonadati > Pseudomonadota > Alphaproteobacteria > Hyphomicrobiales > Phyllobacteriaceae > Mesorhizobium > Mesorhizobium sp. B2-3-7. The sequence continues at coordinate 63,771 of NZ_VFVV01000010.1, read as the reverse complement.
AAAAAGCCTGGTCCACCAGGCAGTTGCGCGAGGCTTTTGCCACGGGCGCCGAGCGCTTCGGCTGGGCCAGGCGCTCACCGGAGCCGCGTTCGATGCGCGACGGCAACCAGCTGATCGGCTGGGGCGTGGCCGCCGGTACCTATCCGGTGCGGCGCGCCTATGGCGAGGCGATCGTGCGCATCCTGGCCGACGGCTCGGTGGAGGTCGAAAGCTCCTCGATCGACATGGGCCAGGGCACCTACACCATCCTGGCGCAGACGGCGGCCGAGACGGTGGGCGTGCCGGCCGACGACGTCGTGGTGAAGCTGGGCGATTCCCGCTTTCCCCGCGCCGGCGTCGCAGGCGGCTCGCGCCTGGCCGGCGTCATGACCGGTGCCGTCTACAAGGCCGCGACCTCGGCGCTCGACCAGTTGGTCGGGTTGGCGATCAGCGACCCGCGCTCGCCCTTCCATGCGCTGCAGGCCAACACGCTGGTCGTCGCCAATGGCCGCATCACCGCACCGCGTGGCGACGGCCCCGATGTGTCGATCGCCGAGCTCCTCAAAAGCGTCGGCCGCGATCGCATCGAGGCGACAGGCGATACCATGCCGGCCAATTCGAGTGCCGAGGACCGCTACAGGAACTACACCACCATCGCCATGGCGCTGCCGCACACCGAAGGCGACTATTCCCGCCACTCCTGGTGCGCGCATTTCATCGAGGTCCGGGTCGACGAGGATTTCGGCACCGTGCGGGTCTCGCGCGTCGTGTCGGCGCTGGATTCGGGACGGCTCTACAATCCGAAGCTGGCGGAAAGCCAGTGGAAGGGCGGCATCATCATGGGCATCGGCCAGGCGTTGCTGGAAGAAGGCATCATCGACCGCCGCCACGGCCGCATCGTCAACAACAACCTCGCCGACTATCTGGTGCCGACCAATGCCGACATTCCCGACATCGAGGTGATTTCGGTCGGCATCCCCGACCCGCACTCCTCTGTGCTCGGCGGCAAGGGCGTCGGCGAACTGCCCATCGTCGGCGTGGCGCCGGCGATCGCCAACGCGGTGTTCCACGCGACGGGGAAAAGGGTGCGCGACTTGCCGATCACGCTGGAGAAGCTGATCTGAGCGGTGGAAGCGAGTAATCTCCCCCCTTGAGGGGGAGATGGCCGGCAGGCCAGAGGGGGGCGGCCAGGCGCGATCCCGGCGAGCGAGCGCTTCGCGCCGGAGCCGCTCTGGAGGCGGTGAGCCGATCTCGCGCTGCGGACTACGCCTTCAGCCTCAATGCGCTGCCAGGGGCGTGCCTATGTCCGAGACGAGCTTGACGAGGTCGGCTTGGCGTCTCGTCCCGGTTTTGGCGAAGATACGATTGAGGTGTGTCTTCAAGGTGTTTTCGCCGATGCCGAGCGACAAAGCGCTCTTCGACGCCGACAATCCGCTGCCGATCCGCAGCAGGACCCGCGCCTCCGCGGGCGTAAGGTCGAACAGCGTGGTCAGGACGGCCTCTGGCAGAGGAGAAGCCGACGTCGTGGTCGATATAAAAACAGCCGCGCATGCCGGCCGGAAAGCCGCGCGCGCGGTTCCTTCGGTCAGCGGCAGCACATAGGCGACGGCGGGCGGCCGGCCTGGGGCCGAGACCGGCAGTCCTATGCCCCGGGCGCCAAGCGAAGCATCCGCGTTCGCGGCGCTGGCGATCGCTTCCAGCAGGGCGCGGGCGACCGCCGGATTCTGCGCCTGGAGCAGGCCGTTCCTGGAAAGAATCGGACCTTGCGCCGACAACATCCGTTCGGCAGCGCCATTGGCATGGAGGATGGCCCCGTTGGCGCCGGCAAGCACGACAGGCACTGCGAGATTGTCGAGCGCCTGGCGGTAAAGGCTGGCGGTAACGCGAGCCTGGTCGAGCAGGTCTCCGATCAGGGAAGCACGGCGCAGATGCGGCGAGAGCAACGCGAGGAAATGTTGGTCTTCGGCTGATATGATCCCCCTGTCGGCCCATGTGGTGCAACCCATGAGCCCGATCCGGTCCGATGTGTGGACGAACTTGGTGATGCAGGCTTCGCGCAGTCCCTGAGGTTTGGCCCAGTTCTGAAAAAATGCCGTCTGCCCGAGTTCGGCTTCGCTCATCAGCGACAGCGTCGCGACAGGCGTGTCGACATCGCCGACGACCGCCGTCTTCAAACCGGGAATTGCGTCAAAGTCATAATCCTGGAGCACGCGCATTTGCACGGGATCCCAGGGCGATTGAGCGGCGAAGCGGCCATGACTGTCGGCGGTGCTGGCGAGCGCGATGGTTGTATAGGCCGCGTCCATGGCGGTCGTGATCCGGGTCATGACGCGGGCCCAGCCTTCCGGGTTCAAAACGCAATCGTAAATATCGCCGATAATGGAACCAAGAACTTCGCTGCTCAGCCTCTCCACCACGCCTCCAGACACACTGCGATCTCGCCTCGGATAATTTTGTGGCGTCATACTTTTGGATGACGCCACTCCTGGCCGATCTCGATTAGGATTCAACTCGATTGCTTGACGCCAGCCGCCACTGTTGCCGGTTATTCTGCCGATTGAAAGTATGGCGATCGGTATTTTTTAAGCGCGGATACTTTATCGAGGTTTTCCATTGTCGCGAAAGACGGTGTTTTCATCGGCTCAGTTGCCGCCGCATCTTGGCGAACGCGAGCGATTTTCCCTGTGGCAGGACATCCACGTCGCGGAAATATGGTCGGTGGAATACGGCATATCGGAAAACCTGCCCTTCGAGGCCTCGATCGAAGCCACGGCTGTCGGTTCACTGGTTCTCGGCCAGATGTCCGGAACGATCAAGCAGGCGACAAGGAAGGCGAGCAACATCGCCGAGGACGACAATGACGGCTATTTGCTGTTGATCAACAAGGCCGACACCCTCTTGTCGGGCGTGCAGGTCGGCCGCGAATATGCCGTCGGTCGGGGAGAAGCGGTCCTCGTCACGGCCTCGGAGGCGCTGAAAATGACCGGTGCCGACAGCAATATCTGGACCAATGTGGTGGTCCCACGCGCGGTCCTCATGCGCGCCTTCCCGCAGATCGACGACCGGCTGGGGTTGAAGATCGGCGCCGACAACGAAGCCCTCGATCTTCTCAAGCGCTATTGCGAGCTTCTTGAAAGCGGCAGCCCGCTCGCCTCGGCCGATCTCATAACCCATGCGACGGACACGATCGTGGACCTGATCGGCCTTGTGACCGGGGCGAAAGGCCGGGCTGCCGAATTGGTCGGTCTTCGCGGCCTGCGCGCCGCCAGGCTGGAGGCGATCCTGGCAACGATTGCCGAGGACTTCGCCGATCCTGGCATCTCCGCCCAAGGTGTCGCGCAACAACTCGCCCTGTCGGCGCGCTACGTCCATGATCTCCTTCAGGAAACGGGAGTGAGCTTCTCCGAGCGCGTTCTCGAGCTGCGGTTGCAGAGCGCCCACAGGATGCTTTCTCAGAGACACAGCGACATGCGGGTCAGCGATATCGCGATGACGAGCGGGTTCAGCGATGTATCGTATTTCAATCGCTGCTTTCGTCGCCGTTTCGGCTACACGCCGACCAGCGCCAGATAGGATTGCGGCATTTTCTGTGGCCGGCCCTGGCGCGGGGTCCGATTCTCTCTTTGAAAGGCCGGTGGAGCGGCGCCTGCGCGCTCGTGGCGCAGAACTGCCACAGTGCGCGCAAAAGGCACGGCTTTTCGCTCCAGTCCAATTCCAGTGCGGCCCTGCCCAAGACAAGCCCGGGCTCCAATGACATGTCAGCCTCAGGGTGAAATGACTAACATGTCAGGGGTTTGGATGCCGCAGAATGGTTTTGGTGGCCGCAGGGCTAACGCATGGAAATATCTGGCGCTGACGTCGACCGCGCTGGTCGGACTCGGCCAGCCGATCGCCGCGACGGCGGCCGATGCCTGGACCGGCACCACCTCCACGGATTGGTTTACCACCGGAAACTGGAACGCTGGGTCAGTGCCGACGGCGGCCGATATTGTATATATCAGCAATTCGACACCGAATCCGACTGTTATCAACGCTGGCAACGCTTTTGCCGACGATATTTACCTTGGCTTTGTAGCTTCTTCGGACGGCAGCCTTGTCATTTCGAACGGCACGTTGACGACCGACCGAGCATTCTTATCCTGGGGGGATAACTCCACTTCTGATGTCACCGTAACAGGTGCGGGTTCCTCGTGGACCAGCAGCAGTTTGGTGGTTGGTAGTTTCGGGCTGGCTACGCTCGATATCCTCAATGGCGGTGTCGTGACGGATGCTGTGGGTATTGTTGCGGGCGCCAGCAACGTTCAAGGCGTCGTAAAGATCGATGGCGCCGGCTCAACGTGGCTTAACACTGATAGCCTCACGGTCGGCAGTTCCGGCGTTGGTGCGGTAACGGTTTCCAACGGCGGCAACGTCATCAGCGACAGCGCCTATATTGGCCGATATTCAGATTCGATCGGCTCGGCGACGATCGATGATGCCACCTGGACAAACAATGGAACGCTCTATGTCGGCCATGATGGCGACGGCGCGTTGATTATCACCAACGGCGGTGTGGTTAGCAATGCTGATGCCATGGTGGGCTACAGCACCGATTCAGCCGGTAAGGTGATGGTCGATGGCATCGGCTCAACCTGGCTCAACAGCGGGAACTTGTCCGTCGGCGTCGACGGGACAGGTACGTTGATGGTCTCGAACAGCGGAAAGGTCAGCAATACTTCAGGTTATATTGGCGCCTCCGCGGGTTCGACCGGCAAGGTGTTCGTCGACAACTCGACCTGGACAAACAGCGGATCGCTGAGTGTCGGCGATTTCGGCACCGGCACTCTGGCGATCAGCCATGGCGGCGACGTCAGCTCCAATGGGGGGACTATTGGCGCGAATGCCGGCTCGACCGGCAGCGTGTTCATCGAAAATGCCGGCTCGACCTGGACCAACAGTTCCGACCTGGCTGTCGGCGATTTCGGCACCGGCACGCTAGCGATCAGCAACGGCGGCGCTGTCAGCAATGACAAGGCCTATGTTGGCAAGTCGGCGGGCTCGACCGGCATCGTGATAGTCGTCGACTCAACCTGGACAAACAGCGGGTCGCTGATCGTCGGCGATTTCGGCAAGGGCGCTCTGCAGATCACGCAAGGCGGCGCGGTCAGCAACAGTTGGGCAACTGTTGGCGCGAAGGCGGGCTCGACCGGCATCGTATTCGTCGACGGTGCCGGCTCGACCTGGACAAACAGTTCGGACCTCATCGTTGGCGATCAGGGCACGGGTACGCTGGCGGTCTCGAACAAGGGCGCGGTCAGCAATCAGAACGGCATTTTAGCCAACGTTGCGGGCTCCACCGGCACGGCAACGGTCGACGGTATAGGCTCGACCTGGGCCAGCGTAGCCCTTTTCGTCGGTTTCGCCGGCACGGGCGAACTGAACATCCTCAACGGCGGCGCGGTCAACAGTGGCCTGGGCTTCGTTGGTTTCGGTTCGGGTTCCGCCGGCACAGTGACCGTCGACGGCGGGGGATCGACCTGGACAAACAGTTCCAACCTGTTCGTCGGCGATCAGGGTACTGGCACGCTGAATATCTCGAACGGCGGCAAGGTTAGCGATACCACAGGCTATGTGGGCGCATTCTCTGGCTCGACCGGCACGGTGACGGTCGACGGCGGGGGGTCGGCCTGGAACAACAGCTCGGACCTGTTCGTAGGCGGTTTCAGCACGGGTACTCTGACGATCTCGAACAGCGGCACGGTCAGCAATGGCTGGGGCTATATCGGCTACGTTGCCGGTTCGACCGGCATGGCGGCGGTTGACGGCGCGGGATCGAAGTGGACGAACAGCGGGGACCTCTATGTCGGAGGCTTTGGCACGGGCACGGTGACGGTTTCGAAAGGCGGCGTGGTCAGCAATGGCTTGGGCTTGGTTGGCTACGCCGCAGGTTCGGTCGGCACGGTAGCGGTCGACGGCACAGGCTCGACATGGGCCAGCAGCGGAGATCTTGATGTCGGCGTTAGTGGAACAGGCACGCTGACGATTGCCAATGGCGGCGCGGTGTCGAGCGGCGGCGTGGTCAACATCGCCGCCATGGCGGGCTCCGTCGGCACGCTCAACATCGGTGCGGCGAGCGGATCGCCAGCGGCGGCCGCGGGCACGCTCAATGCGGCGAGCGTCCAGTTCGGGCCGGGCGCGGGTGCGATCAACTTCAACCACACCGATACGAACTACGCCTTCGCGTCGGCGATCGGTGGCGCAGGCACGATCAACCAGATCGCCGGCGCGACGAACCTCACCGCCGATTCGAGCGGCTTCACCGGTGCCACCAATGTGGATGGCGGGCGGCTGGCCGTAAATGGTTCGCTGGCCAATTCGCTGGTGACGATCTTCGGTGGCACGCTGGGCGGCAACGGCACGGTGGGCGGTGTCATGGCGCGGTCGGGCGGCATCATCGCACCCGGTAATTCGATCGGTACGCTCCACGTCGCCGGCAATCTCGACCAGGCGGCGGCCTCGATCTATCAGGTCGAGCTGACCTCGACCGGCCAGTCCGATCTCATCCACGCGACGGGCACGGCGACGATCGCCGCCGGTGCGGTCCTCGACGTGATCAAGACCGACGCAGCACCTTACGTGGCGGGCACGCATTACACCGTGCTGCAGGCAGACATGGGCGTCACCGGCACCTACACGCTCAGCGGCCTAGGCCCGTTCACCGGCCTTTTCGCGAGTTACGACCCGACGCATGTCTATCTTGACGCGACGCAGGCAAAATCCTTCGCCGAGGTCGGCCTGACACCCAACCAGATCGCCACCGGCGGTGGTGCCGAAAGTCTTGGCAGCGGTAATCCGCTGTTCGATGCGATATTTGCTTTGCCGAGCGAAGCAGCCGCCCAGGACGCCTTCGACCAGCTTTCCGGGGAAATCCATGCCTCGGCCAAGGGCATGCTGCTTGAAGACAGCCGCTTCGTCCGCGACGCCGCCAGCAATCGCATTGCTGCTGCCTTTGGCGATGGCGGCGCGGCGGCGCTGCCGGTCATGGCCTATGGCGAGGGTGGGCCGGAAATGGTGGCGGCCGATACCGACCGCTTCGCTGTCTGGGGCCAGGTGTTCGGTTCGTGGAGCAACACCGACAGCGACGGCAATGCCGCCGCCTTCGACCGCTCGACCGGCGGCCTGTTGGCCGGCGCCGACACTTTGGTCGGCGGCTGGCGTGTCGGCCTCATCGGCGGCTACGGCCATTCCTCCTTCGATGCCGACGACCGCGATTCATCGGGCAAGAGCGACAGCTATCATCTCGGTCTCTATGGCGGCACCAACTGGGGCGCCATCGCCTTCCGCAGCGGAGCGGCTTATAGCTGGAGCAGCATCTCGACCAGACGCTCGGTTGCTTTCAACGGCTTTGCCGATCAACTATCAGCCGACTACGATGCCGGCACCGCGCAAGTGTTCGGCGAACTCGCATACAAGGCTGATGCCGGTGGCTTCAAGTTCGAACCCTTCGCCAACCTCGCCTATGTCAGCGTGCACACCGACGGCTTCACCGAAACCGGTGGTGCTGCGGCGCTGACCAGCGCCAGCACAAACAACGACGCCACCTTCACCACGCTCGGCCTTCGCGGCGCGACCGACTTCGCGCTTGGCGGCATCGATGCCACCGCTCGCGGCATGCTCGGCTGGCGTCACGCCTTCGGCGATGTCACGCCGACCTCGGTCTTCGCCTTCGCCGGCGGCGATCAATTCACCATCGCCGGCGTGCCGATCGCCAGGGATGCCGCGGTGATCGAGGCCGGCCTCGATCTCAACATGTCGGCCAATGCGACGCTCGGCCTGTCCTATACCGGCCAGTTCGGCAGTGGCACGGTCGACCAGGGCGCCAAGGTGGATCTGAGCGTGAAGTTCTGAACGACGGTGACGAAACCGGCTTTGCAGCACGAACCTGCACGTTGACCCGCCCCTACTCCGGCGACGGCACCGGCGGCTTCGACGTCAGCGCGGTGCCGGCGGCCGCGACGATGACGGCGGCGATGCCAGCCAGTTGCGGCGCGGTCAGGCTCTCATGCAGGAACAGGAAGCCGGCCAGCGCGCCGAGCCCTGGCTCCAGGCAGGTCAGCGTGCCGTAGATGCGGGCCGGCATCCGGGTCAGCGCCACCATCTCCAGAAAGAACGGCAGCGCGCTCGAGAACAGGCCGACGAGCAAGGCACTGACCAGGATCGACGGCGCAAGCAGGCCCGCTCCCGCCTGCGCCACGCCGAAAGGCAGCACCAGCACGGCGGCAATCGCCATGCCGTAGGCGGTAGTGCGGGTGCCGAGCTCGGCGCCCGCCTTCTGCGCCAGCACGATGTAGAGCGCCCAGAAACCGCCGGCCGCCAGCGCCAGCATCACCCCAATCGGATCGAGCGGCTGGAGCGAACGGATGAAGGGTGACAACAGCACGATGCCGGCGACCGCCAACGCGATCCAGGCAAAGTCGCCCGCCCGCCGCGAGGTCAGCGTCGCCACCAGCAGCGGTCCCGAAAACTCCAGCGCGACCGCAACGCCGAGCGGAATCGTGGCGAGCGCGGCGTAGAACAGGAGGTTGAGCGCGCACAGCGTTACCCCATAGGCGACCAGCCACGGCATGGTGGCGCGCGAAGGCCGCATCTGCCAGGGCCGTAGCACGGCGATCAGCATCAGCGCGCCGACGACCAGCCTCAGCGTCGTCGTGCCCTGCGCGCCGATCACCGGAAACAGGCTCTTGGCGAAAGTAGCGCCGATCTGGATCGACACCATGGCCCCCAACAGCGCCATCACGGGCAAAGGCGCCGCTTCACGACCGACAACCGGCGTCGATGTCACTTGATCCCGTCCTCCGTGCGCCATCAGGCAAACGCTGCGTCATGTGAGATAGGGCGAACCGGCCCGTCCGTCGTGAGGCAGGACCGGCATCTCGATGGGGCAAGAAAGGGCCGGACGAGTCGGCCGCCCTCAGACGCGGCCGTTGCGCGCGTTCGGCAGTCTCGTGATCGCTGTCAGGACCAACAGCGCGGTGCCGCCCAGAAACGCCATGGCCCCCAGCGACCAGGCAGTGCCGACATTGACGATGGCAAAGGCCAGCGCAAACGGCGCGACGGCCGAAACGAGCAGCCGGGCCGATGTGACGCGCCCCTGCAGCCGGCCATAGTCCGCACTGCCGAACAATGTCAGCGGCAGGGCGCCGATGACGATGCTGAAAAGCCCATTGCCCATGCCGAACACGACGGCGAAAACCATCGCGCCTGCGACGGAAGGCGCCGTGCAGTTCAGCACGACGACCCCGCTCGTCATCAGGCCGGCCGAGATGATGGCCAGCGTCAATGGCGGCAGGTTGATGCCGAAGATCATGTTGATGAAGCGGCTCAACACTTGTGACGGCCCGAACAGCGTTCCGACGATGGCGGCGGTCGCCCCGAGGCCAAGTCCGGAAAGCAGCGGCACCATATGCACCAGGACAGCGGCGCCAAGCAGGTTCTGCAGCGAAAAGGCGATGACCATCAACGCGAAGCCGAGCGGCCGCGCCGAGGCCGGAAGCGATCCCTGGACATGCCGTGGCGGCTCGGTCGCCGAGCGCCTGCTCTTGGCCAGCCCGTGCGAGAGCCAGGCGTGCAGCGGCAGGCAGACGAGCAGGTTCAGCCCCGCGAAGACGAGATAGACGGTTCGCCATGACATCTGCGCGTGCAGGGCCGAGGTGATCGGCCAGAACACGGTCGATGCGAAGCCGGCGATGAGGGTGAGATAGGTGATGCTACGTTGCGCCGCGCGCGGCCTTATCTGCACAAGCAGCGCGAAAGCGGCGCCGTACTGGACCAGGTTCGATGCCACTTCCAGCACGATCAGCGCCGCCACGAAGGCCCCGGCCGCCGGCGCGTAGGCACAGGCGGCGAGCGCAGCCGCGGCAAGGATCGAGCCGACGGTCATGATCTTGCCGGCGCCGAAGCGGTCGATCCAGTTTCCGAGCCAGGGCGCCGTCAGCCCGCCAACCAGCAGAGCCGCCGAGAGCGCGCCGAAAATCCATTCGGTCGGCCAGCCCAGATCGCTGGCCATATCGGCGGCGAGAATGCTGAAACTGTAGTACAGCGTGCCGTAGCCGATGATCTGGGTGACGCCGAGGGCGGCAATGGCGGTCAGCGGCGAGCGCTCCGGGAATTCTAGATCGGAAAGGCTTCGATCACTTGATGCCACGGTCATGGATCACTACCTCGCCGCCTTCCTTGGTGAAGCGGGCCACCGGATGGTCGAGCAGATCGAGCACGAGCTCGGACGGACGGCACAGCCGCGTCCCCTTGGGCGTCTCGACGATCGGCCGGTTGATCAGGATCGGATGCCTCAGCATGGCGTCGATCAGCTGTTCATCGGTCCATTTGGCGTCACCCAGGCCGAGTTCGGCATAGGGCGTACCCTTTTCGCGCAGCAGAGCGCGCGCCGGAATTCCCATGGCGGCGACAAGCTGGCGCAAGCGGTCCCGGCTGGGCGGATGTTTCAGATACTCGATGATGTCAGGCTTCTCGCCGCTCGCCTGGATCATGGCAAGCGTGTTGCGCGAGGTGCCGCAGTCGGGATTGTGGTAGATCGTAGCGGTCATGGCTTGGCCTCGACGGCAAGAGGTTGGATTTCGGATTGCTGATGCGGCGCGGTCGGGACGATCGCCCGGGCTGTCGGCGCGACGATCACTGAACCGGTCCCTTCACATCGGCGGCGCAGCAGTCTGGAGCCAACGCCGAAGCGCGGATCTCCAGCCGGCCGGAGCAGCAATCCTCCATCAGGAAACGGATGAGGCCGCTCAACGTGTCATATTCGGCGCTGTAGACCATGGAGCGCGAAGCGCGCCGCACGCTGATCAGCCCTGCCCGCTCGAGCTCCTTCAGGTGGAAGCTCACATTCGAGGCCGAGACCTCGACTTTTTCGGCGATGGCGCCCGCGGCAATCCCGTCCGGACCGGCGATCACCAGATGCCGCAGGATGCGCAGGCGCGTTTCTTGCGAAAGAGCCGCAAAGGCGGAAAGGGCTTGACGTTCATCCATATTTCAACAATCCTAAAAATGTTGAAACAAGGATTACCGCACATGCTCGTTTCTGACAATCGGGAATTTGAACCCGCTGACGTCGTTGATCCCGACGACATCACCATCGCTGGCTTGCTGGAGTTTCTGGCGGGCTACGAGGACCGGCGCCTGGTGTTCTTCTACGACGGCCGGCCGGTGAGGCCTGGTTACCACGTCACCGAGGTGAAGGCCGGCCAGTTCGCTGCGCTGGACTGCGGTGCAAACCCGGAATCCTGGGCCGAGATCTTCGTGCAGCTCTGGGACGTCGAGGAGGACCGCACGCATATGCCGGCCGGGAAATTCTCGGCGATCATCCGCAAGGTGACGGAGCATGTCGGCCTCGACCATTCCGCCAAGCTTACTTTCGAAGTCAGCGACGGCGTGCGCCCGATGCAGCTCTACCGCGCCGCGCTTCCCCGGCTCGCCGGTGATGCGGTGCATGTCGAGCTTTCGCCGCGGCCGGCAAGCTGCAAGCCGCGTGACCGCTGGCTGGAGGAAGAGAGGAAAGCCAAGGCCTGTTGCGGACCTTCGGCCGGACCGGAACCTTGCTGCGGCTGACGTTTCGCAGCCAAGCAGATGGCTTGGCGCCGTCTTGACGGACGGCCTTCCGCTCCCTCAGTTCAGCGATTTGCGCCGCGGCGGCGGCGTGCGATCGCGTTGAGGCAGCGGGCGCGGAACGCTGCCCCGCAGCGGGACCTGCGGCCATGCCGGCGAAATGAGCTACGGCGTGGCGCGGAGGTTCCTGCGGATGCGCCGCCTGCCCGTTCCACGGGCTTTCTCCGCCACCACGGCGGCGATGTCGACCACGTCGGCCTCGCGCGATCTGCCGTTGGTGGCCTTGTGGAGCCGTTCGTAAGGCAGCAATTCCTTGATCCGGGCATTGAGCGACGCGATTTCAGCTTTGAGGTCCTCGCATTCCTGCCTCTGGACATCCAGCTGTATCTGTTCCGATGCTTGTTGCAGCGCAAGCTGCGAAAGATTGGCGTTCGCTTTCGAAAGGCTCGTCTTGTCGTTTTCGTTCTCGTCGGTGAGCGAGGACAACTTTTGATCGGCGATTTTCTTTTCGGCCAGGGTGTCGTTCAAGTCGGTCTTGAGCCTGGCGATCTCGGCTGTGGCCTCGCTGTTCTCGTGCGAGGCCCGCTCCAGCCGTGATTGCAGGTCCTGGATCTCGGAACGCAATCCGCGCATTTCCATCTGGCTGCGCGCGAGTTCAGCTTGCCTGTCGCCTTCCATCATGCTGGCCGCTTCGGTCATTTCCGACAGCTTTGCCTGGGCAGTCTCGAGTGACTTCTGGAGCCTTATCTCCTCCTTTTCGCTCTTGCCGAGCGCGGTCAGCAGTTCGGCAAGCCGCGCTGCTTCGCTGGCATGGATCGTCGAGAGCTCGTCGAGCCTGTGGCGCGTCTGGGTTTCCCGCTTCAGCGCCTTGTCGAGCTCGATCGACAGGCTGACATGTTTTTCCCGCAGCATCTTGCTCTCGCGCAGGCGCCTGTTGGCCTCGACCGCCCTGGCCGTCAGCCGCTTGGCGATGTCGCCGAACTCCGCGTCGCGTTTTGCGCTCGCATTGGCCGTCTCGGCAAGTTCCAGCCTGGCCGCTGCGAGCGCTGCGCGAAGCGCCTCCCTGTCCTGGACCAGGCTTGTCTCGCGCTGTTGCAGCAATTCGCAGGCGCTTTCACGCTCGCGCAGCTTTCTTGCCGTGTCGTGCAGCTTTTCCGACAGCGTTCTTTGTTCCGCGACCAGGTCGCCATTTGCGAGCTCCAGCTCGTTGGCGCGAAGAATATCGGTGTGGAGGATGTTGAGGAATTCGCGCGTCAAATGGTGTGAGGTAGCGATCTCCGACAATTTGCCGTTGATCTCGTCCAGATAATCCCTGGCGTCGTGGAACATCCCTTCGAAGGCACTCAGCGCCGCCATCCGGGTCTGGGTATGGGGCGTCAGTCGTGGCGTGGTTTCGGTGGCGTCGGCGTTGCCCGCGCCGTCCGGATTATCCGCGCCATCCGCATCTGCCGCATTGGCCTCAGGTGCCGAGGCCTCGGCTCCTGGCGCGGAATCTGGGATATAGCCGCTGTCCGGCGGCGCGTCGTATTCGGTATCGAGGCTGGCATCCAGAGCGTCCGCCAGATCGGCCTGCAGCTCCTGGAGTGCATCATCTACGTCTTCGGCACGCTTGATCAGACCCTTGAAATTCATAACGAATGCCCTTTACGCATACCCAATTCAGTATTCAATAATTGGCTAATATGTATGCTTACATCCACTGATTGCGCAGGGGAAGCCCCCCATTAGGGGGAGCGTAAAGTTGGACATTTGGGGTTGCAATGCGGCGGGCAACCAATGCCACGGCCGTCTTTTTGCAGAATTGACGCACCCGATTTCTGGGTGGAATCTGAATGCGGGAAATCCTGGCTCCTACTTCCCTCGTGGAAGGTAGGACTGAGGGCGCTGGCGCTGGAGGATGCTCGTCCTGTAGCGCCGCGCCAACTCCGCTCGCTGCTTGCAGCGACCCTCCCCACAAGGGGAGGGTAAAAGTCAGCCCGCCATGGCCAGCGGCACGGCGCTTTTGTTGGGGATCTGGATGTCGATTTCCAGCGTCGACATGGTCTCGCCGCGGTCCATTGAGATTTGCAGATAGTCCTGGTCGATCTGCACGTGCTTGGCGATGACGGCCATGATCTCCTCGCGCAGCACGGAGACGAGATCGGGCTGGCCACGGCTGCGCCGTTCGTAGGCGAGCAGCACCTGCAGCCGCTCACGCGCCACGGGCGCGCTGGAGCGCCGCTTGAAGAGGTCGAGAATGTTCATGCCGCCCTCCTTCCGAGCAGCCTGTCGAGGAAGCCCTTGCGCTCGAAGGGAACCACGACCGGCAGGTCTTCGCCTTCCAGCCGCCGCGCCGCTTCGATATAGGCTTTGGCGGCGGCGTTCAGCGGATCGCTCAGCGTCACCGGCGAACCGAGGTTGGAGGCCCTGAGCACATCCTGGCTCTCCGGTATGATGCCGAGCAGCGGCACCGACAGGATTTCCAGCACGTCGTCGATGGACAGCATCTCCCCGCGAGCCGCGCGGCCGGCATCGTAACGCGTCACCAGCACGTGCTTGGCGATTTGCTCGCCCTGTTCGGCGCGCATGGTGCGGGCGTCGAGCAGGCCGATGATACGGTCGGAATCGCGCACCGACGACACTTCCGGATTGGTGACGATGACCGCCTCGTCAGCGAAGCGCATGGCGAGCTGCGCGCCGCGTTCGATGCCGGCCGGGCTATCGCAGAACACATAGTCGAACACCGAGCGCAGCTTCTCGATCACCTCGCCGACACCTTCTTCGGTCAGCGCGTCCTTGTCGCGCGTCTGCGAGGCCGGCAGCAGGAACAGCGTGTCGACGCGCTTGTCGCGGATCAGCGCCTGCGACAGCTTGGCCGTGCCCTGGATGACATTGACGAGGTCGAACACCACGCGCCGTTCGGCGCCCATGATCAGGTCGAGATTGCGCAGGCCGACGTCGAAATCGACCAGCGCCACTTTCTTGCCGGTCCTGGCGACCGCGGCCCCCAATGCGGCCGTCGAGGTCGTCTTGCCGACACCTCCCTTGCCTGAGGTGACCACCACTACCTTGCCCATGAAAAAAGCCTCCGTCGCCTGATGTTGTCGTTTGTTATCGCTCCGTGCGTCGCACGGCTATTGTTGGAACCTGCCATCATCCCACGCGAAACCGGTCCCAACCTTGCGGACCTGAGCGTCCTGTTCGCGATCGAGCAAGACGAGAACTGGTTCGGCGTTTTCATCCCGGCGCCCTAGTTCAGCGGCACGACGCGCAGCACGCCGTCTTCGAGGAAGGCCTGCACCGGCTTGCCGCGCGAGGCGCCTTCCATGTCCTCCGCCGTGGTGTACCAGCCGTCGATGGCGAGCAGTTCGGCCTCGTTCCTGCGGCAGAAGATGCGCGCCGAAATATTGCCTTCCGAGCCAGCGATGGCGCGGCCGCGCAGCGTGCCGTAGACATGGATCGAGCCCGCCGCGATGATCTCGGAACCGGAAGCGACCGATCCAAGCACGATGACATCCCCATGCGGATGAAAGATCGACTGGCCCGAGCGGAGGGGCGACTTGACCATCAGCGTTCCGGCCGACACCGGCTCCGCCGCGCCGGCTTGCTGTTCTGCCTTGGCCGCCTTGACCTTTCCAGCCTCGGCCTTGCCCTCGTCGGGCTCGCCCGTCTCCTTGCCGCGTTCCGAAGACACCGCTTCCGTTTTGGGGGCCTCCTCCGCCACGCCTGCCTTGCCGCGGCCGGGCTGCGCCAGCAGGCCATCTGAAGTGGCCTCCTTGGCGCCGGCCAGCAGCGGCGGCAGCTCGGGCCCGAGCGAGGCCCCTTCGAGCTCGATGGCATAGACCCGGATGCCACGCGTGCCGAGCGAAGCGACCAGCGCCGCGATCTCGTCGGCCGCAGGCTTCAGCGCATTGAGATCGAGCACCACCGGCCGCCCTGAGAAATAGCCCGGCGAATTGCCGATCCAATGATCCAGCCCCTCCAACCAAGCACCGATCGGCGCCTCCGGCGTCAGCGTGAAAGCGACGAACGAACGGGCGCGAAAGCGAATGGATTTGGTCTCCAGGGGAGCGGCAAAGGTCACGGCTGGCGAATCCTTACTCAATGGTTAAAGGGTGCCGGCCGAATGGTTAACAAATGGTTAATAAAGACGGCTGGCACCTTGGAAGCCGCCAGAAATTGGAGGGTCGGCTAACCGCCAGTTGCGGATCCGGCTGACAACACGCGGAATGTGTTGATAGCGCCGCGTCAGCAAGCGGATTACCGCCGTTCAATCGACAAGCTAGATCTCAAAATGCGCCATGACGGCAACAGCGGGGGAGCCACCGCCAGCGACGACCGATCCTCTCCGAAAGGCGCGCGCAGGTTGACAATCCTTGGGTTGATGCAACATCCTGCCGATCTTTGACCGGGAGGTAGTATGACTGTTTCGATCAACCGTCGCGTCTTTTCCGTCGGCGCGGGCACTTTGGCGCTGGCCGCGGCAGGGTTTTCGCCTGCGCGCGCGCAGCAGGCTTTTTTCCGTATCGGCACCGGCGGCACGTCCGGCACCTACTATCCGGTGGGCGGGCTGATCGCCAACGCGATCTCGGCGACGGGGCCGGCCGGCGTCGAGGGCCTGGTTGCCAGCGCCACGTCCTCCAACGGTTCGGTGGCCAACATCAGCGCCATCCAGTCGGGCGCTTCCGAATCGGGCTTCACGCAATCCGATGTCGCCTACTGGGCGCATTCGGGCACCGGCCTCTACGAGGGCAAGCCCAAGGTAGAGGATCTGCGCCTCATTGCGACGCTCTATCCTGAAACCATCCATCTGGTCGCGCGCGCCGACGCCGGCATCAAGACGGTGGCGGATCTGAAGGGCAAGCGCGTCTCCCTCGACGAGCCGGGTTCCGGCACCATCGTTGATGCGCGCCTGGTGCTCGGCGCCTACGGTCTAACGGAGAAGGACGTAAAGCCCGAATATCTCAAGCCCGGCCCGGCCGGCGAGCGCCTGCAAGACGGCGCCATGGACGCCTATTTCTTCGTTGGCGGCTATCCGACCGGTGCCATCGTCGAGCTTGCCAGCACCAACAACATCACGCTGGTGCCGATCACCGGCCCCGAGGCCGACAAGCTCCTGTCCGAACAGAAGTTCTTCTCGACCGACATCGTGCCCGCGGGCACCTACAAGAATGTCGGCGAGACCAAGACCATTTCGGTCGCCGCGCAATGGGTGACCAGCGCCAAGCAGACCGATGACCTCATCTACAAGATCGTCAAGTCGCTCTACAGCGACGAGACCCAGAAGGCGCTGCAGGCTGGTCATGCCAAGGGCAAGCTGATCACGCTCCAGAACGCGGTCACCAGCGCCGGCATTCCGTTCCATCCGGGCGCGGAGAAATTCTACAAGGAAGTCGGCGCCCTGAAATAAGAGGCCATCAACAGACTGGCGACAACGAGGCGGAAGGCGTGCTTTCCGCCTCGTTTGTCTGGGGATTCAGGATACGGAACCGACTATGAGCGACGACGACAAAATCAGGCTTTCCGGCATGGAGTTCGACGAGGAAAAGGCTCGCGAACTGGAGGAGAAATTCGACTCCGAGATCCGGTTCCGGCCGCTGACCCGGGCCGCCGGCTGGCTGGTCGGCTTCCTCCTGGTGGCCTTGTCGCTGTTTCACTATTACACGGCTGGATTCGGCTTGCTGCAGGAGATGCTGCACCGGGGCATCCACCTGTCGATGGTGCTGTCGCTGATCTTCCTCGTCTTCCCTCTGGTGAAGAAGGGCTACGACCAGCCCGCCCAATCCAGCTTTCTGCGGCCCCTCGGCATACCGGTTTTCGACTGGCTGCTGGCGCTTGCCGCGGTGGTAGCGGTCCTGCACGTGCCGATGATCCCGCTCGACGATCTTGCCTTCCGCGTCGGCAACCCCACGACGACGGACGTGGTGCTCGGGCTGACCCTCATTCTGCTCCTGCTGGAAGCGACGCGCCGGTCCGTCGGCATCCCGCTGCCCATCATCGCCGTCCTCTTCATGGTTTATGCGCTGTTCGGCCCCTATATGCCGAGCATCCTGGTGCATCCCGGCGCGTCCGTCTCCCAGCTCGTCGACCACCTCTACCTGACGACGCAAGGCATCTACGGCATCGCGCTCGGCGTCGTCGCCACCTACGTTTTCCACTTCGTCCTGTTTGGCGTCTTCGCCACCCGCATCGGTCTCGGCCAGCTCTTTCTCGACTGCGCGGCATGGGTCGCCGGCCGCTACGCCGGTGGTCCGGCCAAGGTATCGATCTTCGGCTCGGCCCTGTTTGGCATGATCTCTGGCTCGTCGGTCGCCAACACCGTCACCGTCGGCTCGCTGACCATCCCGGCGATGATCCGGCTCGGCTACAAGAAGCATTTCGCCGCCGCGGTGGAGGCGGCTTCCTCCACCGGCGGGCAGGTGACGCCGCCGATCATGGGAGCCGCCGCCTTCCTGATGATCGAGTTCCTCGAACTGCCCTACACGACCATCATCCTGGCAGCGATAGTGCCGGCCTTCATGCACTTCTTCGGCGTGTTCATGCAGGTGCATTTCGAGGCCAAGCGCACCGGCTTGCGCGGCCTGCGGCCGGACGAGATGCCCGACGTGGTCGAGGCATTGAAACGGGACTGGCCGACCATCATCCCTCTCGTCGTCCTGATCGGCGTGCTTCTTGCGGGTTATACGCCCTACATGGCTGCCTTCTGGGGCATTACCCTTTGCATCCTGGTCGGCCTGTTTAACCCGCGCCGGCGCATGTCTGTCGCCGACATCGTGGTGTGCCTGCGCGACGGCGCCAAGTATGCGCTCGCCGTCGGCGCTGCCGCCGCCACGGTCGGCATCGTCGTCGGCGTCGTCACCCTGACCGGCGTCGGCTTCAAGCTGTCCTACATCGTCACTTCGACGGCAGGCCATCTGTCGCTGCTGTTCGGCACCTTTATCCCCGAAGCGATCTTCTCAACGCACGGGCTGACCCTTTTGTTCACGCTGATCATGACCGGCGTGGTCTGCATCCTGATGGGTTGCGGCATCCCGACGACAGCGAACTACATCATCATGGTGACGATTGCCGCGCCGGCACTGGTGATGCTCGGCACCGAGCCGATCGTCGCCCACTTCTTCGTTTTCTATTATGGCCTGCTGGCCGACATCACGCCGCCGGTTGCGCTGGCTGCCTACGCTGCCGCCGGCATGGCGGGAGCTGATCCATTCAAGACCGGCAACACTGCCTTTCGGCTCGGGCTCGGCAAGGCGCTGGTGCCTTTTGTCTTTGTCTTCTCGCCGTCGCTTCTCCTGGTGACGAAAGATTTCACCTGGCCGAACTTCTTCCTGGCTTTCTTTGGCTGCGTGCTCGGCATCACCTGCCTGGGGGCCGCCCTCTCGCGCTACCTGCTCGTGCGCACCCGGCCATGGGAAAACGTGTTGCTGGTCTTGGCCGCCCTGCTTCTGGTGGCGCCCGAACTCTATTCGTCCCTACTCGGCCTGGTTCTGACCATTCCCGTCGTCTGGCGCCATTGGAGCGCGCGCAACGTCGAAGAGGCGCGACCGGCTTGATCAGCGCCGCCCCAACGATCCCTCCCCGAGAACTCAAAGGGGCAGGAAACGTTTTGGGGACTTCAGGAAGTCAGCGTGCTCTCAACCTGAATCTGACGCGAACCGCCAGGATCGGTTCCGCGGGGGAAAAGTTCCCCGAGAGCTGACAGACAGCCTTCGACATCAGAAAGCGACAGCCGGAGTTTCAAGTCATTGAGGGTCAGTGACGAAAGGCATGATGTCCACGCCGTCTCCCGGGAAGACGGTGAAATGCGGATGGCTTTCGAACAGGCGGGCGGCGGCATCGATTGTATCGGCCTCGACGACAATGTAGCCGCAGAAAGGGTTCACGGCGTCTGCGACCCCATCCTTGGTAACGCGCGTCGTCCTCCCGACCATGCCGCCGCGATCGGGGAAAGATGCGGCATTTCTCTCCTCCCAGTCCGTCCACTGCTGTAGGCCGACGCTATCAATCGCATCTTGCTCGGGCTTGGGCAGGCTGCGAAAGCGGGCAAGGTCTTCAGGCTTCATGGTGTAGACGGCAAGAAAGCGGGGCATGTGACGGTCTTCGCGCTGACAGAACCGATGCCAGCCTAGACTCTCGGTTGGCCGAAGTCACTAAGCACTACCACCCTCAGGCACGGCGAATTGCCCTTGTCCGGGCACTTTCGGATCATCTCACTCTCCTTTCGAAAAGGGCCACGGTCGGGCCCTTCAGTCGCGGTGCTCCGGCACTCCTTTCAGCTGGTCCTTGGTCCATTGGGTCACGGCGTGGCGCCGTCCTCGTCGCGCATGAGTCGAGCTCGGTGACGGCCACCGGGCTCGGCGAAGGGCGAGGAACGCCAGCCGTTCAAGTTTTCTCCGCGTCCGCGCAGGTCACTAAACACCGCTCTTGGCGCTGCGATGGAGTCGTCATCGCATCGTCTCTGGCCAGCTTCAGGCCGGCGCCTGGTCGGATGTGGGTGACCCCATGCCAAAGACATGGGGGCACATCGCTCTCAGACACTTTGATACGACTGCCCGCCAGTCAGTGAATGTTGATACGTCGCGTCACCTGACCGTTGCTTTCCCAATAGGTATG
The DNA here is from genome assembly GCF_006442695.1 of Mesorhizobium sp. B2-3-7. Taxonomy (NCBI): domain Bacteria; kingdom Pseudomonadati; phylum Pseudomonadota; class Alphaproteobacteria; order Hyphomicrobiales; family Phyllobacteriaceae; genus Mesorhizobium; species Mesorhizobium sp. B2-3-7. The sequence goes on along the minus strand of NZ_VFVV01000010.1, from coordinate 43,602 downwards.
CTTCTTGGCAATGATGGGATCGTCCATTGCGGGTTGGACCTGCCCTCCCGTATCAACCGCGCGCGAGGTGACGGCGTGCTCTCCGGCGGAAGGCTTGGGCCAGTCGACGGACCATAGTTTCCAGGCAAAGTCCGCCTTGTCGGTTTCGTCGATGGCCGCCGGCATCCATGGCCCGTCATCGATCTTCACCTCGACCCGGTCGACCGGTGCGCCCCAGGCGGCCCCGACGATCCGGTAGTCATCGCCGATATGAGTGACCCGGGCCGGTGCCGATTTCAGCCTCGCCCGCCCGACCGAAGTTTCCACCCATACTGTCTCGCCGTTGTGGTCTTCCTCGCGCAGCGTGACATAATCGCGTCCCATGAACCGGTTCTCGAAGCGCTGATCGTTCACGTCTATGCGCTTGATCCATTTGACGTTCGCGATCCCGTACCATCCCGGCGCAATCAGCCGCAGCGGGAAGCCGTTGTCAGGAGGCAAGGGGGACCCATTCATCTCGTAGCAAAGGATGTTTTTGGGATCCATGGCGTCGGCAAGTGACATGCTGCGCGCAAAATTCTGCGTGAACTTGACGTCGTCGGCCCGCTTGATTTCCCCTTTATCGGTGCCCCAGAAGACGACCTCGATACCAGTGTCGAGGACTCCGGCCTCCGTGAGGATCGGCGCGAGCGGCGTGCCCGCCCAGCGCGCATTGCCAATGCCGCCATTGAAAAACGGCAGACCGGTATTGCCCGAACATTCGACCGTGAAGGTGACTTCCTGGCGCGGTCGAGCCTTGATGTCGGCGAGCGTCAGGGTTGTCGGCTTTTTAACGGAGCCGCCGATTTCGAGTTTCCAGGTGCTTTCGTCGATCACCGGCCGGTCGAAATGCGCGATTGAAAAGAACTTGTCGTTGGGCGTCACCCAGGAATCGAGATCCTCCCACACCAGCTGATTTTTGATGACTTCCGGAACCGGGTTCGGCGGCAGCTGATCCAACCATTTGATGACTTCCTCGCCGGCCCGGCTTGGAAAGGCAGAGGCAATCCGCGATTGAAAGGACGCCAACGCTGCGAGGGCTGCCCCGCCTTGAACGATGAATTCACGTCTGGGAAGGTAATGCATGACGACTTCTCCTCCAGTGAAAAGCTCAGTTCTCCTTCAGTGATAGATGCAATAGCGACCGGGATCGCGCAAAGCAGAGGCCGGCCGCGGCGGGCAATTATGAGAGCGTGTGAAACAACCCGAGTTAGAAGCGCGCCGTAGTTAAAGCGACGTCTCCGCTCTCAACCGCCAGCTTGTCAGGTCCGAGCCGGCGATCTTCAACTATATGCCCTATCTGTCCTCGTGGCGAGGGCAAGGGCCGCATCTTCGCATCACGATTGGCATCTGCCTCGTGTTCGAAAATCCAATGCAGCCTACAATTGGTGGGTCGGATTTTGTGAGCGGCAGGGACAACGCCGAGAATAAAGGACCAACGAGTCGATTTCCTCAATGGCGCTTGAAATACTGCACCTCGCGCTCATGCTTCTCCGCCGCCTCGCGGCTATCGAAAGTCCCCAGGTTCCGTCGCTTGCCCGTCTTCTCATCCTTCTTGCGCGAATAGAGCCGGTATTTTCCGTCCTTGAGTTTGCGGATCATTTGGCCTCTTCCTGACCGGGATTTCGCCGCCGCTTGCCCTTCAGCCCGAGTGCTGCCTGTTCGATCGCGGCGCGGTCGTTGCCCAGCCTGTCGATCAGGTCCTGTGCCTGCTTGCCTGATATGCCGGTGCGCATGGCCAATTCCTCGACCGTAAGCACGTCGGTGCTGGCGATCTCGCGCGGCGGCGCGTTGCCTGCCGCCATCGACAGCTCCCTGTCGATCTCTGCCTCGGCCCGGTGCCAGTGCTGCTCGGGGTCGCCGCCGCCTTCGCGCTCCCAGATCCGATAGGCGCGCTCCTGGATTTTCCCATGCCGTTGGTCGTCGCCCATTTCTCAAATCCTCCATTGGGTAGCATCTGAACGCCGCCCGCCTCCGAACGATCCAAAGAATTTGCGTGATCGCCGGGCTGGGTCGTTGGAGATTGGGATGATACGAGGCGCGCCGGGCAGAGCCGGTCATGGCGCGAATGATCCAGGCGGCGGGTCCGCCCGCCGCCTGGATGCCGGCCATGGCGGCCGGCTTTGTTGTCAGCGTCCCCAGATGCCCTGACCATAGCCCTGTGCAGGCATGTCGGAGTTCGAGTTTGCCCCCATTGCGCTGTCAGCGATGCTGTTCGTGACGCTCGGGACAGCCGTCTTGGCACCGCCCGACATCATCGCATGGGTGGTTGGATAGCTGCTTGCGGCAGGGATGAAGTCGGAGCCAAAGTGGTCGCTGCCGGCAAAAGCCATGCCAGAGGCGAACAACAACGAGGCAACGGTCAATACGATCTTCTTCATTTCGGTTTCCATCTTTTGAAGTTGACATTTGGCCCCAACGCGCCGCCCGCCCGCGTTCATGGGACCGTGTTTGTTGTTTCAGGCGAAACCGGCCCACCGCGATCCCACTGGATCTTGCAGCGACAGGTCGTTCAGCGCACGACCGTCTCGGTCCGTTGTTGCGCTGTTGGCGGCTTGATAGGGGCGTGGTGTTTGTGCGGGCGTGGTAGGCGGCGTGGTAAAAACCCTTGCCGGAGTGGAATTTTGCGTGGAATGCAGCCGGAAAGCGCAGCGCCCGCTATTGGCATTGCCGCCTCGGCCCGCCGGAATAGGGCTGATAGCTGTTGTCTTCCGGGCGGTAGGAGCGGTAGCGGCTGAAGCAGGAGGCGACATGGTCGTCATCCCCGGCGGCGGCATAGGCGCCCGGCCCGGTGCCGTTTTCCTCGACGTAGCTGGCCTCGGCGGCGGGCGGCGGGACACGGTCGGCGTCGAGATAGGGCGAGATGCAGGGGCGCTGCTGCCCGCTATAGGACATGTAGCTGTTGTCCTGCGGCCGGTAGGAGCGGTAGCGGCTCGCGCACCAGGCGACATGCGGCTGCGGCAATTCGGCCGTGGCGGGCGCGATGGCGCCGGTGGCGGTGGGGTCGGTCTCCCCGGCCTGGCGCTTGGGCTCGATATTGGCGGGCGCGGGCTGCTCGGCCGGCAGGCGCTCGAGATTCTGCGCCGTTCTGTCCACCGGCCGCGCCGTTTTGGTCCAAAGCTCCGCCATGCTGACGGTGGCCGGTGCCTGGCGCGGTGGGTTCGCGGTGATTAACCAGACGGCGAAGGCCAGACCGCTACCGAACACCGCAAGGGTCAAAACAAAACCGCAGACCAGTCCCAACAATGCTTTCACGCCGCGCTCCTTGAGCCCCTGCTAAAGCAATGCGGGGGGTCAAGGCTGGTTCCAGCAAAGCGCGGGAAATAGGCGCGGCGCTCCGCTGGGCGAATGCGAAGGCGGCGCCGTTCAAACCAGCTGCTTCACGTCCACTGGCAATTGGGTCTCCGCTGTGGGCAACGCGGCCGGCATGTCCTCGCCGCGCTGGCGCTGTCGCAGATGGAGCGCCAACAGCCGGTCCAGCGAGACCCTGCCGGCGCCCGCAACGGCCAGCACGAACATGCCGCCCGATATCGCCAGGTCCTTTTCGAAATGCAGCAGTTCGTTCTGGCTGCCGAAATTGGTGTGGAACAGCATGGCCGTTGCCAAACAGAACAGGCCGAGCGCGATGGCGCCAAGCCGCGTCAGCAGGCCTGACGCGAGGGAGAGCCCTGCCCCCAGTTGCAACGCGACGGTGGCGACAAACAGCGGCAGGTTGACACCAAGCGCTGCCATGGCCTGGCGGCGGCATTGAAATGGGCGGCCAGCATGGCGCCCTCATGCAAAAAGATGAGAGACAGAAGCAGGCGGCCGGCAAGCAGGCCCACGTCCCCGAGGTGGTATTTAGCGGCAAGACCCTGCAGCTTCGCGGAGCGTTCGGTCAATGTCATGGTCAGCCTCCGATCTTTTTGGCACGGGCAGGCGCCAAGCGCCTGATGTTGAAAAGGCCGGAGCCGGCGCGAGGGAGAGGATGCCGGCTCCGGCAAAGCGCGCCAGCCACGAGCGCCCAGCCGTGGTGGACGAAGGGGCGAGCTCGGGGCCAACGCCCCCTTCCGTCTCGGCTTCGCCGTGGAGGGGGAGGAAAGGTCTTACTTCGTCACCCTGGTGTCGATGGCCTGCCGCAGATCGGAAAGCTCGTCGCACCCGGCCGGGCACAGCTTCTGCAGGGAGGCCAGCTGCTCCTTGGCCTTGTCCATATCGCCGGTCTCGACATAGAGCTCGCCCAGATATTCGCGGGCGGCCTTGTGGTCGGGCTTCAGCTCCAGCGCCTTGGTGTAGTAGGTGAGCGCGGTCTTGAAGTCGCCGGTCTTGCGCAGCGTGAAGCCGAGCAGGTTGTAGACGTCCGCCTGCTGCGTGTCCTGCGCCAGATCGCGCAGCTCAGCCAATGCGCCGGAATAGTCCTTGGCATCGATCTTGGCCTTGACGGCGGTGAGATCCGGCGCGTCGGCGCCTTCTATATCGTCGACCGCATAGGCCGGCATGATTGTCGCGACCGGAAGCACCGTGAGCACGGCAATGGCGCCGAGCAGGCCGAACAGGGCATGTCTGCCCGACAGGGCATTTCTGCTCAAAAGGGATCGTTTCATTGTCTTTCTCGCTTGCGTTGGAAGCTCGTGCTCATATCTGGACCGGAGTAAATCCGTACGCCTTGCCGTCCTTGACGAAGGTGCCGGTGCCCGGGAACGGGAAGTGCGACCCGGAAATGCGGATATTGTCCGATATCACCCGGTCGATGATCTTGTGGCGCGTGACGATCGCCGTCGGCCCGTCCTGGTCGTAAGCGCCCTGCCACTCTGGATGCGGCGCCAGCAGCGCTGGCACATACATGGTGTCGGCCGAGATCATGATCTGCTCCTTACCGGAGTTGGCCAGGTAGACAGAATGGCCTGGTGTGTGGCCGGGCGCGGCGATGATCTGGATGCCGGGCGTGACCTCGGCGCCGTCCTCGACCAGCTTCCAGTTCTTCCATTTCGGAAAGTTCTCGGCGATGCGCTTGCCCGCCGGCTTGCGGCCCTCGGGCAGCTTGGCCAGCCGGCTCGGGTCGGTCCACCACTTATATTCGATGGCGTTGACGATGAGCTCGGCATTGGGGAACACCGGCGCGTTGGTGCCCTTTTCCATCAGGCCCCAGACATGGTCGGGGTGGAAATGCGAGATCATGACGGTGTCGATCGCGTTGTAGTCGATGCCGGCCGCGGCCATGTTGGCCGGCAGATGCGTGGCATTGGCCTGCCACTGGCCGACACCCGAGCCGGCATCCATCATGATCAGCCTACCGCCCATCTTGAGCACGACGACAGTGAGCGGGATGGGCATGAAGTCGGTGGTCAGCCCCGCTTTGGCGAGTGCTGCCTTGGTTTCCTCGACCGAGACATCCTTGATGAAGGCCGGATCGTGCGGCTTGCGCCAGATGCCGTCATAGATGGCGGTGATCTCGATATCGCCTACCTTGTATCCGTAGAAGCCGACGGTGGGCTCGACCGGAGCTTGCGCGAAGGCCGGACGGATGAATTCAAGCTTGCCGGCAAGGCCGAAGGCGGCAGCAGCGGCGGCGGTGCCAAGCACTGTGCGGCGTGTCATGGTGAACATGGTGATCTCCTGTTCGAGGTGGTGGCTAAAGTCGCGAATGGCCAAAGTCCTGGAAGGAGTGACGAAGAGAGGCCGGTACCCGTCGGGAGCCGGCCCGGCCCATGAATTCAGCGACCCCAGAGGCTGTCGTTGTTGTGCCTGGTGATGATGTCCTGCACCGACCCCTGGCTCGGCCCCGTCTTTATCTTGGTGTCGACGCCATTGGGGCGTACCGTGTAGGGGATCGAGCCGGTGGCATTGGTGTCGACCGGAGCGACCGGCTGGTTGGCGTTGTTGGCGCCATGATCGCTGCCGGCGAAGGCAGCGCTCGAGGCAAGCATCATGGCAGCCACGCTGAGAGCGAGCTTGGTCATTTTGGCTAGGTCCTTGTTTCGTTTCCTCGGCGCGGGCCTTCAGATTGGCCCCGCTACAGTGAAGACCCTGCAGCCCCGCGCTTTATTCCCGGGCGCGATGAGATTCTTTTGAGGGAGAATAATCAGGGGCTCGGCGGCGACAGGACTGAAGTCCTCGCCCACGAATATTAGCGAGAGGAACCAGGCAGGGAACGCCGCCGCGTTCCGGCACGCCGACCGCGTGCACGCACGAAAGGCGCCGGCGCAGCGCGCCGGCGCCTCTGATGATACGCCGAGTCCGTTCTGGTTACGGACAGGTCTTCTTGCCGCAGACCGCGATGCAGATCGCCGGGTTCGAACAGGTGTAGGTTTTTCTGGAGCTGGTCCCGGACGAAGACCCGCTGCTGGAAGCGGCGATCTGCCCGGACGCGCCTTTGGACAGGTCCAGCGCCTTCATGTCGGGATCGCGCGCGGCGATCTTGCCGCATGTTTCGCTGCCGCAGACCGCCCTGCAGATTGCCGGATTCATGCATTTGTAGGCCGCGAAGACCTCGGTCGGAAGAATTGCGCAGAAAACCGTAATGCCCAGTATCAAGCTTCTCGCCGCACGCATTTTTATCTCCAGGGCCAGCTTTCCGATGTCACGGAGGCCTGGCCGCTCGCCCCCGCTCCCGCGCATGCCGTTGCACCCGCGTCCGCCGGCGCGACCATGCCCGCACCGGGGATAAAGGCGTATCGCACTGGCGGCACAGGCAAGTGGCACTGACGGAACAGGTGACCGGGTTTGCCATGCGTGAGCGGCCGCATGCGTCTCACGGCGCGCGGCCGGCGCGCACCTCCGATGGGGTCATGCGATAGCGCGACCGGAACTGCCGGTAGAAGGTCGAGGGTTCGACCAGCCCCGCCTCGAAAGCGAGGTCGGCGATCGGCCTTGCTGAAAAAAGCGGGCTGGCGAGCTGCCGGTGGACCCGCTCCAGCCGTCTTTGCATGACATAGTCGGAAAACCCCTGCCCCTCTTCGGCGAAAAGGCGCCTGATGTAGCGCGGGCTGAGCCCCAGTCCCCGGCCCGCCGTCTCTGCCGAGAGGCGCGCTCGGTGCAGGTTCTCTTCGATGTAACGCTTGATGGCATGCATGCGGGCGGCGCGAACGCCGCGACCGGCGACCACCTGGTCGACCTCGCGGTTGGCGCCGACCGCCGCGGCGAACAGATCGGCAATGTGCTGGGCGGCCAGCGGCGCCAGACCGGGGCTGATCGCCCCACGCGCCACCGCCCCGACATAGGCCAGCAGAAGCCGCGCTTCAGGCGTGCCGGGATTGATGGCATCCGGCCTGAGATCGCCGACATGGCGAAGGAGAGGAGTGAGCGTCGATCGGGCAAATCGCGCGCAGATCGTCCAATCGCCGTTCTGCGCCCTCGCTCGCCAGCTCCGGTCCATCGGCATGATGCAGGGCGCACCGGGCGAGGTCTCAACCGCCTCGTGCCGTGCCGTATCGAAACGCCACCCGCCCGCGATCCAGGACACCACTAGGTCGTCATTGGCGTCCTGCTGGAGCGCGGCCGTGCGTTCCCAAGCCATGGGCGCGACCTGCCCGTGGGCCACGCTCACCCCTGGCAGGATGGTGGTGGAGGCGCTTAGCCGCAACTCGCCGCGTTCAAGCGGCGCAACGTCCAGCCGCATGCAGATGCGGCCATAGAACTCGCGCACGGCAGCTTCGCGCTCTCGGGCCGCGATCGCGTCCGTGGACAGAACTATGATGGTCTCCTGGTCGGCCACCTGCGTTCGATCCCCGCTCAGAACCTCACGGGATGCCGACGATGGCGGCGCGCCGTTTGCTGCCCCTCCGCCCTGGACAGTGTCGAAAGCCATGAACCCCTCCAGTGCCCTCGACGCGGTGTGAGCCTTCGGCCGCTTTTCGCGCGGGCGGCGGCAGAATTTCAAGACTTATGTGAGGGCTCCGCGCAAATGTGGCATGAGGCGCAGGGAATGTGGCCGCTGGTGCAACCGATCGGGGAAATCGCCTCGGAAAGCACGGGAAGGCTCTTCACATGCCTGCTGATCGGACACCGCTTGTCCATTGATTCATTTGCCTTTCGGCTGGCACGCCGCCTCTATCGCAGTTCGCGGATCCAGTGCCACATGGTGCGGTTCTCGCCATGGCCGAGGGACTGGCTGCGCCCATGGGCGGCATGTGCCCGCATCTCCCGCGGGGTCATGTCGAAAGAGCGGCGGAAGGCGCGCACGAAGCTCTTGCGGTGACCGAAACCATAGCGATCGGCGATCTCGGCAATGCTTTCGTGCCGGCGGCCGGGATCGGCGAGTTCGGCGCGGCAGCGGCGCAGCCTCTCCTCCTGGATATATCTGGAAAGACCGCCATGAGGCTCGAAGAGGTAATAGAGCTTGCGCATGGAAATGCCGAACATGGCGGCGATGGCCTCGGCGGTGAGGTGCCGGCTGCGGATATGCGCGTCGATGTGGCGACGAATCTCGCTGGTCAGCGCCAGGTGGACCGAGGCGGCGTTTTCCGCCACGGCCGAATTCACGGCTGCGGCGGCGAGTTCCAGCGTCGGCCCGATCACCGCCTCGGCGTCCTGACGGCTCATTGCGGGCGCGGCCCCGTAGAGGCCCACAAGATGCCCACGCAACAGCGCCGCCAACGGCGCGTTGCCGGAAATGACGCGCATATTGTGCTCGTCCGGCGCCTTCAGGAATGGCGCCAGCAGGCGGCGCGGCATGGTCAGGTTGAGGCTGTCGAAATCGGAGGTGCCTGTCGACTGGGCCTGTGCCAGGTCGGCCACGATCAGGTCCCCGGATGAGGCCTTTTCATCCGATGCGCCATCGCGCCGTCCATGGCTTCCGCGCAGGCAGACCTGCACAGTGATGTGATCGAGGCCGTCGCGGCTGATCCGGGCGCGCGAGCGGTCGAAGCTTTGCGCGATGCATCCATACGAGGTGAGGACGATCTCGCCGAAGTGAAAGGCATCGGCGTGGAAATGAAACCGGTCATCGCCGGCGTTGCGCAGGCGAACGTCGTAGAGCAGGCCGATATTCTCCTGCCACAACGCAAGGGCTTGCCGAGGCGCCAGGCCTGCCGTGTCCAGTACGCAGCGCTGAACCCCGGTGTCGACGAATTGCCGTTGGGACACAACGCCTTGACTGCTGCCTGCCGCTGCCACCGCCCATGCTCCGCAACCGCGAACCGCTCACAATATGCATTTATGCCGGGGCGCGACAACGCCTGATCGCACGGACGCCGCCGGGAATGTGGACTCAGAGCTGGCTCACCACTTCTGTATATTCCCTCACCTTTCCATCCTGCCCACGAATGCGCCAGTTGCCGCCGTCGCGGTCTTCCACGTAACCCGGCCCGATCGGCACCTTGCCGCCACCGTCGGGCAGGTCGAGCACGTAGATGGGATTGCAGATGCCGGACAGGCGCGCGCGCAGCGCGGCCACCAGCGCCTGGCCTTCGGCGATCGTGGTGCGGCGGTGCGCCATGCCGCGCGCGAGGTCGCCATGGTGGAGGTAATAGGGCTTTACCCCCAGGCGGTACATCAGCTCGCGGCAGAGTTCTTCCTGCACCTCGACAGTGTCGTTGACGCCCTTGAGCAGGACGCTCTGGTTGAGCAGCACGAAACCCGCCTGCCGCAAGCCACGGCAGGCCGCCTCGGTCGCATCGGTGATCTCGCGCGGATGGTTGAAATGAGTGACGACCGTGATCATCAGCCGGCCTTGCAAGGCAGCGACCAGCCCTGGCGTGATGCGTGAAGGCAGCGCGACCGGTACGCGGGTGTGGATGCGCATCAGCCGCACATGCGCGATCGCCTCGATGCGGGCGCGGATTTCGCTGAGCGCCTTGTCGGGCAGCGAGAGCGGGTCGCCGCCGGTCAGGATCACCTCGCGGATCTCGGGGTGGGAAGCGATATAGGCGAGCGCCGGCTCCAGGGCTTCGCGCGTATAGCCGCGTCCGATCGAGGTCAGGGACTCCTTGCGGAAGCAGAAGCGGCAATAGACCGCGCATTGATAGGTGGGAAACAGCAGCACCCGGTCGGCATGGCGATGCGTCAGCCTGGGCACCGGACTGAAGGCGTGGTCGCCGATCGGGTCGTCGAGCTCGCCTTCGCCGGTCACCAGCTCGTCGGGAGACGGGATGACTTGCGCCCGGATAGGATCGGCGGGGTCTTCCCAGTCGATCAGGTCGAGATAGGATTTGGGGATACGCACCTTGTGGCGGGAGGCTGCTTCCTGGGCCGCCGCGCGTTCGCCTGGCGACAGCGGCTGCACGGCCAGATCGCGCACATGGCGCACGCCGGCGCGGATGTCGTCCTGCCAGGCGGCGTCGGCATCGGAAACGGGCTCAGCTGCGGCCGTCGTCGCATCGTGGAGCTGTGTGGTCATGGGGTTCTCGAGGTTTTTAGCGGACCTATCGGCCGGATGGCCTGCCGGGTCAACCGCCTTGCGCCGGCCTTCCCCGTGTAGCAAGGAGGGTCTGTGCTCTCGAAAATGCCGCGGAGAAGACCCGGGATGAGACTTGTGGTGTTGGTGGTGCTAGCCACGGTGGCAACTGGATGTGTGAGCTCTCCGGTGGATTATGGGGCCTCGCTTTCGACGCAAGACCCGAAATGGATATCGCCGGAATGCCAACAGGCCCGGGTCGAGGCCTCGAACTATGATGCGCGTGAAAAAGAGCATCCCGGTTGGGGGACCGGTGTCTTCCTTGGCCCTTACGGATTGGGTCTCGCGGCAGCCATCAAGGAGCACGAGCAAAAGGAGCGCAAGATATTCGCCCGCAGGATACATTTGCAGTGCTCGAGTTTGCCGCTGCCGAACGAACTCGCGGGCGAGCCGAGCCCCCCGGCCACGACAAAATATCCATAGATGATATGCTTTGATGCTTCTGAAGGCAGGCCAGCGTTTGATGGGATCGCAGAAGCGGAAGCAGGCCTGAACTTGGGAACGCCGGCGATGACGACCATTTACGAATTCGCGGTTGTCGAGGGCCAGGAATGGGTGCTTCCGGTCGACGAGGCCTACTACGAGGTCTTCTCCTCCCTTGACGGAACACCCCTCGAGAACTGGGATCCACCGGTCATGCGCCGCGTGTCGGAGGGCGACCCCCTCTATTCGGACTTCCCTTGGCTTGGCGAGCATGCGCCGCTTTTGCGCAAGCCTGCCGTCGACGCGCTGAAGGCATATCTGCTGCCCCATGGCCAGCTGATCCCGTTGCGCGGGGAAGAGGTCTGGCTTTTCAACGTGACCACCGTGATCGATGCGCTGGACGAGGAGCGGTCTGGAATCGTCTATTTTGATGACGGCGCCATTCTCGCGATCGAGCGATACGAATTCGATGCGGACAAGATCGGCACCGCCGAAATTTTCAAGCTGCCGATGCGCGCGTCCCCGGTGTTCGTCAACGACGCATTCGTCAATCGCGTGCGCGACGCCGGACTGCGGACGGTATCGTTCAAACCCAGGTGGCGTCGCATCGAAGCGTGACGTTTGACGACCCTGCGATGCCAACTAGATCAGGTTCTGTCCGCCATCGATGCGGATCGTCTCGCCGGTCGTGAATTCGCTTTCCATGAGGTAGAGATAGGCAGGGGCGACGTCGGCGGGCGTAGCGACCTTTCTCGCGGGCAGGCGGGCGGCCATGCCGGCGAAAAAACCGGATTTGGCCTCACCGACGAGTTCGTCCCACATCGGCGTGTCGACCCATCCCGGCGACACGATATTGACGCGCGTCGGGGCCAGCTCCAGCGCCAGCGCCCGGGCGAAATAGCCGAATGAACCGGCGATCGCGGAAACAACCGAGCCTCCGGGAACCGGCGGGCGGTCCTTGTTGATGCCTGATGTGAAGGTCATCGACCCTCCGGCTTTCAGCGTGCGCACGCCATGTTTGGCGAGCATCACGGCGCCGATCAGCTTGTTGTCGACGAAGCGCCGCACGTAGTCCATGTCGGTCTGGCCGATCGGGTCGTTGGGCGGCGGCGTGCCGGCCGTCGAGACGAGGTGGTCGAAGGCACCGGTTTCGTCGAACATCCGGGCAATGTCCGCCTCTTTCGTCATATCAGCGGAAAGGCTTCGCACGCGACCGCCCGGGCCGAGCGTCCGTTCCGCGGCCTTGAGCTTTTCGCCCGAGCGGCCGACGATCACCAGCTCCGCGCCGCGCTCCAGCGCGGCTGCCGCTACGCCGAGCCCTATGCCGGAACTGCCTCCGACGACAATAATTCTCTTGCCCTTGAGCGATGCCATGGGAACCTCCGTCTTCAGGATGGACTGCTGGATTACGCCTTGCCGGCGTGGGCCGCGTCGATGTCGGCGACAATGATCTTGCTCATCTTGTACATCGCCTGCCGCGCCCGGCCCGCCTTGTCGCGGTCCGGGTCGTTCATCAGGCGCAGGGCCGCTTCGGGGATCACCTGCCAGTAGACGCCGAATTTGTCCCTCAGCCAACCGCAAGGCTTTTCTGCGCCGCCGCCCGCCGTCAGCGCGTTCCAGTAATAATCTGTCTCGGCCTGGTCCTTGGTCTCGATGTAGAGCGAGATCCGCTCGTTGAACGGCGGCATTGAGCCGGCATTGAGCGCGGTGAAGCGCTGGCCCTCGAGCTCGAAGTCGAAAATCGCGTGCGGCACCGTTTTGTTCGTGCCGCCGACGAAATCGGTGAATTCGATCGCCTCAAGCGCCCGGCCATTCTTGAATACAGACAGATAGAAGTCGCGCGCCTCTTCAGCGTTGAGATTGAACCAGAGGAAGGGGTGAACGGTAGCCATGCTGCTCTCGTGAGGTTTGATCACAAATCCTGCGAGCATTCTGTCCAGCATGTGCTGGACAGACAATCCAAAATTTGGCAAGGATTTGTGATCAAATCTCACAGATTGGGCATGATCCGCAGACTTCCCCCACTCAACGCGCTGCCGGCCTTCGAGGCCGCCGCGCGGCATTTGAATTTCTCCAGGGCAGCCGACGAGCTCAACGTCACGCACGGCGCCGTCAGCCGGGCGATTAAGCACCTTGAGGAACAGCTCGGCGTGCTTCTGTTCGAGCGCGCGACGCGCTCGGTGCGCCTCACCGCCGTGGGCGAGCCCTATGCGAGGGCGGTCCACGAGATGCTCGACCAGCTTGCGGCCGCCACCCAATTGGCGACGGCCGCCCATTCGGGCTCGACATTGAACGTCTCCACCTCCGACGGCTTCGCGGGAAAATGGCTGGTGCCGCGGCTCTATCGCTTTCATCGCGCGCATGGCGACATCGACGTCAGGATTTCGACGACCGGCAAGTTGACCAATTTCCTTGGCGACGGCATCGACGTCGCCATCCGCTATGGCGCCGGAAACTATCCGGGTCTCACATCGGAATTCCTCACTGGCGAGGAGGTGTTTCCAGTGTGCAGCCCGAGGCTCATGCAAGGCGCCTGGCCCCTGGAGAAGCCCGACGATCTCAGGCATCACACGCTGATCCATGATGGTTTCCCGATCGGCTGGGCGGCCTGGCTGTCCAGCGCGGGAGTGGAAGGCGTGGATCCGCGGAGCGGGATTACCTTCGATTCCGCCACTTTCGCCGTCGAGTCGGCCGTGCAAGGCGAAGGCGTGGTACTTGGCCGGACCATGCTCGTGGCGGCCGACCTCGCCACCGGAAGGCTTGTCCGCCCTTTCGGCCACGCGCTGAAATCGGTTTCCAGCTTCTACCTGGTCTACCCGCCGGACGCGGTCCGCCGGCGCAAGGTGAAGGCTTTTCGCGATTGGCTCTTTTCGGAAATGACGGCGTAGCGTGCCACGGCCGCTTCCGGAGAATAGCCTCTGTGCTTATCCCCTCAGCCCCGGTGCCTCCTGCCCGGTGCGCTCGACATATTCGGTGTAGCCGCCGCCATAGGTGTGGATGCCTTCCGGCGTCAGTTCCAGCACGCGATTGGACAGCGCCGCGAGGAAATGGCGGTCGTGCGAGACGAACAGCATCGTGCCCTCATATTGCGACAGCGCCTCGATCAGCATCTGCTTGGTGACGATGTCGAGATGGTTGGTCGGCTCGTCCAGCACCAGGAGGTTGGGCGGGTCGAACAGCATCAGCGCCATCACCAGCCGCGCCTTTTCGCCGCCCGAAAGCACCCGGCACTTCTTCTCGATCTCGTCACCGGAAAAACCGAAGCAGCCGGCGAGTGCCCGAAGCGGCGCCTGGCCGGCCTGCGGAAAATTGTCCTCCAGGGTCTGGAACACGGTGCGCTCGCCGTCGAGCAGTTCCATGGCATGCTGGGCGAAATAGCCCATTTTCACGCTAGGCCCGCGCGCCACCGAACCCTGGTCGGGATCTGAGGCTCCGGCCACCAATTTCAACAGCGTCGACTTGCCCGCGCCATTGACGCCCATGATGCACCAGCGCTCGCGCCGGCGCACCTGGAAATCGAGCCCCTCATAGATCGAACGGCTGCCATAGGCCTTGTGGACTTTCTTCAACGTCACGACGTCCTCGCCGCAGCGCGGCGCCGGCTGGAACTCGAAATTCACCGTCTGGCGGCGCTTGGGCGGCTCGACGCGATCGATCTTGTCGAGCTTCTTCACCCGGCTCTGTACCTGGGCCGCATGCGAGGCGCGCGCCTTGAAACGTTCGATAAAGGCGATCTCCTTGGCCAGCATCGCCTGCTGGCGCTCGAACTGCGCCTGCTGCTGCTTGTCCGCGATCGCGCGCTGCTGCTGATAGAATTCGTAATTGCCGGAATAGGCGGTGAGCGACCCGCCGTCGATCTCCACCACCTTGTTGACGATGCGGTTCATGAACTCGCGGTCGTGCGAGGTCATCAGGAGCGCGCCGTCATAATTCTTCAGGAACTGCTCGAGCCAGATCAGGCTTTCCAGGTCGAGATGGTTGCTCGGCTCGTCGAGCAGCATGGCGTCGGGCCGCATCAGCAGAATGCGTGCCAGCGCCACGCGCATCTTCCAGCCGCCGGAGAGTTTTCCGACGTCGCCGTCCATCATCTCCTGCGAGAAACCGAGACCGTCGAGCACTTCCCGCGCCCGGCCGTCGAGTGCATAGCCGTCGAGTTCCTCGAAGCGGTGCTGCGCCTCGCCATAGCGTTCGATGATCTCGTCCATCCGGTCCGCCTGGTCGGGATCAGCCATAGCCGCCTCCAGCGCCGCCATCTCGGCCGCCACTTCGCTCACCGGCCCGGCGCCGTTCATCACTTCGGCCACCGCGCTGCGGCCGTCCATATCGCCGACATCCTGGCTGAAATAGCCGATGGTGACGCCGCGATCGACCTGCACCTGGCCCTCGTCGGGCTGCTCCTGCCCGGTGATCATGCGAAACAGCGTCGTCTTGCCGGCGCCGTTGGGGCCGACGAGCCCGACCTTCTCGCCTTTCTGCAAGGCGGCCGACGCCTCGATGAAGACAAGCTGACGACCGTTCTGCTTGCCGATGTTTTCCAGTCTGATCATGAGTGGTCCGGGAGGCTGATGTGAGGGTGCGGGAGTTGCCCCGGCCCATACGCGAATGACAGCGGCGAGGAAAGAGGCAGAAGCGCCGCAGCGGGCGCGGCGCTCTTACGCTTCCCACGGCGGAGGAGGGAGAAGTGCCCTCCAGACACACTTCAGAAACAAGATTCAACATCCGGGAAAAACTGGAGAAAAGCGGTGCTGCGATAACCACCCCCGCGGCGGCCGGAACCGGTCGCGGCGCAACGCAAAGGGATGGTCCCGAAAATGAAACCACGTTCGACCGGATGGATGGGTGCCCTGCTTGGCATTTCGTTTGCCATCAATGCGGTCGCACCGTCGGGTGCGGAAGCGGCGGTTACCCGCAGCGAGTCCTGCAGCCGGCTCGGTCTTCAACTCGACGGAGCCATCGAGACGAAAAACGACCTCGGTGCCAGTGCGATCCATCTGGCCGAGGCAACCGCGCTCCAGAACAAGGCCAGCCGTTTTTGTGCCGAACGCAAGGAGGCGCAGGGCATCCGTACCTTCGCCAACGCCTTGAAACTTCTGGGCGTGCCACCGGTCGATCTGAACCAGTGACGTCCACCATCTATCTCTGAAACAAGGAAGCCTTTCATGAACAAGCCTCTCCTCTCCGCGCTCGGCCTGGCCATTGCACTCGGTCTCGCAATGCCGGTTCTCGGCGCCAGCACCGCCAACGCGGCCGCCACCACCGCGGCAGCCTCGACCGCGGCTCCGCTCGCTGCCGCTGCCGTGAAGAAGCCGGTCAAGGCGGCCGCGCACAAGCATGTCAAGCATCGCAAGCACGCCAGCAGGCATGTGAAGAAGCCTGTACGCAAGCACAGCCACAAGCACGCCGTCAGGAAGCACAAGGCCGCGGCTTGATCTTCTCAAGCCCGAACAAGGAGATAGAACGGTATCTTGAATCCCTTGATCGTTTTTTCCTGACGTCGTCCCAGGGAAAAGCCGCCCTCGCGCAAGCGACGGCGGCTTTTCTTTTCGGACTGGGCTGAAGGCTTTCCTTCTCTGCTGCCGAGAAGGTAACGCGCTCACTGCAACTGCGGCTTCTTCAGGAAACTGTCGCGATCGGCGGATTTGACGCGCAGCCAGGTTTCACGGCCGTCGCGCAGGACCCGCATCGGGATCTCGGCCCCGGCCGAACCGCTCTCCCATAGTTTGCGATAGAAATCGGCCAGCCCGTCGACCGCGCCGTCTCGTATGTCGGAGATGACGTCGCCCTCGCGCAGGCCCGCCTTGGCGGCCGGACCGCCTTCGGTCACGCTCATCACCACCACCCGGCCGTCGCTTTCGGCCGAGAGGGCGCCGAGCCATGGCCGTGGCGGCCGCGCCACCTGGCCGCGCGTCAGGAGATCGTCGAGGATGGGCGGCAACAGGTCGATCGGCACCACCATGTTGATATCGGCGACCTCGCCGTTGCGGCTCATCTGCAGGCGCAGCGACCCGACGCCGAGCAGCGCGCCCTTTGCATCGAACAGCGCCGCGCCGCCCCAGGAAGGATGCGCCGGCTCAATGAAGATCGCTTCCTCGAGCAGGTATTCCCAATAGCCGGCGAATTCCTGCTTGGTGACGATCCTGGCCTGAACCGACTGGCCGATGCCGTCGGCGAGCACCACGTTGTCCCCGATTTTGGCTCTGCCGGCGTCGCCCAGCGCCACCGCCGGCAGGCCAAGCGGCGCCAGCGCCTGAACCAGGCCAAAGCCCGATTCCTGGTCGTAGGCCAGCGCATGCGCCGGCACGACGCGGCCGTCATGGGTCGTAAGCCACACCTCTTCCGCCTCGGTAATGAGATAGCCGATGGTCAGCACCAACCCATTGTCGCGGATAACGACGCCGCTGCCTTCGCGCAGCGTGCCTAATGCCCCGGCAGTAAAGGCATCGTCTGGAATGGTGGCGCGCACCGCCACGACGGAGCGTCTGTTGGGATTGATGGGCATGCTCTTGTCCTGGACGGGCTTGGGGGTCACGTTCCTATAGGTATGGCACGCGAACCAAGGCGCAAGGGGGGGCATCCCCTCCATCCTTTCGAAGCCCGAAGGGAAGATGAGAGGGATGGTCATTGACAATAGTTCAACGCAAGTTGAACTTTCCCGTTTGCAGCCCTAGCTGTAGGTGCAACTGCCAGTCCCGCTTCCAACCTGTCTCTCCCCACAATACGAGGCCCTGCGATGACCGAATACACTCCGCCGAAAGTATGGACCTGGAACAAGCCGAGCGGCGGCGCCTTCGCCAGCATCAACCGCCCGATCGCCGGCCCGACGCATGACAAGGTGCTGCCGGTGGGCAAGCACCCGTTGCAGCTCTATTCGCTGGCGACGCCCAACGGCGTCAAGGTGACGATCATGCTGGAGGAATTGCTGGCGCTTGGCCACAAGGGCGCCGAATACGACGCCTGGCTGATCAGGATCAACGATGGCGACCAGTTCGGCAGCGGCTTCGTCGAGGTCAATCCGAACTCCAAGATCCCCGCACTGATGGACCGCAGCGGCGCCACGCCCATCCGCGTCTTCGAGTCCGGTTCGATCCTCACCTATCTCGCCGAAAAGTTCGGCGAGTTCCTGCCGACCGACCAGCCGGCGCGCGCCGAGACCCTGTCCTGGCTGTTCTGGCAGATGGGCTCTGCCCCTTATCTCGGCGGCGGCTTCGGTCATTTCTATGCGTACGCGCCGACCAAGATCGAATACGCCATCGACCGCTTTGCCATGGAAACCAAGCGCCAGCTCGACGTGCTCGACCGCCGCCTGGCCGAAACCGAATATCTTTCCGGCGCCGGCTACTCGATCGCCGACATGGCGGTCTGGCCCTGGTATGGCGGACTGGCGCTCGGCCGCATGTACAATGATTCCGGCGAGTTCCTTTCGGTGCAGGATTACAAGAACGTGCAGCGCTGGGCGAAGGCGATCGACGAGCGCCCCGCGGTCAAGCGCGGACGCATGGTAAACCGCGCCTTCGGCGAACCCGCGATGCAGCTGCACGAACGTCACGACGCCAGCGATTTCGACACGAACACGCAGGACAAGCTCGCGGCTGAGTGAGCTGCGAGGGCGGGCAGCGGCGCTGCCCGCCCTCCGTTTGATTTTGCGAAAGCGTCGATGACGGCAACGTCTCACCTGGAGGCGTGGACATCGCGCCGATCCGCTCCGCGCCGTCCAAGACGGCAATGCGTCTTCTTCTATCATCGTCCGACGTCAACAGCGGTCCTCTCACACAGGACCCATAGAAATCTGTTGCGCAAATGCCGGCCGGGGCGCAACGTGTTGCCAGCAGATCGATGCAAGCGAGCAAATCGATCCTGCGGCGCGGCGTCCTTGTCGCGCAGGGCATGCCTAGGGTTGCCGCGGCGTCCTTTTTGGGCGCGAGCACGCGGCCTTGGTTTGGTCGAGGGAACAAATGACGCTCACGCTGATCGGGGCCGGCTTCGGCCGCACCGGTACATGGTCGACCTTCGTCGCGCTGAACAGGCTCGGCCTGCCCTGCTACCACATGCAGGAAGTGATCCTGAACAAGGCCAACAAGGGCCATCTCGATTTCTGGCGCAAGGTGGCCAACAGCCCGCCCGGCACGCAGCAAGACTGGAGCCGGGTATTCGGCAATTACAAGGCGACGGTCGACAATCCAGGCTGCTGCGTGTGGCGCGAACTGATGGCCGCCTATCCCGACGCCAAGGTGCTGCTCACCTTGCACCCGCGCGGCGCGGAAGCCTGGTACGAGAGCACCATCGACACGATCTACTTCACCGAGAATGTCTGGCAGTTCAAGATCCTGGAATGGCTGACGCCGTTCGGCCGGAAATTCGGCGACATGTCACGCAGGCTGATCTGGGGCCGCACGCTAGCCGGCGTCATGGGCAACCGCGCCAAGGCCGTGGAGCGCTACAACGCATATGTCGAGGAAGTGAAGGCGGCGGTGCCGCCGGAAAAGCTGCTGGTGTTCAAGGTCAGCGAAGGCTGGGCCCCGCTCTGCCACTTCCTCGACGTGGCGCAACCGAACGAGCCCTTCCCCAATCTCAACGACCGCGAGGCCATCAAGAAGATCATCGCCGACATCATCAAGGGCTCCTACATCATGCTGGCGCTAAGCGTGGCGGCCGTTATCGCGGTGATCGCGGCGCTATGGTGGTGGCTGGGGTAGTTGGGCGCCGTTCGTCGATCCCTCGGTGCAGCGGGAGCGAAGCGACGAAGGCTTTGCGATCCAGGCCACGCGATTGCGAAAAAGCGCTGCGGTCAAAACAAGGGCGTCGTTGTCGATACCGCCAAGCAGGCTGAATCGCGCGATCACCGCGTTAATTGGTGCCGCCGTCCGAGGACCGTCGTACCCGAATCTCGATACGCCGGCGTTCCCGAACATCGCCAACGTGGCTGCCGTCGGCGATAATGTCTCCCGGCATTACGAGCTGTGCCGCTGACAACGGAATGATCTTCACACTGCCCAGCCGTCCCGTCTGGATCAGCGCGTTCGCTACCGCGATAGCGCGCGAGAGCCCCAGCCCCGCATTGTCGGCCGGGGTCAAATCGCTGATAGCGCTGGCTCCGTTCATCGCCGAGATCGCAACCGCATCGAGGTTGGACGGCTTGGCCGGATTGATTTTCTGCTCATCCGTGTGACCGACGATCTCGACGACATCGACTTTGTAGCGTGTCAGCAAAGACAGAACGTCGTCCGTGACCTTGGTCTGCAAACGAGCCCGGAACGCGTCGGTGAGAGCAGCGCTGCCACGTTCAAATGTATAGCCGTCGTCGCTCAACGTTATCATCGGCGGCCACTGCATCGACGATTCAGCGTCCGCGCTCCTGTCGTTGGAGGCCGAGAGCGTCTTTTCAAGTCGGTCCAGCAGACGGGGGTCGGCGGCTTTGGCTTCGCTGATTTCGAGCAGCAATTTCCGCAGCGTCGGATCTGACGTCGGCGCGGCATCGATGCCCTTTTCCGTAAGCCCGTCGATCACCGCTTTGGCCGCAACGAGCTCGGTCCAGTTGGCTGGCGGCAAAGGAAGCGCCGCTTTTGGAAACAGCGCCTGCAGGCGCGCCAGTTCGGCACGCATGTCGGCAAGCTGGCCCACCGTGATGTCCAGGTTCGCGGAGGCCTGCAGCTCGGCGATCCTCTCATCTTTTCGCTGTGCGATGCTGGCCGAGACCAGAAGGAGGCAGAAAAGCAGAAGGAGGAGAAGCTCGGCCATTGTGAGCCCAAGCACCACGCCTCGGCGATGGCCGCGTTCCCCTTCGGCGATAAGCGAGGAAGGCATCTTCATCGACATCGTCCCACACTGACCATGCAACGCGCTTTAGCCGCCACGCCAGAGCCGTCTGAATAGACCCTGCCGCGTCGGCGCTCGATCATAACCCTCAAATGTCGCCGCAAGTTTGTCGAGCACATCGCTGGCCCGAAGCGCTTCCGCCGTGGACTGTTCCAGCCCGCGCCGAAGCTCCGCCACATCGCCAAGACGGGAAGAGAAATCGCTCATGGCGGTTTCGATCGCCCGCTGCAAACCGGCCACGACCGGCTCCAGCCGAACCTCGATGACCTTGTCGGGTGTCGACATGCCAGCGAGCTTGTCGGCCATCATCTGTGTCGCGGTCGCAATCTGCGTGCTGGCGCTGGTCAGGATGGCGTTGATATCGTGAACTGCCTTGGCTGTCCGGTCGATGCCGCCCCGCAGCTCCTTGGTGTCTATTCCGCTCTGCATCGCCAGCGAGGATGCCCTGATGTGCTCGGAAGCTTCCTTGGCGAGCAGGTCCAGAGACTGGACCAGGGATTTCGCCGAGGTTTCCACTTGCGTTCGTATCTCGTGATAGCCCTCTTGCAGCATCTGCTGGTTGGAGCGTTGGAAATGGTTCATCTCGCTCAGGATGCCATCGAGTTCCCGGCGCACCTTGCGGGACGCTTCTGCGAGCTCGAGACGTGACACGCGTTCCACTTCCATGGGGTCGCGTCGGAGCTGATTGAAGACGATGCGAAATGCAATGCCGGCGATGGTGGAGGCAACCGCGATGCCGAAATTGCGCACGATCTCGTCGACTGCGCCACCGCCTCCATACTGGTAAAGCGAAACGGCGAGGCTGGTGAGCGTGAAGATGAAGCCCATATAGTAGAAGTTGTCCCCGGTTTGGTCGTCGCGCAGCCGGAGCCCGCGCGCGATCATGATCATCGCCGCGTAGCCCATCATCAGCGCGATCGGCACGAAGGTAACGACGAATGCCGACACGGAAAGCGATTTGGCCACGACTATGTAGGCGGCGCCCAGGCCGGTAAAAACGATAAAGACCAGTGGCGCCGCAGCGTCCAACTGCCGGCTGGCCACGCGCGGCCGCCTCACCCTTCAACTCCTTGCAACGACTTGGCAGAGCTGAAAACGCCGTGATTGTAATCAATCCACTGCTGCCAGAATGCCATCAACGCGACGCTGTCGACGGGCGACTTCGCCCGGCGTATGAGCCAGATCGACACATCGCTGCCAGCGAGATCCGTAGCGAAGCGGTTTGCCGCGGGCGACTTTTTGAAGGCATCGAAATCTGTGGCGCCGCGGTAGTGAGAGAAGAATTCGGTATTCTCGAACATGTCCGAAACGACAATCAGCCGCGAGGGGACCGCACGCGTTTTCTGGGCGACCAGATGGCTGACGGCTATCGACTGAATGCCGGCCATGATCGGCGAGCTGTCGGCCTTGTTTGCCTCGACCGCTTTTTCAAGCGCAACCAGCAGCGGGTGGCCGAATCCCGCTTGCCAACGCTCTCGCGCCAGCGCCGCATTGCCGGTGAAAGCACTGAGGTCGCCGCCATTGCCGGGGTTGCACAGCGAGAAGAGTTCTTTCGTATAGGGTACCGCTGATGTAAGGGCCCTGATCTCGAGCAAGCCACCGCGCTGGATGCCGGAGGCGGTATCGCGCAGCAGGGTCTGGATGTTCAGTTTGGTGACGTCAGCGATTGCATCCGTGGTATCGATCAGGATGATGGTTTGCGACGCAGCTCCGACGACCGGGCAAAGCCGATCGTCAAGTTCGACGAGTTGCGAGCGCGCCGAGACATAGACGTAGGTAAAGCCTATCGCGGCGGCAATGAGGCCGAGCGCGAATAGAATAATCCAGCCCCAGTTGACAAGGTTGGAAGGCGAGCGCCGGGACCGTCGACCGCTCATTGGGCTTCAGGCACCAGCACATCCAGTTCGCGATACTGCTTCAACGCAGCCTCGAACTGTTCACCCAGGGCGACCAGCATCTTGTCGAGGTCGCCTTGCGCATCCTTGATGGAAGCTTGCAATTCGTCGCTGTTCCATTCCCCGTCGCGGAAATACTGGACGCCGATGCGGCCGAGTTGGTATGGCCGCGAAAAGCGCTCCGGCGCGGGTGTCGTGCGTACAGCGATATTGGCGTCCCTGTAGATTCGGAACAGGCTGTTTGCCGCACGTTCAAGCTGAGCTTGGTGGGCGTCGAACAGCCCAACCAACCGAGAGCGATGGGCCACGATCGCATCGTGTTCTGTCCGCTGCTTGCTGAGGTCGGCGCGCGCATCGGCGAGTTCGTCCTCATAACCACTGCGAACATCGGAAAGCTCGCCGATCAGGCCTTGCCGCTTGTTTCGATAATTTGCCCGCGCCTCGTCAAGCCGGTGATCAACCGTGGCGTAGCCTGGATAAGTGTCACGCATGCTGAGCCCATCGATCAGGGCAAAGAGTGAAAACATCACACCGAGGAAGAAGAGTATCCAGGAGCGAAATTCGTTCAGCGCGAATGGCGCGCTTAGCAAGCGTCGCATCACCTCGTCGCCATTGGTCGCGATCGTTCCGGCAACCTCGCGGTAATGCGCCAGACCAAGATTGATGGCAATCGCTGCGCCGATATAGGCCGCGATGGCGAGAATGCCGACAAACTTACGGAAAATCGAGCGATGCGCGATCTCGCGCACGCCATAGAGGGCGAACATCAGCGCGACGCCGACATTGAGAATCGCGAAGATCAGCGCCTCGACGATGCCGCCGACCAGCCCGAGCTCGTTTCGCTTTGCAAGCAGTTCGCCATTGATGACGAGCTCTGCCATCACCAGCGCCACCACAAAGAGCCATTTCAACGTCGTACCGATGGCGGTGGTCTTCTTGCAGGGCCGGCGAAGCCCGTTCTGATCCTTGAAATCACGATGCCAGGACTCTGCCTCCTTCAGATCGCGACGCAGCCCATGCAGATCATCGATTCCCATCTGCAATTCGGCTTTCAAGTCGGAGAGACCAGCCGTGGATGCCGCTTTTATATTGGCAAAGCGCGATTCAAAGTCGAGGTCGATGAGACGCTGCCTGAACCCCGCAAGTTGGTTCTCCAGATGATCGTGGGATTGTTTCTGGGCGGCTCCGACCAATTCGATGATATCGTTTTCAACGGCATCGTAAGGTAGGTCATCGCTTTGAGGCAGATTCTCCCTGCCCCGCTTCTCGCCTTTCTCCGCAAGCCGCATATCCGTTGCAATGCGCTGGACGTCGATGTCGGGGAATGACTCTGTCGTCGGCCTATAGGCATGCGGCGGCCGCAACAGCCGTTGCTTGAGCTTTTCCAGTGACCCGAACATTCCACCCCACGTACACTCTTCCGACCACCCGGATCGAGGCTAGCGGTAAGCTCCGGATTCTTCAACGAGTTTCGCCCAATCGAAAGTGGAGCTTTTGCGGACGCAAAAGCACGGCAATTCCATCAGAATGACTGTCTACTGCTAGGGAGCCGTATTTTACTCTGCGCCGTATACTGTATGGTCGCTGTCGCCGAAGGGCGGAGAAAAAGAGAGCGGGCATTCTGCTTCGCCAAACGCCGCCCCTCACCGCAACTCCACCCACACCGGCGCGTGGTCGCTGGCGCCGTCCTCACCGCGCACGTCGCGGTCGATGCCGGCAGCCTTGAGCTTGCGGGCGAGCTTCTTCGACAGGAGGATATGGTCGAGCCGCAAGCCCGCATCGCGCGGCCAGCGGTTCCGCCGGTAATCCCAGAAGGTGTAGAGCGTCTCTTTGGGGTACACCTTGCGCAGTGCGTCCGTCCAGCCTTGCTCGATGAGCGCCGCAAAGGCTGCCCGGCTTTCCGGCTGTACCAGCGCGTTATCGTCGTAGGAGCGCGTGGCATAGATATCGCGCGGCTCGGGCACGATGTTGTAGTCGCCCGCCAGCACCACCGGCAGACCGGTGTCGAGCAGTTGTGCCGCATGCGCGGCGAACCTGTCATGCCAGGCGAGCTTGTACTGGAATTTCGGTCCCGGTCGCGGGTTGCCGTTCGGCGCGTACAGGCAGCCGATGACGATTCCGTTCACCGCCGCCTCGATGTAGCGGCTCTGCCTGTCGGCATCGTCGCCGGGCAGCACATCGCGCGTCAGCACCGGCTCGGCGCCCCGCGCCAGTATGGCGACGCCGTTCCAGGTCGGCTCCCCCTTCCACACCGCGCCGTAGCCGGCATCGGCCAGGGCAGTGCGCGGAAACTGCATATCGCGCGCCTTCAACTCCTGCAGGCAGACGACATCGGGTCTTGCCGCCGCCAGCCAGGTCAGCAGATTCTTCAGTCGGCTGTTGACGTTATTGATGTTGAAGGAGGCGATTTTCATCGGCGGGTCAAGAGACGAGCTTGCCCGTCCAAGCCTTCACCGTTTCGGCCAGCGTCTTCAGATGATCGGCGGTCGAAAACCCCGAGATGCTCTTGCGCGGCTTCAGATCGTGATCGCCATCCTCCAACCATACGACCTCGATGCTGTCGGAGAGCCCATAGCCGGCAATCTCGTCGGGCGTGCCGAACTCGTCGCGCGTGCCCTGGAAGATCAGCGTCGGTATCGTCAACCCGGCCAGATGCTTGGTCCGCAACTGCTCGGGCTTGCCGGGCGGGTGGAAGGGATAGCCGAGGCAAAGCAGGCCCGAGATTTCGCCCCTGGCAAACATCTCGTCCGCCACCATCGAGGCGACGCGACCGCCCATCGATTTGCCGCCGATGATCAACGTCCCGGTCACGCCCCTCGCCCTGAGGTCGGCGATCGCCTTGATGTATTCCGGGTTCACTGTCTCGGCGCGCGGCGGCGGCTTGCGGTGGCCATAGCGGCGGGACGCCATATAGTGGAACTCGAACCGCGCGACCTGAAAGCCTACTGCCGCCAGCGCCTTGGCGGTGGCGGTCATCGAAGGAGAATCCATCGACGCGCCAGCGCCATGCGCGAGCAGGATGGTGACGGGAGCTGTGTCGTCGCCGTCGAAGAGGAAGGTGGTCATGGAATAGGGCTCCCGTGGCTCGGCGTTGGTGACCCCTTCTCCCCTTGTGGGACCCGAAGGGCGGCGAGACCGTTGGCTCGCCCCGGGGGTGGTCTCGCGAAGCTCGGCCGGATGACGGGTGTTCCAGGGAACGCAAACGCCTCATTCCGTGACGCACCCCTCAACCGTCTCGGCGCTGCGCACCGATCCACCTTCTCCCACAGGGGAGAAGGAAAAGAGCCTTAGCCCGCCGTCCGCGCCAGCTGCATGTCCACGAACTGCACGCCCTTGGCCGCAACTCCAGCCCACTCCGACTCCGCGTCGAGCTCCAGATACCGCGCCCACAGCCGCCGCGCTTCCAGCAGATTGCCGGCGTCGAATTCGAGCCGGGCGAGATTGAAAACCGGATCGGCGTAATTGCCGTCGAGCGCGATCGCCTTCCACAAGTGCCTTCGCGCCGACGCCGTCTTGCCCTCCTCGCTCATCAGCCCGGCGAGATTGAACCAGGCCTCGACGAAAGCCGGATCGAGCTTGATCGCGCGCGCATAGTCATGGGCCGCTTCCGCCGGGTGGCCGCCGGCGCGCAGGCAGTTGGCGCGGTTGAAGGCTGCGATCGCGTCGCCTGGATCGATGGCAAGGCAGCGCCGGTAGAGCGCGGCGGCACCATCATGGTCGCCGCCCTCCTCCGCCGCTTCGGCCTCGGCGAACAGCTCTTCCAGCGGATCGTCGTCGGAGGCGCCGAGATCGAACAGCAATTGCCCGTCGAGCTCGCTCTCGCCGCCATCCAGATAGATCGCATCGGGCCGCCCGGATGCCGAGCCGACCGCGAGCGACTTGGCGGTGAGCGAAGCCACCGGGCCGGAACGATGCACCGAGCGCGCGATCGCGCCCCATGTCGCGCCGCCGGCGACCAGCCCGGCATATTTGCGCGCCAGGATCAGGTCGCGGAAGGAATAGGGTTCCGAGTCATGTTCGAAGGCATCGAACAGCGACAAGAGATCGAGGTCGGCGCCGGATAGCTGCGACTGATCGATCAGCGATTGCCGCGACAGCGAGGAGGCCTCAGGCGCCTTCATCAGTCCGAGCAGGCGCAGAAAACCGTTCTCGCTGAGCAATGTGCGCCCGGCGCCGCGCTCGGCGGCGACGCGGCGTTCGACCTCGACATCGCCGGTCTTCGTGAGCCCGGCTTTGACCAGCCCGGCCTTGAGCAGCAGACCGCGACCGAACACGACATGCGTGGTGCGCCGGATGACACCGCGCCTGAGTTCGCCATGCTGGCGCGCGACCTCGCGCGCCGCCAGCCTGAGCGGAAACGCCGCCAGCGCGCCGATCGTGCCGAATATAGCGCCGGCTGGTGCCGTCACTTCTTGCTCTTGCCGACCGCCTTCAGCAGGTTGGCTTTCAGCGGATTTTCAGCAGCGCCGCCCGCGGCCGTCTTGGCCTTGGCGGCGGGCTTCTCGTCGGCCTTGCTCTTCGACTTGGCCGGCGGCTTCGACTGCGACTGCGACAGGCTCGCCTTCAGCGCATCCATCAAATTGATGACGTTGCCGCGCTCGGGTGCCGCCGCGATGATAGGCTTGTGGCCCTTCAGCTTCTCGCGGATCATCGCCATCAGCGCGATCTCGTAGCGATCCTCGTAGTTCTTCGGATCGAAGGTGGTTTCCTTCTGCTTGATCAGCGCTTCGGCGAGTTGCAGCATTTCAGGATCCGGGTTGCCGGCAGGGATATTGCCGAAATATTCAGCCGTGCCGCGCACTTCGTTCGGGTTCCTCAACGTGCACACGAACATGCCGTTTTCGCGCGCGCCGATCGTCACCACGCGCTCGCGGCTGGACAGGACTAGCCGCGCGATCGCCAGCTTGCCGGATTTGCGCATGGCTTCGCGCAGCACGGCGAAAGTCTCCTCCGCCATCGCGCCGTCCGGCGCCATGTAATAGGGCGCGTCCTGGTAGATGACGTCGACCTCGTCCTCGTCGACGAAGGCCTCGATGTTCATCGTGTGGTTGGATTCGATGCGCACCGCGTCGAGGTCGCTATCGTCGATGATGATGTACTGCTTGTCCTCGTACTCGTAGCCCTTGACCAGGTCCGAACGCTCGACCAGTCCGAGTTCCGGATCGACCGGCTTCATGTTGATGCGGTTGTGAGTCTTCTTGTGCAACTGGTTGAACGAGATGCGCTCGCTGGCGCTGGTGGCGGGGTATAGCCGCACCGGACAGCTCACCAGACTGAGCTTGAGGTAACCTTTCCAACTTGCCCTGGGCGCCATGATGAACTCCTACGCGGCCATGCACTGAAACTTTTCGCAGCGCTTTCGTCCGAAGGACGAACAAGGCTGCGCAAATCCTACACCGACCCCGCACCTTACCGGCAAATCCTGACGAAATGTTTTAGGACGCCGGAAGGGCCGCGAGTAGAGAATAATTCAAATTGTCAAAAGCGTCGATGGACTTGGGTTTCCTCGCCCCCGCGAAGCGGGGGAGAGGAAACCAATTTATTTGAACGTGGGCAAATCCCGAGCAAACTCGTCGATCTCAGCCCACGGATCGCCCGACGTTTCCAAGAGTCCCGGCAGCGACGCATAGTTCAGGTCCTGCGGCGCGTCGATCGTCTCCAGATCCGCCCAGCTCACCGGCGTCGAGGCCGGCAGGTTGGTGCGGGCGCGCAGCGAATAGGGTGCGGCGGAGGTGTGGCCGCGCGCGTTGCGGTGATAGTCGATGAAGATGCGCTTCTTGCGGTTGTCCTTGCCCATTGTGGTGGTGAAGGTGTCAGGCGCGCTTGCCGCCAGATGCGTGGAAATAGCGCTGGTCGCCTGGTGCAGCGTCTTCCAGTTCTGCCTGGCGGTCACCGGCACGGTGATATGGATGCCCTTGCCGCCCGAGGTTTTGGCGAAGGGGACCAGCCCCAGCCTCTCCAGTTCGCCCTTGATGTGCACCGCGGCCTCCACCACTTCGCGCCAGGAGATCCCTTCGCCCGGATCGAGATCGAAGACGATCTGGTCGGGCCTGTCGAGGCTGGTGCGATGCGTACCCCAGGTGTGGAACTCGACCACGCCGAACTGCGCCAGCGCCAGATAGCCCTTTGCGCCCTCGACCGAGAGGTAGGATTTGGTCTCACCCTCGGAATTGGTCGCCTCGAAGGTGGCAACCGAAGGCGGCATGCCGGTGAAGGCATGGCGCTGGAAGAAGCAGTCCTTCGGCAGGCCGGTCGGGCAGCGCACCAGCGACACTGGACGCCCTAGAATATGCGGCAGCATGAAATCTCCGACCAGCGCGTAGTAGACGGCGATGTCGAGTTTGGTCGGCCCGGTCTTGCCGAACAGGCGCCTGGTCGGGTTGGTTACCCAGATCGTGGCGAGGTCAGCCTCCGCGATCAGCCGCTTGCGCTTGGCCGAAACCGGCGTCGAGAGGCCGACATCCCTGAGGCCGCGAAACACCGCATGGCGCAGAGCATTGTCCGCCGTGCGGTTGGCGTAATGGATATGGGCTGAAAACAGCGGCTTCACCCAATGCATCTCGCGCATGATTTCGCGCGGCGCGCCTTCGGGCGCCATGGCGCCTGATGTGAGCGGCTCCAGCCGGGCCAGAAGATCGGCCGCGGTCTCGGCGTCGAAGCCGGTGCCGACCTTGCCGCGATAGTGAAGCTCGCCGTCCTCGAATTCGGCAAGGCCAAGCGCCGCCAGCCCCTCGGCTGCATCCGAAACGGTGTAGCCGGCGATGACAAAATCGCCGGTTTGCAGCGCCTTCGTCTTGGTCCAGCTCTTCGTGCGGCCGCTCTGGTAGGTCGCGGTTGCGCGCTTGGAGACGACGCCTTCCAGGCCAAGCTCCGAGGCCTGGTCGTAAAGCCCCTGCCCGTCGCCGCCCACGTGATCGCTGTACTGGATCGCGGAGTTGGCGCGCAGGCCGGCGAGCAGTTCGGCCAGCAGCGCCTTGCGCCTTTCCAGCGGCGCCTTGCGCAAATCCCAGCCGTCGAGATGCAGGAGATCGAAGGCGTAGAAATGCAGCTTGCTGCCGGCGCCCTCCGCCAGCGCGTCCTGCAGAAGCGCGAAGCGGGAAATGCCCTTGCCGTCGAGCACGACGATCTCGCCGTCGATGATGGCCTCCCGGCACGGCAGCTTGGCGAAGGCATGCGGCAGATCGCCATAACGCTTGGTCCAGTCGATGCCGCCGCGGGTGATCAGCCTGACCTCGCCACCTGTCAGATGCGCCATGGTGCGGTAGCCGTCGAACTTGATCTCATGCAGCCAGGACTCGCCGGTGCGGTCGCCAGGATCGTCACCGCCCGGCGGTTTCGGCACCTGTGTCGCCAGCTGCGGCTCTATGCGGGCGGCGGGAGAGGCCTTGACCGCGCCGGGCAAGGCGCCGGGCTTCAGCGTGCCGGGCCTTGGCGCAGCCTTGGCCGGCGGCGGCGCCACCAGCTCCTCGATACGGCGGCCGGATTTCACGCTCTCCGGCCGCTCTTCGAGGATGTCGAGCGTGGGATTGGAAGCGAGATCGCGCTCCTTAAACAGAAGCCAATTCTTCTTGCCCTCCTCTTCGCCGGGCTTCGGCTTCAGCCTGGTCAACATCCAGCCGCCATTGAGCTTTTTCCCGGCCAGCCGGAACTTGAAGGCGCCGGTGCGCAAGCTCTTCTCGACATCCTCCATCGGCGCCCAGCTGCCCGTGTCCCAGACGATCATCGGCCCGCCGCCATACTCGCCTTCGGGAATGACGCCCTCGAAGTCGATATATTCGAGCGGATGGTCCTCGGTCTCGACCGCCAGCCTTTTGTCGGCCGGATTGAGCGAAGGTCCGCGCGGCACCGCCCAGCTCTTCAGCACGCCGCCGACCTCAAGGCGCAGGTCGTAGTGATCCGCCGTGGCATGGTGCTTGTGGACGACGAAGCGGTTGCCCTCCTCGGCGATCAACCCACCCGCCGGTTCCGGCGTCTTCGAGAATTCGCGCTTGGCGCGGTAAGGTTTGAGCTTGGAGGGCGTCGTCATGGCATCGACCGTCGCAAGCCAGCCAATTGCAACAACAGAGCGCCATGCCTGCTCGAACGGTCCGATGCGGCATGTATCAGGGTGACTAGCCGAAACGTCGCTGCCAACCAGTCACCACGCTCAATCGTCGGCCGCCGGCGTCAGTTCGAGCTCAGCGGGCGACAGGCCCTGCCGCAGCTGGCTCAAGCGGAATTCGTCGACCCAGTAGGCCTCGCCATCGACCAGCACGCGCGCCCTATAGGTGCCGCCTGAAAAACTCTGCGCGGTGATGTAGACCTTGTGGCGGTCGAGCGCCTTGCGCACCGCGGCACGCTTGGAGTTCTGGCTGTTCACGGCACTGGACATGCGCTTCGCCCTCGGTCGCCCTGACACGGAACTCGACCGCTCTTCGCGGTCCGGCGACTGGCCCCAAGGATGGCGGAGAGCGGCGCGGGTGTCAATTTCCTCGCCGCGGCGGCTTCCCTGCAAGACGCAAGCATAGCCGACGGCATCGGCTCGATTATGTCCGCGAACCTGTGGGCTGGAACAATATGACATCTTGTTTGGCATATGCGCCGAGGCGGCTCGGCGCTTCTGCTTTCCGCATTGTTAACCTCGGCGCGCCTAGGAATAGGGCGGGCTCCGGCCGCGGCGCCAATGCGTCAGAGCGGCGCGGGGATGGCGCGGCCATCCAGGAGAACAAGGTTCATGACCGCTTCCGTGCGAAGCAATGACTGTGAAGTGGCTGTTGTCGGCGCCGGACCTTTCGGACTTGGCGTCGCCACGGCGCTCAGGGCAGCTGATGTAGACGTGCTTGCCTTTGGCAGCCCGATGGGCTTTTGGCGCGAGAACATGCCTCGGGGCATGCGGCTTCGCTCGCCCTGGCGCGCAACCTTTATCGGCAACCCGAACGGCCCGCTCTCCCTCGATTCCTACGCCAGCGGCCAGCGCGTCCAATTGCGCGAGCCATTACTGCGGCAAGATTTCGTCGACTATGGAATGTGGGTTCAGGCTCAGGCGGTTCCGGATCTCGACACGCGCATGGTGAGCCGTGTCGAACGGACCAATGCGGGATTCCGGCTGATCCTTGCCGACGGCGATGCGGTTCGCGCCGGCCGCGTCGTCGTCGCCATGGGCCTGAAGAACCAGGAACTGGTGCCCGCCGCCTTCACCGGCCTGCCCTCCGAACTGGTCAGCCACACCAGCGCGCACATTGGATTCGAAGCCTTTGCCGGCAAGCATGTCGCCGTTGTCGGACGCGGACAGAGCGCCTGCGAATCCGCCGTCCTGCTGAGAAAGGCGGGAGCCGACGTCGAACTCGTCTGCCGGGGCGACATCCATTGGCTGGGCGCGCCGTCCAGCAGCCGGGGCCGCAATGTGCTCGGCGCCGCCGAGGAACTCCTGGCGTCGCCCTCGCGCGTCGGCCCGTTCCCGCTGTCCTGGCTGATCGAGGCGCCGGGTCTCGTGCATGGTTTGCCGGCGGCGGCGCGACGCTGGGTCAATGCGCGTGGCCTCAGGGCCGGCGCGTCAGGCTGGCTGCGGCCGGACTTCGGCGGCATCAAGGTCAAGGCCGGCCGCGTGATCGTCGGCGCCTCCGCCAGCAACTCCGGACTAGACTTGCGGTTCGAGAACGGCTCGACCGCTTACGATCACGTCCTGCTCGCGACCGGCTATCGCATAGACATCGGCAAGCTCGGGCTCTTCGCCCCCGATTTCCTCGATGCGATCGCCTGCCGCGACGGATCGCCTGTCCTTTCCACGGGACTGGAATCGAACATTCCCGGCCTGCATTTTGTCGGCGCCAGCGCGGTCGCGAGTTTTGGCCCGTTGATGCGTTTCACCGCCGCCACCCCGTATGCGGCGCAGGCCGTCACCCGTTTCATACGCACTGCCAGAAGCAAGGGGCAGAACGCACGGCGCTCCACCGTGAGACTGGGCGAAGCCTCGGTTCCCGCCGGCCCGAAGCCGCGTTGAGCATCGCGGGCCCCGCCATGTATCAGCGCGATCAGGCGGGGCTCTCGCCTGTCAAAGCGGAAGAGCTGGGCAACCGGCCGTGCCGGACAGCATGTGAGGATGTAGGCTTGGCGACGTCAGGCGCAGTGTTTCTTGGGGGCGCGCACGGCACGCTTGCCCTGGCGCGCAGCCTCGGCGCGCAAAAAGTGCCCCTCACCTACATCACCAATGATTCGCCGCTGCCGGGCTGGTCGCGATTTGTCGGAGCCACCATCCGCTGGCCCGGCCCAAACGATGAGCGGGCACTGCCGTTTCTGCTGGAAGCGGCGCCTAAACACCGGCTGGAGGGATGCCTCCTGATCCCGGCCGCCGATCCAGAGGTTCGCCTGGTCTCGGAAAACCTCGCCGCCCTGTCGGCGATCTATAAGATCTTGCTGCCTTCCTGGGATGCGTTGCAGTGGGTCTGCGACAAGCCTCTCCTCTACAGGCGGGCAACCGAGTTGCGGCTGTCCATTCCAAGGACCTATGACATCGCATCCATGGCGCAGGCCTCATCCCTGGACATGGTTTTTCCGGTCGTTCTCAAGCCTCACATGGGCGGCGGCAACACCCGCATCGCCAGGGCCAAGGTCGTCCAGGCCGACGACAGGGCCTCGTTTCTTGCCGCCTATCGCGACGCGGCCGAACAGGTCGGCGGCCAAAACGTCGTCGTGCAGGAGCGCGTGCCGGGCGGGGGAGAAAGCCAATTCTCTTACGCCGCGCTCTGGAACGAGGGCAAGCCGATCGCGGAGTTCACCGCGCGCCGCTCGCGGCAGTATCCGGTCGACTTCGGCTATACCAGCACCTTCGTCGAGATCGTCGACGAGCCCCGCGCCGTCGCTGCCGCGCGCACATTGCTGTCGTCGATCGGCCATAGCGGCCTGGTCGAGGTCGAATTCAAGCACGATTGTCGCGACGGCACGCTCAAGCTTCTCGACGTCAATCCGCGCCCCTGGTCGTGGTTCGGACTTTGCGCGCCTGCCGGCGTCGACCTGGGCGCGATGCTGTGGGAGACAGTGAACGGCCGGGCCACCGCAGCCGCTACCGCTCGCCCGGGAACGGCATGGATGTATCTGGCCCGCGACGCTGTTTCATCCGTGACGCTGATGCTGGGCGGCAGGCTTGGCATCGCGGCCTATGTCAACTCCTTCGCGACGGTTCGATCCTGGGCGGCGTTCGCCTCAAACGATCTGCTGCCGGGGCTGATCGAACTGCCGCTGACGGCATGGCGGGTGCTGACGAAACGGCTGCTGAACCCGGCCGGCCGCCGGCCCTGACAAAATCGCCCTTTATGATGGCCGGTAGTCGAAGATCGCGTAATCGATGGTCCGCACCGCGTCGAGGAAACGCGGCATGGGCGGCGTCACGCGTTGGTGGAAAGACCCGGCATCGTGGATGGCGGGCTTCGCCCATTCGATGGCCCTGTGGCTCGAACTGCCGTAAACGACGAGGCAGGGCCGCGGGTGCCGTTCCAGCGACGACATGAGATTGCCCAGCACGATTTCGAACACGTCCCTGGAAAAGGGATTGTAGAAATAGACCAGCAGCGGCGTCGGCGGGAACTCATACGTCGCGGCATCCGCTTCGATAACTGCAATCTGGCGGCATTTCTGGGCCGGGCTCTTGTATCGCTCGATGTTGCGCCGGGCGATTGCGACGAGCTCCCGCGCGAACTCCACACCGACAATCGCGGCGAACGGGTAATGCGAGGCCAGCAGGAGCGTGCGCGACTTGCCCGAACCGATATCGATGAAGGTGTAGTCTGCAAGATCGTCCGTCAGCCTGTCCATGATGAAGGCGAAGGATCTGGGCGACGTGCAGACGCATTCATTGCCCTGGTCCCGGTGCGGTCCGACGACATCGAGCGCGTCGAGCCGGATCGAACCCGCCGTGTCGACGCCATTGTCGCGATCCCACTGGCGCGCCAGCCGGTCGGCAACGAGATGGCGGATGTTGCGTGCGACGAAGCGGCCGCTGTCACCAAGGCCATGCCGTCGCACGAGCCGGAACGGTTCGAGGATTCCTTGCTGCCGGACGAACCGCAGCGCCCTCGCGATGCGTCCTCTCGACCGGTCCTGCAAATCGATGCTGTACGTTTTACGGTTCATTGCGGATCAGCTCGGTTGCCTGTCAGCGCAAGCGGCGCAGGCCGCGCACCAGGCCTTGGCCGGCCTTGAGCAGCCGCGGTTTGGAGCGAATGAAAAGCTCGATCCGGCAGCGCAGCGAAATGTAGGCGGTGGCGCCCCATCCCCGCAGTGTCATCGACTGGCACAGTTCCGCCAGCACCGAACTGGCGGCGCCGATGTGCTCCTTATAGCCCTGGCTGCCGACCGAAAGGTCGAAATAGTCGAACCCGTGCCCGCGCCCCCACATCATCAGCTTGCCAAATGTCGTCAGTCCCGGCGGGGCGACGGCATTCTGGTCGATCCCGAGCAACAGGGTATGGAGCGTGCCTTTCCTGACCAGTACATAGATGACGGCGAGCCAGGCTTCCCCTCCGCGCAATCCGAAGATGCGCACCGAGCCGTCGGAAAGGCCATGCAGCGCGGCAACTCGGTAGAAGTCGACGACGGGTTCCTGCGTCAAGAGGTCGAAACGGCCGAGCTCGCGAAACCGCTTCAGTCGCAGTTCAAGGAGCGTGTCAAAGAGCGTTTCCGTAAGCGCCGGCGTGTCGGCCTCGACCAGGCTCAGGCCACCGAGCTTTTCGAGGCGGCGGCAATGCTTGTGAAAGCTCTTGGCGAAGGAGGGCCTGCAGATGCGCTTGATGAGCGTTTCCGGTTCGCCGTGCAGGACAAGGCCGGAGGTGATCTGGAGAGAATCGTGCGCCGCCGAAAGCAGCGCCAGAGGATTGGCGACTCGTTGGATCTGTTGCGGGATTCCCAAGATATGGATGCGATCCGCCGGTGGCAGCACGGCGCGGACTGCCGCCCATGCGGCGTCGGCGCCTTGCCTGGTCCATGCCCTGTCATCCGCCAGCAGCGGTGCCGAATAATCGCAGACGCCGCAGCTCAACCATTCGATCACGGAGTGGCCCAGCGCCCGGCGCCGCATCAGCGGCAAAAGCATGACCGGCGCGCCCGTGGCGGCGTCGTTCACCTCGACGACAAGCAGTTCCGCGCCTTTGGGCATCAGCCGTTTGGCGATCCCCTCGACCCACGCATAATGCTGATGCGCGGTGCACACGCCATCGGCCTGAAATCGCAGCCAGAGCGGCTTTACAGTGTCGAGGCTGGTGTGCAGCCGGGCTTTGAAGCGCGCGGCTGTACCGGCGCTGGCGGCAGTCGGGGACAATAACCCGTCGGATAGATCCGTCTTGGGAGCCGTTCCCGTGGCTTGCCACATGCTTCTCCTGTCCTCCCGGCCGGCCATAAACATCGTTCACGCAAGCAGTGTAAACCCCGCCAACTCAGGACCGCCCCGGGCAGCCGTGCGTTGGAGCGCACGAAAGCCATGGTTGCGGACCAATGGCAGCGCTTGCGATACCCACGCATCCTAAACCACGGCAAAGTTCGGTCAGGACCAGACCTTTGGCGCCATTATGTTCGTTGCTTTCGCCTACCGGCCGATGGCCGAACTAGTCGAACCTTTGCCCGCGTGCCCAGCTCGTCGACCTGCCATGAGGCCCGGTGAGACGTTGGGCACTTGCGCTCAGGTCGATCGCTAGCATCAAAGCATGAACGGTGCGTTGATGGACACTCAGAAATTGCACCGATCGGTCGTGCCACGTCGGGGCCATTCGTGAGACGACGCCGACGACAAACGGGGCCTTCCCGCCGCGTGCGTCCGTTACACCCTCACTGCCTCGCCTGCCACCGGTCTCTGCTACCGTTTTACCGGGGCGAACGGGACCGACCGCCGCCACCCGCCCAACCAGCTGTCGCGCCGCTGGTCCGGGTGCTCGATGTTCCATATGCGGTGACGCGCGAAATACCATGATGCGGCAAGGACGAAGATTTCGGAGACCGCGGAACCCAACAGCGACCACGGCGGAGGCGCGATTGCCAGCAGGATTGCGATCAGCGTCAGCCCGATTATTGCGCCACCGGTCGTGATGAACGCGACGGTCCGGAAATCGCCGAGGATCTCAAGGATGATGCGAGGCATGACATAAAGCATGACCGGGATGAAATTCGCGATCACGAAAAGTCCGATGAATCCGACCGAGGCATCCTGGAGGGCCTGGGATTTTATCATCGGCAGGACGAATAGGATGGCACATCCATAGACGAGGCCACCGATCCCCATGACCAGCGACCAGATCTTCGCTTGCGCCCAGACACGGCTTGTTTCGTTATTGCGCATCAGCTTCGCCAGCTCCGGCTGCGTCATGTTGAAGAGAGCAAGGCTGATGATGCGCAGTGGGGCAAACAGCACGAGGACCGCCGCCAGCGGCGCGTAAGCGGCGGGTCCGGCAATGCCCGCGACCAGCAGGGCCAGGCATTGACCCTGGATGTTTGTGGTGGTCGCGCTGAACGCCGACCAGCGCAGCTGCGGCCAGAGCCTTGTATAGCGGCGGCGCGTCGGCATGCGGAAGCTGATGCGAGGTGTGCGGCGCGCCAGCCGAACCAGGACGACGATGCCGAGCAGATTTGCGGCCGCAAGCACATAAAACACGGTTTGCAGCGCGTCCTTCGCCAACCACATGGTCAGTCCGGTCAGGATGATGCCGGCAATCGTGAAAGCGGCGTCGCTGATGGAGACGATCACCTGCTGGCGCCGAGCGAACAGTGCCGTGCGCATGTGGCTGCGCAGCGACCATGCGCCGACGAAGCAGCCGGCGGCGATGCCGCTCGGATCGCCCAGGAGATGCATCAGGATCGCCGTGCTGCCCGCCATCAGCAGCGACACCACAAGCGCCGCTGTTCCGAAGGCCACGTCATGGGCATCGACGCCGGCGCTGTTGGTGCTCTTGCCCATCCATATCGAGGCGGGGACGGCGGTGAGCGATCGGATGTACGACAGGCCGACGCCGCCCATCACCATGCCGATGGCGAAGAGACCGTAACCTTGCGCCGACAGCATGTGCAGCAGCGCGATGTTGAGGGCAAAGTGAAAGCCGCTCTGCATCGCCTCGCCGCCGACCATCAGCACGAGGCGTCGCAGCAGATGGACCGGGAATTTCACGGCCGGGTCTCCGCCTGGCGGGCGGTTGCCGGCCTGCCCGGCCTCGCCATCGTCACTTTCAGCTTGTCGGCGGCGATCGCCGCGATCGCGGCCGCTGCGACCGGTTCGCTGAAGACTGTCTCGTAGCGCGCGCGGCCGGCGGCAATAAAACCGCGCCAGGCCTCGGGCCGCAGGATGATCGCCTGCAATTTCGCGGCAAGGGCGGCGGCGTTGTTCGGCGGAACATGCCAGCCGGTCTCCCCGTCGCTGACCACCTCGACCAGCCCGCCGATCGCCGATACCAGTGGCGGCCGACCATAGGCCATCGCCTCGATGGCGACGCGGCCCAGCGATTCCGGGCGCCGCGACGGAACGGTGACGATGTCGGCCCAGCGGTAGTGTTGCGAGGGGTCCGGTATGAACGGCAGCACGCTGACGCGATCGGCCAATCCCATGGTGTTCACCAGCTCGGCCAAGGCCAGTTCGCGCTCGGTGCTTTCGAAAGCGCCGCCCACCAGCCGCACTTCGATGCGCGAGCGCAATTCCGGCGGCATCGAGGCGACCGCCTCGAGCAGCACTTCCTGGCCCTTGATCCTGTTGATGCGGCCGAGCAGCAGCACCCGCAACGGCCGGCTGCCGTCATAGTGCATCGGCTCGACCGCGGGCGGGCCGGCAACGCCATTATAGACCACATGCGTGCGTGAACGTCCGGCAATGCCGAAAGCGGCGCGCGTGGCGCGTGAATTGAAGATCAGGTCGGCGTGGCTCCAGCGCATCAAGGCGACCAGGATCGTGCGCATGAAACCTTCGGGGATCTCGTGGATATGCAGGACAGCCTTGTGAGGCAGCAGGCGGGCGGCCAGCGCATAGTCGGCCACGATCGAGGTGTTGACATAGACCAGATCGCATTGCCTCAGACGTCGCCATGCCCGCCATAGGGCCAGCGGCAGGCGCGCCATCTCGACGGTCGCGAGGCGCAGGATGGCTTGGCGCCGCAACACCCAGAGCGGCTCGAAGACGATTCGGCTGGCATGCGGTTCGAGGATCTGCACGATCGGCCCGCTGCGCGGCAGCACGACTTCGATGTCGGCGGACGGAAACGCGGCGCGCAGGGCTGCGACGCTTTCCGCGAAGCTTCGGTCGGAGCCATAGAGTTCGTAGCCCTGATGAACGCAGGCAATCCGCATCTTAATATCCCGCCAGGTTCATACCCCATCCAGCATCGCGCGAGGCGGATGGCTGCCGAAGTCCAGGGGCAAGAATCATGCCCGGTCCGCTTTCCCAGGCGGTTAGGCCGAGGAACCCCAGCAACGCCTCGTTTCGATACAGATACGCCCGGAAAGTTGACCGATAATGAAACAACTCCGGCGTTTGGTAAGAATTTTTTACGACGTTCTGCGACAGTTGCTCCCACTCTTGCCCGGCTGGAAGTCGCAGGGTGGGTTCTGGTGCAATGAACATTCCGGAAAGTCCCGTCGGCCATGACATCAAAGCCCTCCATCCTGATCCTGGGAACGCGCGGCATACCCGCGGCCCACGGCGGTTTTGAAACCTTCGCCGAGAAGCTGGCGCTTTTCCTCGCCGGACGCGGCTGGAGGGTCGGCGTTTACTGCCAGGACGAAGTCGAGCGTGTCGAGCACAGGGTGCGCAGCGAAACCTGGCGCGGCATCGAACTCATCCACATCCAGGTCGCCTCGAAAGGTCCGCGCGCGACGCTGGAATTCGACTGGCAATGCGTGCGCGATGCCGTGCGGCGGCCCGGCGTGTGCCTCGTGCTGGGTTACAATGGCGCGCTTTTCCTGACCTGGCTCAGGCTGATGCGGCGCAAGATCATGACCAACATGGACGGCATCGAATGGCGCCGCCCCAAATGGGGCCTGTCGGCGCGAAGCTGGTTCTGGCTCAACGAATGGATCGGCGCCTGGACCTCGCATCGCCTCGTCGCCGATCATCCTGTCATCGCCGATCATTTGGCGACACGCCGGCCGCGCAGCGCGATCGTCACCATCCCCTATGGCGGCGATCCGGTGACGACGGCGCCGGAGGCACCGGTCAGAGCGCTCGGGCTCGAACCTGGAAAGTACCTGATCTCGATCGCGCGCATCGAGCCCGACAACAACATCCTGCCGATCGTCGAAGCCTTTTGCAGCAAAAAGCGCGACATGAAGCTGGTGGTGCTTGGAACGCTCTCGGATGAAATCCCCTATCACGCCGCCATCCGCAAGGCCGCGAACGGCTCGGTGGTCCTGCCCGGGGCCATCTATGACCAGGCGACCGTGAAGGCGCTGCGGTACCACGCGCGCGCCTATATGCATGGCCACACGGTCGGCGGCACCAACCCGTCATTGGTCGAGGCGCTGGCGGCCGGCAACATGGTGATCGCCCACGACAATCCCTACAACAGATGGACCGCGGGCGCCGCCGCCCTCTATTTCACCGATGCCGGCACTTGCGCCGGCCGGATCGATCGGGCCATCGAAGACGACGCCCTGGTCGAGAGTTGCGGTGAGGCCGCCAGGGCGCGCGCCCGCGAAGCCTTCCGCTGGGAAGACGTGCTGCTGGCCTATGAGAATGAAGCCTTCCGGCTGCTCGGCGTCGTCGCCGGCGAGGCCGTTCCGGTCGACCATCCCTCGCACGCATGACGACGTGGTCGCGCCGGCGGGTTCTCGGAGCGGCGCTGTCCACGGCGGCGTTGTTCGCGCCGCTTTCTCCCGTGTCGTCCAGCCTGGCCGCCACCGGCGAATGGCGCTTCCGGCGCGGCGTCAACGCCTTCCCCTGGTTTTCGCTGACGCGCGAATTCCCCGCACCCCGTACCGACTACGACTGGCCTCCATTCCAGCAGCGGCCGGTGCCGACGGCGGCCGATCTGCGCAGGCTGCGCGCGACAGGTCTCGATTTCATCCGCCTGCCGGTCGATCCTGGCCCGTTCCTGGCCGGCGATGCCGGCACGCGCGGCCGTTTGCTGGCGATGCTCGATCGGGCGGTCACCGCCGCTCTCGACGCCGACCTCGGCATCATCGTCAACGTGCAGGCCAATAGCGCGACCCACTATTGGAATCCGGACCGCATGGTCTCCAGCACTGCCGCGCCCGCCTTCGATCTCTATCGGACGCTGATCGGCGAGCTTGCCGGCCGGCTGGCGCGGTTTCCATCGGGCAAGGTCGCGCTGGAGCCGGTCAACGAGCCGCAGCAATCCTGCGAGTCCAACGTCTGGTCGCAGGTCCAGTTCGCGCTCCTGACCGAAGCCAGGGCATCGTCCGTTACCCTGCCGCTGGTCGTGACCGGTGGCTGCGGCTCCATGGTGAGCGGGCTGACCGCGCTCGATCCGGCGCCGCTCTCGCGCTTCGAACCGATCCTGTTCACCTTCCACTTCTATGAGCCCTACCTGTTCAGCCACCAGGGCGCGCCGTGGATGAGCGAACCCGTCTACCGTTCGCTCAACAACGTGCCGTGGCCCGCCTCGGCCGGTTCGCTCGAGGCGACGCTAGCTTCGGTGCGGGCGCGCATGGCCGAGGACGCCGAAACCTCCGAAGCGGACAAGAAAGCCGCCTACGCGGAAACCGAGCGCGTGCTGAAGGTCTATTTTGACGCCCAGCCCGGCCGCTGGTTCATCGACAGATACCTTAGCCAGGCGCGCGATTGGGCGGATAGCCATGACATCGCGCCCGAACGCATCATCATGGGCGAGTTCGGCGCGCTGCGCACCGACGCCCGCTACGTCGCCGCGCCCGATCCCGACCGCGCCCGCTACATCGCCGACGTCAGGCAAAGCGCAGAGTCGTTCGGCTTTGCCTGGGCCTTCTGGGCCCTCTTCGACGGCATGGGCATGATGGACGACACCACGCGCGCCCTGGACCCGGCGATGATCGAGGCGCTTGGGCTGGAGATGCCGGGCTAGACGGCCTATCCCCGTTGCTTGTCCTTGCTTCCGTCAAGCGGAGGCAGCGATCGCCGAGGCGAAGTCGCGATATGGGCGCAGTGGGCGTCCGAGCAAGGCGGTCAGGCGCTCGACGTCGCCGGCCTCAGGCAGCATCCCGTTGGTCAAGAACCGCTCGCCCATCAGGCGCATGTCGTAGGCCATCCAGGCGGGCAAGAGCTGCTTGAGATTTTGCTCGAAGCCTTCGGTATTGTCGCCGCCGTAGTTGATCGGGCGGCCAAGCACCTCTGACCAGATTGCGGCGATATCCGTCCCGGTCAGTGTCTCCGGGCCGACGAGGTTGATTCGGTCGAGCGCAAGCGGCTCGGAAGACTGTTCGCGGCGCAGCAACTCGAGGGCGGCGATCTCGGCGATATCACGCACGTCGATCATGGCGAGCCCCTTGGCGCCGATCGGCATTGGGTAGGTGCCGTGGCCGGTGATGACGTCTTCGATCATCAGATCGTTCTGGATGAAGTAGGCCGGGCGCAAGATCGTAGCCTTGAAGTCCATCTCCTCGATCATGCGCTCGACGCCGAACTTGCCCGCGAAATGGGGTACGTTCACATAGACGTCAGCGTGGACCACCGACAGATAGACGATCCGCTCGATGCCGGCAGATCGGGCGACGTTGAGCGCGACCAAAGCTTGGGTGAATTCGTCCGGTACCACGGCGTTCAAGAGGAACAGAGTAGAGACTCCGGACATGGCTTTCCGCAGCGAATCGACATCGAGAAAGTCGCCTTGCACGACGGAGACGCCTGCCGGGAAGTTGGCTTTCGACGGATCGCGGACGAGAGCACGCACATCTGCGTCGCGCTTGACGAGATGTTCGACGACTTGGCGGCCAATGTTGCCCGTGGCGCCGGTAACGAGAATGGTCATGAAATTTCTCCTGTTGGATTGCTTGACAGCTCCAATATGTGTGGCTCACTAACAGCCCAACAGGCGGAAATTTTAGACACGTCGTCTCACTGGTGGAACACACATGGACCTCCTTGCCCTCGCCGATTTCAATCTCGTTGCCCGTCATGGCGGCTTCGGCAAAGCGGCAAGGGCCACCGGCCGGCCCAAGGCAACCCTGTCCCGGCGCGTTGGCGAACTGGAAAGCAGTCTTGATCTGCGCCTGTTTGAACGGGGTGCGCGTAACCTCAAGCTCACCGAAGAAGGACGGGCGCTCTTCGAGCGGACGGGAGCGTTGCTCGCCGAACTCGACGAGACCGCTTCGGCGATTGCCTCGGGCGGTCAGAGACCCAAGGGGAGGCTGCGGATCAGCGCGCCTTTGCATTTTTCTCAGACCGCAATGGGAAGGATCGCCGCGGGGTTTGCCCTCAAATATCCGGAGGTGAGGCTGGAGGTCACGACCGAGGACCGGGCCGTGGACATGATCGAGGAAGGCTATGACCTGGTGATCCGGGTCAATCCGGATCCCGACGAAAGCCTGGTCGGACGGGCGTTTCTGCGCGATCGTCTGGTCGTGGTGGCTCGCCCCGACCTTCCTCGCCCGACCGGTGGACTCGCCGCTCCTGGCGTTGCGCGCGGGGCAGGCGATCTGCAGACATTGCACGTGAAGACACAAGGCGGCCGGTCAACGATCAGGATCGAGCCGGTCGTCGCTTTGTCGACGCTCATCATGGTCCGGGACGCGGTGCGGGCCGGCGTCGGTGCGGCACGTCTTCCCATTTCGTTGGTGAGCCACGACCTGGCTGACGGCACACTGGTAAGTTGGGGGGAGATCGACGGCCCCGAGATCGCTCTATGGACGCTCTACCCCTCTCGACGGCTGCTCAGCGCGCGAGTGTCGGCGTTCATGGACTTTCTAAAACAGGCCTTCCCGAACGGGACGCCCGACGAACTGGCCGCCTATATTGGCAGGTGACGACCGCACCCGCTTTCGGGCGTGGAAAGCCTTGAAGCACTTTCCCGGCGTCCTGGCTGAGCCCCATGTCACATGCCGACGTCTTGGCGAAACGCGGGGGAACCTGCCGCTAGAGCGGAATGAATTGAGGCTGAATCGGGTGGGATTCCCTAAGGCTTGCAAATCTGATTCAACATGCTGGCTGGG